>NZ_CP083374.1:757500-946878 GCF_017488845.2 Ensifer canadensis
CCCAGCCGCCGGCGAGCTGCGGAGGCGCACGGCCGAGCGATGTCGTCTCCACAGGCGCCATGGGTTTGTCCGGTAAAACTTTGCACTTGCGCAGGCGGCAGGAACGGCCCTCCCGCCCGTATATGTCAGGCGGCTCGTGCGAAATCAGTTCTCGAAGCGCTTGCCGACATTGGCGACGGTCTCCTTCGTCACCAGCTGGGCCCGTGTGTCGAGATTGGCGGCCGAAATGCCGCGGTCGATCTGCAGGTAGAGCTGCATGACCGGCCAGAAGCCTTGCAGAAACGGCTGTTGTCCCAGCGAGCCCGTTAGGTTGCCCGCGGTGATGCCCTCTTGCTGCGCCGGCCCCAGATCGAAGCCGAAGGCACAGAACTTACCGGTCCATCCCATTTGCGCGACTGCCTTTACGAGTGGCGGTGTGAAGACGTTGTTTGCGGTGAAGGCCCCGACGACGTCACCACGCGACTCGAAGAGCGACACGAGCGCGTTCACGGGGTCGTTCGGGTTCGTGTCGATGCCGACATTCTCCGGCCCGGCGTCCACCTTGAAGTTTTCAAGCTTTCCGGCGTCCTTCAGTGTCTTGACGATCGCATTAAAGGCCGAGGTCACCCGGTTGTTCACTTCGATATTGCCCATCGCGGTCGAGGACGGCAGCAGGATCGAGCCGCTCGTCTTGCCGCTGTCGAGCACGCATTTGGCAAGTGCTTCGCCGCCGATCGCAGCCGCGGATGCGTCCTGGCCGGTATGACTGATGCTACTGCGATTGAGCAGCGTCCCGTCAAAGGAATTTGTCGTAGCGACGGGAATTCCCTTTGCCTCGGCGGCCTTGACGATGTCGTTGTAGGCGCCGACCTGCGGTGTCGTCATGATGATACCGTCGATCGTCGGATCCTGAACGATCTGATTAAGGATTTCGATCTCGCGGGCCGGATCATCCACCGGCGATTCCGAGCCAAGCAGCAGGATCTTGGCGCCGATCATGTTGCCAGCCACAGTGGCGCCAACATAGACGGGATCGAAAAAACCGTTCCCGGCGGTGTGCGTCACGATACCAAAGGTGAGGTGGCCGTCGGCCGAATGAAAGTCCTTGGTACCGGGCGCCTCTTTTGCGGCCTCCTCGAAACTGTAGCCGCCGACCGCCTTCTCGACACTGCCTGATTGCGCGGATGCATACGAGACGCCAAGCGAGAGCGCCGCGACCGATGCTGCCGCGTGCAACAAAATACGCCTCATGACTGGTCCTCCCTTGAAAGGGGCAGAAGCCGTTCGGGCGCGCTGATCGTGAGGGCCGAATGCCTTCCTCCCACGACGCTAATTTTCCGCGTAATTCTATCGTAAGTAAATGGTAAACACGTGGTGCTGGCAAATTTGTTTGGCAGCGGCGTTAAGTTGGACTCGGCGCGCATCCGACTGCGTGCTCGTCGGCGGTCTTTCGAAGGATTGCATGAGGCTCGAGAATGCCGGAGCGCGACCAGGCCGGAAACGCAGCCTTGGCCGCGGCGATCGCCGCCTTCGCATCCTCGGCCGAGGCGCGCGCATATTCCCCGATCACGTCGTTGGTGTCGGACGGATTGATATTGGCAACGCCATCACCGCCAACCCATTCGCCGGCAATCAGGTTCTGGTGCAAAGCCATAATGGGGTTCCTAGATTAGCTGGCGTGCGGCGAGGTTGCGCATGAGATGGGACGCGCCGAAGGTCCAGGGAGGGCACTCGGTAGATAGCCTCACCGTGTTGACGAGAGCGCCGAGCTTGGCGTTGGAAATCGTCACGACATCGCCGATCTTGTGTGTGAAGCCCTGACCGGGGACGTCGCGATCTTCGACTGGAGCGAACAGCGTGCCCATGAACAACATCAAGCCATCGGGATATTGGTGATGGGGACCGATGGTCTGTGCCACTAGGTCGAGTGGATCGCGGCTGATCTCCTTCATCGAGCTGCGGCCGGTCAGGACATAGCCATCTTCGCCCTCAATCCTCAGATCGAGTTCGGCGTCGCGAACGTCATCGATCGAATAGCTTTCGTCGAACAGTCGAATGAACGGACCGAGTGCGCAGGAGGCGTTGTTGTCCTTGGCTTTGCCGAGCAACAGCGCCGAGCGCCCTTCGACATCGCGCAGGTTCACATCGTTGCCGAGCGTCGCCCCCTTCACCCGGCCCTGGCTGTCGACAACCAGCACCACCTCCGGTTCAGGGTTGTTCCATCTCGAGATCGGGTGGAGCCCCACCTCGTCCCCATAGCCGACCGCCGACATGATCTGTCCCTTTGTGAAGACTTCGGCGTCGGGACCAATTCCGACTTCGAGATATTGAGACCAGACGCCCTCCTCGATCAGTGCCTCCTTGACCTTCGCCGCTTCCAGCGAACCGGCCTTGAGATTGCGCAGGCTGTCTCCGACGACCGCCGTCACGCGTTCGCGGATTTTGGAGGCGAGGTCGGGATTTCCTGCCGCGCGCTCCTCGATCACCCGCTCGAGCATCGAGCGTGCAAAGGTCACTCCGCAGGCCTTGATCGCGTGAAGATCGCATGGGGCGAGCAGCCGGGGTATGCTCGGGTTAGCGGCCCTGCCGGACAAAACATCGTCGAGATTGCAGATCGCTTTTCCCTCTTGGGCACGAACAAACCCGACTGCATCGTCCATCTCGGCGAGATCGCGCATCGTTGGCGCATCTTTCGAGGTAATATCGAAGAGAACGCCGGCCCTAACAGCCACCAGCGCCGGCCCCTCTTCTTGCGGCAGCCAAACGCGACCTACGAAGGTGCCGTTCTTACTGAGTTCCATATCGTTCATCCCATTCCAACGTCATTGAAGCAGTCAGTTTTTGACGGTGTTCGAGCACCTGAAGGCCGGGGTGACCCTCAAGATTATGCGCGTCGACGGGGTGGGAGACCGGCTCAAAACAAAAGAAGTCGGCCTTCGACCCCGGCGAGAAGACCAACGCATATGCGAGGTTATCCGAAGCGGAGAGCCTGAGAGAGACGGCCCTCTCGCCTTGCGTGATCACGGCTTCTCCACCCCACTCGCCGAAGGCATTGTTGATCCAGCCGTCGGGCAAGATCCGCCCGCCATCGAAGTTCCAGTCTGAAGCGTCACCGATCTCTTGCCGCCCGGCGGGAAGATGACGCTCGTCCTCCAGCCATATCTCCGCGGCACGAAATTGCAGCCGAGTGTCCACATTTCTGGGAAACCACGGATGGAACCCCACGCCGAACGGCAATGCTTGCCCCGACAAGTTTTCAACTTCGAGCTCTACGATCAGTTTGCCCATGGCGAGCGTGATGATTTGCCGTGCCCGGTAGCGGAATGGACCGATCTCCCCGTCACATTCTACTTCAAGGGACTCTGAGCGCTGAGCAAGCGTGCGCCAACACCGCTGAAAGCCGTCCCCATGAATGGGCAATGGCTCGCCACAAAAGTTGGCAGGAACAGGATGGAACGCACCATCATGTTCGAAGCCGCCCCCGGAAATGCGATTGGAAAACGGGACAAGGACATTGCAGCCGAGTGCGAGGGGTCCATCCTCCATCCGACCGTTCCACGGCCTCAACACGGGAAGCAACGCGCCGTCCGGGTGTCGCACATCAAGCCGCGCAATCCCCCCTCCGAGCGCCGGCACGAGTTCGAGGCGCGCGTTGCCATTGTCCAGGATAATCCGGTCGGCCACCATCTACCAGCCGCCGTCGATCGCGAAGATCTGCCCAGAAATCATGTCCGAGGCCGGCGAGACGAGGAAGAAAACGAGTTCGGCGACATCCTCGGGCTGGATGCGTTTTTTGAGGCATTGCCGCGTCAGGATCCAATCGTTGTATTCCTGAAGCCTATCTGCAAAGACCCGGTCTTCCGCTTGGGAAACAATCGCGCCTGGCGAAACCGCATTGACGTTGATGCCATGGGGACCAAGCTCACGGGCCAGCGACTTCGTGAGACCGACCATCGCACCTTTTGACGCCACATATGGTACGTAGCCTTCCCATTGGCCATTGAGCGTGATGGAAGCAAAGTTGACAATCTTGCCGGCCCCCTTGCGCGTCATCAAATCCGCACAGCCTCTGACAGCAGCAAAGGCAGCTGAGGAGTTGACCCGGATCTGATCTTCGTACTCCTCCAGGCTGAATTCTTGAAACGGCTTGTTGATGATGAGCGCGGCGTTGTTGATCAGGATGTCGATGCCACCGGAGGTCTCCGCCTCCTGCCGAATGACCCTTTCCGATGTGGCGAGATCGTTCAGATCACAACCAAGAAAGCGCACGTTTTCGCCGAGGCTTCGTGCCAGCGTTTGCGCATCCTCCAGCTCGGGACGATCGAGTATAACGACGGTCGCGCCTTCCTTGTTGAGCTTCCTCGCCTGCGCCCGACCGAGCGTGCCGAGGCCTCCGGTGACGAGTGCCACTTTTCCTTGAAGCGTCTCCATTTGCGTTCCCTTCAAAGCACCGACTGCACTTCGTCAATCGACGTGTCGGCGACACGCTTGTCGAGCACGATCTGTCCACGCGCCATCGCGACCACACGGTCACAGCAGTCAAAGACATGATGCATATTGTGGCTAATGAAGATCCCCGTGACGTTCTGCTCCTTCAGCGAACGAACGAAACCGATGACCTTGTTGGTCTCCTTGACCGAAAGATGGTTAGTCGGCTCATCGAGGATCATCACCTTGGATTTAAAGTGCATGGCTCGGGCGATGGCGACACCCTGCCGCTGCCCCCCGGAAAGCTCACCAACCAGCGCATCAGGCGAGCGGAGATGCAGATCGACATCTGCGATCGCCCGGACACTTTCCTCGCGCATTTTTCGTAGATCCATAACGCCGATGCCAAACACCGAGTATTTCAGCGGCTCTCGACCGATG
Source organism: Ensifer canadensis (assembly GCF_017488845.2). NCBI lineage: Bacteria > Pseudomonadati > Pseudomonadota > Alphaproteobacteria > Hyphomicrobiales > Rhizobiaceae > Ensifer > Ensifer canadensis. The sequence continues at coordinate 762,349 of NZ_CP083374.1, forward strand.
AACAAATTCCGCGCAATCGACATGGTTGGAACCATGGAGTTGTACTGGTAGATCGTCTCGATGCCGAGACGCATGGAATCGCGCGGGCTGCAGATCGCGACTTTCTCGGATTCGATATAGATGTCGCCCTCATCCTGCTTCTGCACACCGGAGAGGATATTGATCAGTGTGGATTTGCCGGCACCGTTATCACCGATGAGGCCCACTGCTTCGTTGCGGGCGAAATCGACCGAGACGCCTTTCAGCGCATGCACGCCCGAATACCACTTGTGGAGGTTTTTGACGGAAACGATGGTATCCTTCATGGATCAGACCTCCACTTTGATGGACTTTGCGCGCTTGCGCAGCCAAGAGTTGGCGACCACCGCAAAGATGGTCAACGAGCCGATGGCGAACTTGAACCAGTTGGCGTCGACCTGGCTGAGAACGAGACCATTGTCGATCACGCGGATCAGCGCAACGCCCACGATGCCGCCCAAAACGGCGCCGACCCCACCGGTCAGTGCAGTGCCGCCGATGACCGCCGCCGCCACGGCCTGAAGCTCCATTCCCTCGCCGATTGACGGCAGGGGCGAACCGAGGCGCAGCACCTGGATCAATCCGGCAAATCCGCTCAGTACCGAGCAGAGAATGAAACAGGCGATCTTGACGCGCGCTGTCGGGATGCCGAGTGCCGCTGCCGCAGGCAGGAATCCGCCGGTTGCTCGGATCCAGTTGCCTAAGTTTGTACGGCTAAGGAGCAACGACACAAGACCAGCGATGGCCAGAAACCAGATGAATGACATTCTCACCAGTTCGCCCGGCCCGACGAAGCTAGTGAAGAGCCACGTGGGGAGATCGGCCGGTAGAAGCGGCGGAAATCCGCCGGAGATCACGACAGTCAGGGATCTGGCGACAAACATCATGCCAAGCGTGGTGATGAAACTTGGTATTGCGAAGCGAATGGTCAGAAAGCCGTTCAAAAGACCGATAGCGACGCACACAAGAAGGCCGGCGATCAGTGCCAGTGGGAACGAAATCCCTGTAACCATCAGCACCGCCATCGACATCGGCATCAGGGCGAATACGGCTCCCACTGAAAGGTCGAATTCACCGCAGATCATGAGAACCGTCACACCAATCGCGACCAATGCCATCTCGGGCAGGATCCCCAAAACGCCGCGCAAATTGTCAAGACTCAAGAACACGCCTTCAGACTGGCTCTGGAAGATACCCATGAGAAGCAGGAGAAGGATAAGCGCGGCCAGTTCGGGCTTATCCATGTAGATTTTCAAAAAACGTTTCATTGCATGCGGCTCCAGTGCGAGAGGGCGGCGATGTGCTCGCCGTACCCTCTCGGCCAAATTTGGCGCTCTGCGCGTTCAACTTAACGCGCAAAGCACACTCTAACGCCCTGAACAGGCTAGTTTGTCTCTTCGCTCCGGCCCCCCGGGGACGTGCGTTAGCGAAGCCCCTTGGCGGAGAACTCCATGATCGTCTCGGCATCGGCCGGGCGAACAATGCCCTGCCCCGTGTCAATGTCGGACGGGGCAAGTCCGAAAGTCTCGGCGAGATAGACTTGCATGACTGGCATGAAGCCCTGCATGTACGGCTGCTGATCGACCTGAACCTGGACGTAGCCGGTCTGCATCTGCTGGACGACTTCCGGCACGAGGTCGAAGCCGCCTAGCAGCACCTTGCCCGGCTCGACGCCGCGATCCTTCAGCACCCGTGCGACCGCAGCATGCCAAAAGCCAGTGTCGAAATAGGCCGTGGTGTCGGGGTGGGCATTAAGATAGGCGCCAACACGATCGGCCGTAATCGCAAGATCAGTGCCGCTATCGATTCGCTCCCAAGAAACCTCTCGGTTGGGATTGGCGGCCTTGTATTCCTCCAGGAAATCCATGACGCCCTGCCCGCGTGCCTCAGACCAGTTCTGGCCTGGAGCCGAAACTCCGACCAGCACCTTAATCGGCCCCTCCTTCGGGAAATTCTGCGCCATGGCCTGACCGAGCGAGTGGCCGGCTGGTCGGAATCCCTGGCCGACAAAAGCAGCGCGCATGTTTCCTTGTGCGCCCTGACTGTCATCCACGTTGACCCCGATCACGACGACGTTGTCCTTCGTGGCGCGGGCGATGACGTCGTCGAACGCCTTGTCGTCGACGATCGAAGTTAGAAGGGCATCAGGCTTGCGCGCTAGGGCCGCTTCCATGTTTGAAAGCTGCTGCTCGACGGAGCCTTCGTTCTGCGTAAAGACCATCTGGCAGTTGGCTGCGATCTTCTCGCAGGCGTCGTCAAAGCCCTTCTTCACCGCCTGCCAAAACGTATTCGACGCCGACGAATGGTGCGTGAAGACGATGTTTAGCGGCTCCGCGGATGCCCCGAGCGCTGTGGAGCCCAAAAGCGCTATGCTCAAAGCGCACCCAGTCAAAAACCTTCTCATGCTTACTCCTCCCTTGGTTCATTTTGATTGCAGCTGAAGGTCCGTGTCAGTTCGTATCCGAGCTGCGGCGAAATACGGTGAATGCCTTATCGAGGTCCGGATTGAGTTCCATGCCCAGTCCGGCGCCTGGCGGTACCGTGATCATGCCGTTCTTGACTTCGGGCAACGCCGTAACGAGGTCGCGGTACCAGGTCTTGTAGAAGGCGCGGACGCTCTCCTGCACCAGCGCATTGGGCGCGTTTAGCGACAGATGCGTCGATGCGCAAAGGACGACCGGGCCAGTGCAGTCATGCGGCGCGACGGGCAAGTGCCATGCCTCCGCCATAGCGGCGATCTTGCGTGCTTCCGACAATCCGCCGCACCAGCTGATGTCGAGCATGACCACGCCGGCAGCGTCGGTTTCCAGAAGGTCGCGAAAGGCCCAGCGCGAGCCCAACGTTTCCGAGGCTGAGATCGGTGCCGGCGAGACGGCCGCGTAGCGCTTGAGGCTCGAGAGGCTGTCCATTTTGATGGGATCCTCGTGCCAGAATGTTTGGTATGGCGCGAGTGCTTTGGCGATCTGCATTGCTGGCAACAGCTGCCACATCGAATGGAACTCGACCATGATATCCATCCGGTCGCCGACCGCCGAACGGATCTTCTCGAAGGGCTTAAGCGCCGACTTAAGATCGGGCAGTGAGATATATTGGCCGCGCGTCTTTTCCGCAGAGATATCGAACGGCCAGATCTTCATCGCCGTGATGCCCTCTTCAAGCAGGGAATGGGCAAGTTCGTCGGCGCTGTTCAGGAAGCCATTGAGGTCGTCGTAATTGCGCGCGGACGACGAGGACAGATCATAGTTCGCTGTCGTCTGGCCGGTCGCCTTCTTGATGTACTCAGTGCCCGCGCATGTGTTGTAGGTCCGGATTTCCTTGCGACTGAAACCGCCGAGCAACTGGGCGATCGGCTGGTTCGTTGCCTTGCCGAAGATGTCCCACAGCGCGATGTCAAAGGCCGAGTTGCCTCGCACTTCAGCTCCGGAGGAGCGAAACCCGAGGTACCCCACGAGATCGGCGGCGAGGAGGTCGATCTGCAAGGGGTCGCGGCCGATGACCCGAGGCGCGACATATTCATGAATATAGGTTTCGACGGTCTCGGCGCCGAAGAACGTCTCCCCGAGCCCGGTCAGCCCCTCATCCGTATGGACCAGGAGCCAGAGAAGGTTCGGGCGCTCCGCGACGCGGACCGTTTCCAGTTTCGTTATTTTCATAAGGCTGCTTCCTATGCGATGCCGGCGGCAAGAAGCGCCTTGACGCTCTCGTCGAAATGCCGGGCCATGAGCTGACTGGCTGCTTGCGGATCGCCCGCAGCAATCGCTTGCGCCAACTCGATATGGATTGCGTTCATTGCGTGCCGCTCTGCGTCCGAGGCGCGGCTACGCCAACCGATCGGCCAAGTCTGCCGCGACACGCCCTGGAAGGCGCCGACAATCATCGAGAAGATCGGATTCTTTGAAGCGCGGGCGATCTCGAGATGAAACGCGAGGTCGCTCTCCATTACTTTCTCCGCGTCTACAAAATTGTCCTCCATTGCCTTCGCAAGTCCGAGAATGGTGCGCGCTTCCGCGTCCGTCCGCCTCAGTGCGGCGAGCGTCGCTGTACGGGTCTCTATGGTTCGGCGCACGTCGTAGACCTGATTGATGTTGATCTGGGCAGTGTGTACGCCGTGCTCGATCATCAAGGACATTGCTCCGTGATCGAGCTGCGCCACGGTGGCGCGCTTACCCGCACTGAGATCAATCAAGCGCATCGTGGCGAGCGACCTGAACGCCTCGCGGACCACCGATCGAGATACGCTGAGTTCCTTCGATAAGGTTGCCTCACTCGGCAGCCGATCGCCGGGGCCGAGTTCATTTGTCCGGATGTGCTGGGTGATCGCGCCGATCGCGGTGCCGACCAGGCTGCCGGCTATATGTTGCTCATCTTCAACTGGCCGCAGATTCATACATCGCCTCCCGAAATGCCAAAACCTGTCGGACAGGTTTACTTGATCCGATTCATAGTTTACGCATAAGCTGTATGTCAAGATTGAATTCGAAGACCAAAAGGGGAATTCCATGGGAGTTGAGGTTGACGTTGTTCTCGCCGCGAAAAACGTCGTCGGAGAAAGTGCCGTATGGGACGAACGAGAACATGCGCTATGCTGGGTCGACATCGTCGGGAAATCGATCCATCGCTTACGCCCGAACTCGGGCAAGCACGAAAAGTGGAACTTCCATGATCTCGTGACTTCAATTGGCCTTCGTAAGGACGGAGGCGCCATTGTCGGATTGAGGAAGTCAATTGCGCTATGGGACTTCGGCGGCCAACTCCGCGCCATAGCAGAGGTTGAATCGGAGCTTCCGCGAAATCGCCTGAACGAAGGCGTTGTCGGGCCAGATGGCGCATTCTGGGTTGGCACCATGCAGGACAATATCGGTCTCGATGGCACGCCGCAGGCGATAACGGCAAAGACGGGAAGGCTGTATCGTTATGCGGGCGGAGAGCTATGCTCGGTTTCGGATGACCACTTTGGCATCACCAACACACTGATATGGACTGAAGACGATCGGCTCATTACGGCCGACACCGAAGACAACACGATCTACAGTTACGCCTTGGATAACAAATCCTGGTCTCTTCATGACCGGCGGACGATCCTTTCTGGCTTCAGTCGTGGTCTTCCAGACGGATCTTGCGTCGATGCGGAAGGTTTCATCTGGAATTGTCGCGTCGCCGGTGGCGGTTGCGTGGTTCGTTTCACGCCGAGCGGTATAATAGATCGCATTGTCGATCTGCCCTGTTCGTGGCCAACCAGCTGTGCTTTTGGCGGGCCTGGACTTGAAACGCTGTTCGTTACCTCAGCACGCTTCACGATGACCGACGCGCACCTTGCCGACAATCCGTACGAGGGAGCTGTGTTCGGGATGCGGGCAGGTGTTTGTGGGCAGCCGACCAATCGGTTCGGTCAATGACACAAATTGCAGGTTGCCAGAGATATTAGAGCACCCATCTGCCGGTGACGGCGCGCTTGCGCCGATTGAGCCTTTCCGCCAGCACCGCCGCAAGTGGATGATCCAGCAATGGACCGTCAACAATCGAAGCTAGTACCCTCACGATTGATTATGCGATCTTGAGTGGCAGCCGAACGGACCGATGTTCTCGACCGGCCGGATAAGGAGGAGTCTGCTTCGGCCGATGTCTATCGAGCGGATCATGACGCTAATCGAGCCGCACCCTCGCGGTTGGTGCTCGACAGGAACACCGGGGACAGCCGATCTAAGGTCAAAACAAGTTTCCCCTGTCAGCGCGCGCGCAACGGCGACGCGCCCCGGGAACCACGATCACATCCTGCTTCTCGCGCGTCCAACTCTCCGACTGACGCTCTGCTTCAAGTCGCCGGCACCACCTACGGCCGGCCGATGCGACGTGATGGCTGAGCGCCCTGGCGTAATGGCGGGCGACCTTGCGCTCCTTGTTGTCGCCGAACAGCCAGCCTTGCCGCGCAGCTCCGCGAACGTTTCGGGCGTTCAGCGACCGACCTCGCCAAAGCCTCACCGTCTATACCCTTGTCCACTAAGGCGACCTTGACCTTAAAGGCGACACCCTCCGGATCGACATAGACATTGCAGCCTACGGAACGCACCGTTGCCATGGCCCGCTCGAGGTCGGGTTTCGCCTTCGCTGACCCAGAATTCAAGGGAGCGTTCGATGGAGCTTGAACCTGCCCTGCTCACCACGATCGCCTCAAACAGGTTGCCCCATGACCGTGATTGTGGTCGAAAAGCTGCAGGCCACCGGATCGCCGACCACGCTTGCGCAACTCGTGGAGATCACAGGTCTCGCCAGAAACGTTACTGCCCAGACCCTCGACCCGCTCATACAGCGCGGGCCCGCCTCGGCAATGCCATCCTCCGTTCGGTCCGATATCAACCGCCTCTCAAAATGGGCGATCGCGCTGATTTGAGGACCGTCCCTTTAACGCCCCTCCTCCCTGCCACCCAAGGCAGAGAGATGGAATCGGCCTTGGGGCTATAGGCGCGGTTGCTATCGCTCATGATTTCCGGCAAAAATGAGGTATAGAAAAGGAAGTCTATAGCTCATGAAATGGAACTGGACGCAGCAAGGCTGGCCCGAATTCAGTTTTGACGCTTCCCGGCTTGAGCCGCTTGAACGGCAATTCCTTTTGTCATCTGGTGAGGTCATCGGCGCAATCCGCCACGTCAGCGACAATGAACGCGATCAACTACGCATAGAGTTGATCAGCGAAGAGGCGGTGAAGACATCGCAAATCGAGGGAGAAATGCTCGATCGTTTGAGCGTCCAATCCTCTTTGCGCCGACAGTTCGGTCTAGAAGCAGACAGCCGGCCGATCAAGCCGCAGGAACGCGGGATCGCAGAAATGATGGCCGACGTCTATGGCACTTGGTCGCGGCCTCTGGACCATGAAACGCTCTTTCGGTGGCATAGAATGTTGATGACGGGAAACCGTCATATGGGAACGATTGGTACATACCGAATACACGAAGATGCCATGCAGATCGTATCTGGTCGCCACGATAAACCTATCATCCACTTTGAAGCGCCACCGTCAGTACGAATACCGGACGAGATGGCCGCCTACGTGGATTGGTTCAACAAATCCGCAACTCACGGTGAAGCCCCCCTCCCCGCTTTGACACGTGCTGGTATCGGCCATATTTATTTCGAGAGCATCCATCCTTTCGAAGATGGCAACGGTAGGCTCGGTCGGGCGATTTCCGAAAAATCACTTGCACAGAATATTGGACAACCAAGTCTCATTGCACTCGCCTTCACGATTGAGCTTGCCCGAAAGGAATACTACAGCCAGTTGGAGAAAAACCAGCGCACGTTGGATATCACCGAATGGCTGATCTACTTCGCGCAGACCATCCTGGAAGCGCAACAGACGACATTGCGTCGGATCGACTTTTACCTCGACAAGGCGCAATTCTATGATCGGTTTCGCGGGCAGTTCAACGAGCGGCAGGAAAAGGCGGTCGCCCGCATGTTCCGTGAAGGCCCTTCGGGATTTAGAGGCGGGCTGAGCGCCGAGAACTACATCGCGATCACACAAACCTCGCGAGCGACCGCCACTCGTGATCTTCACGACTTGGTGGAAAAAGGCGCACTTGTGCGAACCGGCGAACGTCGCCATACGCGGTATTCCCTCAGCCTAACTGAGACGAAAATGCACGATCCGGGATTCAGAGGCGCCTTTGATCAGGCATGAGTTGCTACAGGCCAACGGTATTTGAAATAACGCATGAGAAACCTTCCATGAGCAAATCGTCGAGAGACAAACTTGGCCCAGTTGCTGCACGGGACACGGATGTGTTGAAAGCGCAGGCAATCAATGCGCTACTCACACAGCCGATTGCCATTCTTCCCATGAAGCCCGGCGATCCAATCCGACCCTTCGGGCTCGGACTCTGGCCTGAAATCAGACCCCTTCTGCGGCCTGGCCTTAGCGTCTCGACCCTGCGCCGCGCGACCGGAACCTTTCTCCACTCAAAGAGATACCATCTAGCGATCGCGCAGCTAGGCTCCGTCCGCCACGATATAAACGGCACAGCGATAGGCCTAGTATCGGACACAGACGGGCTGGCGGCCGAGCAAAAAATTGAAAGCTTGAGAAAGCGCGATGAAGCCCGAAAGGCAGCGGCACCTGCGGTTGTCCGATCCATCCCACTTTCGAAGGCTGACATGATCCCGCGCTGCTCTGTTCAATCGGGACAATCCGCCGGGTTAAATCAGGGCGAGCGGCATCGAGCAGCAGCGGCTGCTCGCCCGCGGAAAATGTCTTAGTCGCCGCGCGTGCCGATGAAGGTAGTCGGCTTCGAGCGCCAGCGAGAATGAGCGTACCAGGCGCCGGCAGCGCAGCTGACAGAGCCCGTTCGCGCGCGGTTTGACCGGTTAAAAAGCCTCGTCTCGGAGGATCAGCATCGCGACGGCCAACGCCGGGATCCGGGAAGCCTAGGCCCGGCAAGCCGCTCCAATTGAAAAGCGCCCTGCCTTCACCTGCCCGACCTGACCAGCAAACCTGCGTATCGATGATACCCGTCTCTGGCGGCCGCTGGATCATCATTGAGACGATGCAGGGCGCATGCTTACGAGGGCCCCGGCGATGCGCTTTCTCTCGCCAGGCGGAAACGCTGCGATCGATTCCGCAAATCGATGTGGCGAGCGGACGACAACTTCCGTCGAGATCCGGCTTTCGATCTCCGACTGCCATACCGGACGGCGGGCAGCCTAAATCGTTCACGCTTGCAGATCGTGAACCGTTTGGCTGAGAGAGGAGCCCAGGACCTGGTCGCCGCGTGCGGATCATCTAATGGTCGCCGGTATACTCTGAACGGGCTCTCTACCGGGTGCGGCGCTCACTTCTAATGAAGGGCCGACGATACAGGCGACGATCGACAGATGGTTGGAACCCGCACGCGCCCTGGAACGTTTAGAGAACGAATTCAGGAGGGTGTTATGACTGTCAATCCGAAAACCGATCCTTCTTCCAACACACAGAAAGACCCCGACGATTGGGTCAGCGGCGACGAGCCGATGACCGGTGCGCAGCGGTCCTATCTGAAGACCCTGTCGGAGCAGGCGCATCAGCCCGAGGCCTATGCTGAGGATCTGACCAAGGCGGAAGCATCCAAGAAGATCGACGAACTGAAGCAGTCGCTCGATTTGGAATGAATCGCCGCGTGCGGCCACCATGCATTGAAGCCGATAGCCGAGGACGCACAGTGACATCACGAATCTCTGGAACTTTTTTCACGAGAGGCGATATTTGCTGATTAAGCCAGCCCGGTCACGCTGCGAAACAGCCAACGTCGAGAATACGGCCATGCAACACGAAGACACCAGACAACAGTATAGCAAGGTGGTTCACGGCTGGAATCAGCGGTACGACCTGGAAGAGTTCATCCGCGCGCACCGGCTTATGCCCCTTGTCGCACGTGAACTGTTTGAGAAATTCGGACCATACAAAATCGACCTCGATCGAAAGGTCGCCGAGCTCGGAGCAGTGGGAAAATCTAATCGTGGGCACTAGTCGAGAGTTCCTCTACGCGCCCCTAGACGACCAGGCGGTCGTTCCCTCCATCTGTCGGCCGCCTGGAATAAACTTTTCTCACAGATAGCAGCTCGCTTCGCGAGCACGACGCGCTTAACTGTGGGGCGGCTGCACCCGTCAAAAAAACGGCCCCCGTAATAGAGGCCATAATCGCATTGCCAAGTCCAACTTACTACGATGTCTGCTCAGGTGGAATACCCTTCTCCACCAGCCGAGCCTTACAGAAGACCATTGCCGTGTTCCGGGCCAGCAGCCCATGCTGCCGACGGTGAGGCGATCGACCTCCACGATTTCGGGCTTGTCGCCGTGTTCCGGCAACCCAGCCAGGCGATCGCCTGTGCATTCGATCTTCGGAGCCGCCTGAATCAAATCGGCCTGAATGTGCAAGCAGCCATCCACATCGGCGAGTGCGGAAGACACCACGGCCATGCCGGCCCGGTCCTGCAGCTTGCAGCGGGACTTGCGGGCTGCGCGAGACCGGGCGATATCATCGCCTCCCGCACCGTGCGCGATCTCGCCATCGGTACAAACCTCTCCTTTGATCCACGCGGGGAGCTCGACCTGCCCGGAATCCCCGGCCCATGGCGGTACTTTTCCGTTGGCCCGGTTTTGGCCATGCCCCGTACGGGAGCATCCAATGAATTACCGGAAGATAATTGACCCGATCGGGAGCACCCGGCTGCCTGCAGTTCCTTGTCGCTCCAATGGCGTGTCGATGCCGTGCCCTCCCTCAACGCATCCGGTCGCCATAGTCGTGGCGCAGCCCGCACAACCATTCGGTGAGGTGCGCGACAGTTTTTGGATCCGATTCCTGTTTCAGGGGAATGCCGCGCATGATTTCGCCAAGCGAGAAACGCACTCAGGTGATGCTGTAGCTTCGCAGGGATCAGCGCCGTCGGTGGGGTTATTTGCACACGCTATGGTTCGAAATCGGCTTCAAATGTGCAGCTTTGGTCATGTCACCCGCAATTTTATTAGTAAATGTGAAAAAAACATTGGCTTTCCGAAGCGATTAATTGACGGCTCCGACGACCCCGAAAAAAACGTGGCACCGGAGGGGGTTATCTTCGTCCCGGGATATTTGTTCTGTTACGGCCTCAGCAAAACTCCGGCTCTGGATGCGGTGCACGCAACCTATGCTTAGTGGAGGTCACGGAAGGACATGCCTAGCCTCGTTGTTGAGGAGTGAGTTATTGCTCGGCGGCTGGGCAAATACTTGAATCAACATTGGGAGACCAGCATGAAAAAGTATCTTCAAACAGTTGCTATCTGCGCCATCGTTGCGGCGGGTTACACGGCGCCAGCATTCGCTGACGGCGGCAAAATCGGCGGAGCCGGCGAAATTGGCGGCAAAAGCGACGGTGCGAGCGGAACGGGCGCTGATAGCGGCAGCGGCGGTGGTGGAGACAGCGGTAGCGGCGGCGGTGGAGACAACGGCAGCAGCGGCGGTGGAGACGGCGGCAGCGGCGGCAGTGAAGGTGGCGGCGGCAGTGAAAGCGGCGGTGGCAGTGAAAGCGGCGGCGGCACTGAAAGCGGCGGCGGCAGCGAAAGCGGCGGCGGCACTGAAAGCGGCGGCGGCAGCGAAAGCGGCGGCGGCAGTGAAAGCGGCGGCGGCAGCGAAAGCGGCGGCGGCAGCGAAAGCGGCGGCGGCAGCGAAAGCGGCGGCGGCAGCGAAAGCGGCGGCGGCAGCGAAAGCGGCGGCGGCAGCGAAAGCGGCGGCGGCAGCGAAAGCGGCGGCGGCAGCGAAAGCGGCGGCGGCAGCGAAAGCGGCGGCGGCAGCGAAAGCGGCGGCGGCAGCGAAAGCGGCGGCGGCAGCGAAAGCGGCGGCGGCAGCGAAAGCGGCGGCGGCACTGAAAGCGGCGGCGGGAGCGAAGGCGGCGGCGGCACTGAAAGCGGCGGCGTCGTGTCAACCGCGCGTTAAGCGGGACAGTCTGCTGGTAAACAGACCGGCAGAACTCTATCCTGGCAGCGAGGGGCCTTTGCCCCTCGCTTTTTTTTCACAAGCGCCGTCAGTCGGCGAATGTCGGCTCGGCTGGCAATCTCAATTCCCAAGCTGCTCATCATCGACGAGCTTGGCTATCTTCCGTTGAAACTCAATACAACCCATCTGCTCTTCCAGCTCGTGTCCGGCGCTATGAAATGGGTGCCAATGCTCGTCACAGCCATGTCATCACGATCCGTGGCGACAGCTATAGAAAAGCGCCGCAGTGGACTCCTGCAGAGGCCAGCAACGCCTGGCAGAGATTGATCCAGCTCGCTTCAAGCAAAAGAACCTCAGAATGATGCAACGGCTGGTCAGAACATGGCGCATGGAACTGGCTGGGCTAGTCATTCTCGATGGCGGCTGGATAAGGAGTCTGCCCCTATCGTCTGCTTTGGTCGCTCGGCCTCAAACTGGCGGTCTAGGGCCTCGACGTCACCCTAGCCGTAGGGCGCTTTAACTCAATATCCACCGGAAAGAATGAGTGTCTCGCCGGTTACAAAACTGCTCGCCTCAGACGCCAGAAATAGCGCCGCACCAACCATTTCGTCAGGTCGTCCTGCCCGACCCATCCAGTTCAGCTTGCGGACGTAGTCCGCCCACGCTTCAGGATCCGAGTCACGTCTGTCCGCATTCCTGTCGGTATCGATCAAGCCCGGGGCCAGTGTGTTGAGAAGCACACCCCTGCCGGCGTAGTCTCGCGCCAGGCTCTGGACGAGATTGTGTTGAGCCGCCTTCGTGGCGGCGTAGATCGAGACGATCGCCTTTGGCCGTATCTGATTGATGCTACCGACGTTGATGACGCGACCCCAGCCGCGTTCCGCCATTGACGGAAGCACCGCTTGCAGCATGTCGACGGTCGACCGCAAATTTACATCGATCTGCAGATCAAGGTCCTCGGGTTTGACATCCTCAAAGGTGCCATTGATCTGTGCGGACGCGTTGATCACCAAAATGTCGAGGGGACCAGCCGCAGCCTCGGCGCGCTCGATGAGCATGCGTCCAGCCCGTTTGCTAGACAGATCACAGTAAACGGAGACGGCTTGTCCCCCGGCCTCCCGAATGGAACGCTCGACGTCGGCTGCTGCACCTTCCGTTTGTCCATGGACAACGACGCGGGCGCCATAGGCGGCAAACCCTTTTGCGATTGCCGCACCGATGCCGCGGCTGGAACCGGTGACGAGTGCCGTCCGCCCCTTCATCGAGAACATGTCCTGGTATGTCATCAAAGTCCTTTCATCCACCAAAGAGGTTTGCGGGTAAGCCACGCACTCCAGGCGTACATGCGAAAATGCCCCCCGATAGCGGTGCTTCGGTGAGCGTCGAAGCGGGCAGACGCGTGCGGGCGCTCGTTATGAAAAGGGTTGCTAGATCGTCGCCGCCGAAGGCGACACTCGTCGGACGCGGCACTGGCAGGTCCACGACACGATCGATCTTGCCGTCGGGATGGTAGCGCACCACGCGCCATCCGTCCCAAATCGCGCACCAGACGCCGCCCTCAGCGTCGACCGTCAGGCCATCGGGCCGGCCTTCGGATTCCGGGATTCGGGCGAACACCCGGCGATTGCCGATGAGGCCTTCCCCAATGTCGAATTCATACGCGTAGATGATGCCCGGCACTGTATCGACGAAGTAGAAGATCCGGCCGTCGGAGCTCCATGCAAGCCCGTTTGCGACTGTCAATCCGGCCGCGGCCCGGTGAACCTCTCCGCTGCCGGAAATCCGGTAGAGGTTCCCGGTCGGCCGGCTGACATCGAGGCGCATGGAGCCGACCCAAAGCCGCCCGCGCGCGTCGGTCTTTGCGTCGTTCAGGCGGTTTTCCGGCATGCCGGGCTCGGGTTCGGCAAAGAGGGTGAAGGTGCCGCGGTCGAAATCCAGAAACTCCACTCCGTCCTGGGATGCAACGACGAGCCTTCCATCGATAGCAGGCAGCACGGCGCTGACAAGTTTGGAAACGTTGCAGGTCTCGTTCTTGCCGGTCACCGGGTCGAAGCGGTGGACGGCGGGATGAAGAATATCGACCCAGTACAGCCGCTTTTCCCGCTCGATCCAGACGGGTGCCTCGCCCAGCTGAGCGCCCCACGGCAGCACGCAGTGCACAAAACTGGATGTGGACGTCCGCTCTCGCGGCCGCGGGCCCGAACTGATCGCGACAGTTCCGGCCGTTCCGGTGATGCGGCGGGCGGAGGCGATGAGCTCCCGGCCCACCGGGTGAATTCCGGAACTGTCGAGGCGCGAGGCCGGGGCGAGGACGACGAGAGCACCGATGGGTACGCCGTCCCGCCCGGCAATCGGCGCAGCAACGGAATTCACACCGACCAGATGCTCCTCGTAAGAGACGGCATATCCCCGTGCCCGCGTCAGCACCAGATCCGCCTCGAGCGACTGCGCATCGGTTATCGTTTTCGGGGTGAAGCGGTCGTAGGACAGCTGCGCCATCAGGCTGCGTGCAAACGTCGGCTCCTGGAACGCCAGGAGTGCCTTGCCCGCCGCCGAGCAATGGATCGCAACCCTGCGCCCGACTTCGATCAGGACGCCAAGTCCGCCGCTCGACCGCTCCTCCAGATAGACGACGCGCGAACCATCGAGACGGCATAGCGCGACGGTTTCTCCCAGATCGATGGACAGCCGTTGGAGCTCAGGCAGAGCGGCGCTCAACAGGTCGAACTTGTCCCAGACGCGATGGGATAGTTCGAGAAAGCGGTTGCCCAGCAGATAGGCACCGCTTTCATCATCCTGGCGAACCAGGCGATAGACCATCAGGGTTTTGAGCATACGCGCCAGGGTCGGCTTCGGGACGCCGCTCTGCCTTTGCAGATCGGCAAACCGAAGCGGCTTCGTGGCTTCCGCGATGAGGTCGAGCAGGGCGAGGCCCTTGGCGAGCGCTGCAGCGCCCGCCGGTGCCCCGCGATCCTCCAGGCCTACGCTGGCATTTTCTTCCATGCTTCTACCGCCTCATCTAGCATCCGCATGATCGGCCATTGCGGCGCGAAGCCAAGCGTGTCGCATATATGCTGGTTGGAGGTGTGATACCACACACCGGGGCCGGGCAGGTCCACGGTGACGAGTGGCAAACCGGTCCTTTGCGCCATTACCGGTAGAACGTCAGCAAAGTCAACGGGATCGCTGGAGCCGAGGTTGAACGTGCCGCCCGGCGCCTTTTCATGCGTCAACGCTAGTAGAACGCCCTGGGCCATGTCGCGCGTGTCCGTGATGTGCATGCGGAAGGGGCGCCCGTTTTCGTTCCGAGACAGGATCAATGCGGGGCGGCCGGGGTCCGCTGCCCGCAGCACCTCGACCGCCGCCCTGTTGCCGAAACCTTCCTGCTGGCGGATCTTCGGCTGCAGGAAGAAGCGCGGGCCTGAAAAGAAACTCGTCGCATCCAGGAGTTCGGAGGCGTTCTGCGTGTGCGAGAAACGCAGGATCACGGTTTCCATGGACGAGACACGACCCTGAAACCGCACCAGTTCCTCGCCGAGCAGCTTGGTCAGCCCGTAGGGCGACAACGGGTTTGTGCCATTCGCCTCGGTTATCGGCTGGAACTCCGGCTTGTTTTCCGGATAAACCTCGCCGGAACTCGCGAAAACGAACCGGCCGACCTTTTCAGCCACTGCTGCTTCCAGCACAACCCGCGTGCCCTCCACGTTGGCGCGGAACAGCTTCTCCCGGTCATCCGGCAACCACGACATGAAGGCACCGAGGTGCAATACGGCGTCCATGTCCGAGCAAGCGCGGCGCGCCGCTTCTTCGTCGTCGAAGGCTCCGACCACTTCGTCAAAGCCGTCCTGCTCGATGCCGGCGGGTCGCAGATCGAACCCCCTGACGCGATGGCCGGCGGCCAGCAAATCCCGTATGACGAACGATCCGACTCTGCCCGCCGAGCCAGTTACAAGCACTTTCATCTGTCGATTGCCTTTTCAGTTTGTGCGTCAAAGAGGTGGATGTGAGAGGGGTCGAAAGACAGCGAGAGCTCTTCGCCCTCCCGGATCGTGCCGGAATAGGGAACGCGGGCGATCAACCCCTTGCCGCGCTCGTCCTCACGGCCCTGGTGGAAGGCGTACTGGCCTGGTTCGAAGTAGACGTATTTTTCGGATCCCAGGCTTTCGACGAGCACCGGCTTCACCTGGAAGGTGACGCCGCCCTGCCCCAGCGAGAGGTGCTCGGGACGAATGCCGACAATCACCTCCCCGTCAGCGACCCCCGGCCGAGCGGCGAAGGTCTGGCCGAACAGCTCGATGTGTCCGCCCGTGATGCGAGTTCGAAGGAAATTCATGCCCGGGGAGCCGATGAAACTGGCAACGAAGAGATTTATCGGCTTCTGAAACAGCGTATCCGGATCGGCGATCTGCTGGACGAGGCCGTCGCGCATGATGACCACCCGATCCGCCATCGTCATCGCTTCGATCTGGTCATGAGTGACGTAGACGGTGGTGACCCCAATGCGCTTGTGGAGCGCGCTGATTTCGGCGCGGGTGTGAACACGCAGCTTGGCATCGAGGTTCGACAGCGGTTCATCCATCAGAAAGGCGCGGGGTTCGCGCACAATGGCGCGCCCGAGCGCCACACGCTGCCGCTGGCCGCCCGACAGGGCTTTCGGCCGGCGATCAAGCAGATGGTCGACCGCCAGAATTCGGGCTGCCGCCTGCACGCGCTTGTCGATCTCGGTCTTTGCCATGCCGCGCATCTTGAGGCCGAAGCCGATGTTCTGTCCGACGGTCAGATGCGGATAGAGCGCGTAGTTCTGGAAGACCATGGCGATATCGCGGTCGCCCGGTGCGAGATCGGTGACATCCCTGTCGCCGATCAGGATCTTGCCTCCGCTTGCAGCCTCGAGCCCCGCGAGAATCTTGAGCATAGTCGACTTGCCGCAGCCGGACGGGCCGACCAACACAACGAATTCGCCGTCCGTGATCTCGAGCGAGAATTCTTTCAATACGTTGAGCGCGCCGTAGCTCTTGTGCACGCCTTGAATGCTTATTCCAGCCATTTCACTTCTCCGCGCCGGCGGTGAGCCCACCGACTAAGTAACGTTCGAGGAATAGGTAGATGACGACGATGGGCAGGGCCACAAACACGGCGGCGGCCGAGATTTCGTTCCAATCCGTGACGTATTCGCCCTTCATCGTGGTGATGCCGAGATTGGCCGTCCAGTTGCCCTGAGCGTTGGTCAGGAACGTCCGCGCGTAGGCGTAATCCGCCCAGGAAAGAACGAAGGCATAGAGTGCCGTCGCCGCCAGGCCCGGTGTTGCCACGGGAAGCACGACCCGGAACAACGCACCGAGCGGCGAGCAGCCGTCGACCATGGCGGCCTGCTCAAGTTCGCGCGGAATGGTGTCGAAATAGCCTTTCAGCATCCATGTGGTGAAGGGGATGATGAGCGTCGAATGTGCCAGAACCAGCGACCAAAGGCTGCCGATCAGCCCCATCGACCGGAATATCCCGAACAGCGGTATCACAAGAAGCGTTGCAGGCAGCATCTTCGCCGTGAGGATGAACAAGCCGAGGGGCCGGCTGCCCTTCACGCTGAAGCGCGAAAGACTGTAGCCAGCAAAGACCGAGACGATCATCGATAGCGCTACGGAGCCGGCGGCCGCCAGCGTCGAGTTCATCAGCCACAAGAGGATCGGTCGCTCGGAGGCCACCTTGGCGAACGTGCTCCACTGCGGCTCGGCCGGCCAGAAAGACGGGGGCAACGACCGAATTTCGGAAAGCGTCGACAAGGCGGTGACGAAGAGCCAGTAGATCGGAAAAAGCAGAATCCCACAGACGGCGATTACACCGGCATAGAGAGCAAGGGATTGTAGCCCTGTGCGTTTCATGATGGCCCCCTAGTACATTGCTTGCGATTTGCGGCCGAGCATCAATAGGCTGACCACTACGCAAAGGATGAGCGTCACGATGCCGATGGCCGATGCGTAACCCATGTTGAAGAAGCCGAAGGCCTGGTCGTACGTCATGATCGACAGCGTCGTCGTGGACTTCAGGGGTCCGCCATCCGTGAGCACCTTGATGATGGAGAAATCGCGAAACACCCACAGCACGACCAGCACAAGCGTCACGCCCAGTACCGGCATGAGCACGGGGACGGTGATGTAGCGGAAGCGCTGGAAGGCGTTGGCTCCGTCGACCTTCGCGGCATTGTAGAAGTCGTCCGGTATAGACTGAAGACCGGCGAGCGTCATGATCGAGACGAACGGATAGCCCTTCCAGATCATCGTGACGGCGACGACCCAGAAGGCTGCTGTCGGATCAGAGAACCAGTTGATCATGCCGCTGGTCAGGCCGAGCTTGATGAGGAGCCAGTTCATCAGACCGAAGGAGGAATCGAAGATCCAGGAAAAGATGACGACCGCGATGACCTCGGGAACCGCCCAAGGCAAGGCGACGAAGAGCCTCGCAAGGCTGCGTCCCCTGAAGCGATTGTTGACCAGAAGGGCTGTTGCAAGCCCCACGGCAAAGCAGGCGACCGTCACCACGACAACGAGCTTGATCGTCACCCAGCAGGCTGTCCAGAACTCCGGCGATGTGAACAGCTTCTCGTAGTTCTGAAGAGTAAACGGCTTTCGCGGCGCGCTGAGCGTCGCCATCCCGACCTTCTGAAACGACAGATCCAGGGAGACGAACAGGGGATAGATGATAATCAGCGCGACCAGTGCGACGGCCGGCAGCAGTAGCAGATAGCCGAGATAATGCTGACGGCTGGGCCTTGCCAGGTCTAAGAAGCGTAGGCTCATGGCGTTGCTTTCAGGTTGGGAGCGCCAAGCGCCGTCGGGCGCCTGGACGTTCGTGTGTCTCTAGGGCGAGAGGCTCGCGCTAGTTGAGCGCTTCGGCCTTTTCCTGCATCGTCTTCGCAACGACAGCCGGATCGAGATCCTCGATGATCATCCGCTGCGCCTCTTCCTGGACCATCTTCGAAAACTCGTTGAACTGGACCTCGAGGCCCACAGGAATGCGATCGATCCGGTTCTTGGCAGCCGCCCGCTGCGATTCAAGCATGAGTTCGAAGTGTGGCAGCTTGGCTTTCGCCTCTGTCAGATCAGCATTCGGATCCGGCGGCGTCGAGGCGGCCATCGTCGCGAAACTCCCCTGGAATTTGTGCGACGTCGCTATGGCTATGAAGTCCCAGACCAGCTGCTTCTTCTCGTCCGGGATTTCGCTCGGCATCGCCAGGACGTTCGAGGAGCCGCCGAGAGGCGGATCGAAGGGCACACTGGCGAGCTTCAGTTTATCCTTCGCTGTCCCGTCCTGCATGATCTGATAGATCCAGGGGCCGTCGATCTTGAGGGCTATCTTGCCGTCCGCGAAGAGTTTGCGCACCTCGCCGGCGGAAAGGTCGCGCGGTGTCAGGTTTTCCGTCACGACCGTCTTCCAGCGCTTGAGGCCTTCGACCATCTCGGGCGTGTCGATCGTGACGTTGCCTTCGGCATCAGTGAAACGTGCGCCAGTATCGAAGAGGTAGCTCGCCATTTCCGCCAGGTACTGGCCGCTGCCGCCTCTCGTCTCGTGGCCGGTTCCGAACTGGTCGAGAATACCGTCGCCGTTGAGGTCCTTGGTGGTGGCGCGTGCAGCGGCGAGGAACTCTTCGTAGTTCTTCGGTACCGCCACGCCCGCTTGCTTGAGCATGTCTTCGTTGTATCCGAAGATAACGCCGTAATAGAGCATCATGACGCAGACGGTCGTGCCCTGGAACTGGCAGGTGTTCTGCCCGCTCCAGCCGTTCAGATCGAGTCCGGCCTTCTCGATCCAGGGGCCGAGATCCTCCAGCCAGCCGTTGTTCGCGAAGGTCTGGAACTCGAACGAGGCGAGATGGACGATGTCCGGCGGCGTTCCGCCGGCAAACAGGGTTGTCATCGTATCGGCATAGGCATTTCGCTCCACCTTCGTCCATTCGATGGTGTCACCCGGATGCTTCGCCTCCCATTCCTTGATGACCGTGCCCCACCAGTCCCCGATACCCCGTTCGTCTTTCTGCCAGGAGACGAACTTGAGCGTTTCAGCGCCGGCCGTCTGGGGCAGCGCAAATCCGGCCAGCAGGCCCGCAACGGTCGCCGCGGCGATCCGGTCCTTGATCCTCTTCATCATTCCTCCACTCCTCCGTTGTTCATTCACTGCTTCTTCAGAAGCGACAAAGCCTCTCGTGAGAGCTCCACCCCGAGGCCGGCTCCCGTCGGCAGGACGTATTCTCCCGCCACGCAATCCATGTCCGTTTCGAGCAGCCGGCGATTGGGCTCGAAGATCGAATGCTGAAATTCGTGACAATCCACCATTGCAAGCGCAGCACTCGCCTGAAGACTTGCCGCCAGGAAGATGCCGGCGCCGATGGTCGCATGCGGAATAACCTTGATGTGATGGGCCTGGGCGTATTGTCCGATGCGCATGAACTCGGTCACACCCTTGTGCCCCATCTCGGGCTGGACGATTGCCATCGCCCGGACAGCAACTCTCGGCACCATGTCATGGACCGTTCGCCATTCCTCGCCGACGGCGATGGCGCTTGCGACGGCATTTGCCACGCGCGCCAGACCATCAATGTCCTCCGTGCGAACCGGCGCCTCAGCAAACCAGAGGCCATGAGGTTCCATTGCCTTGATCAGCGCGATCGCCTCGCTGGCCGTATGCGTCCAGTGCATGTCGCAGGCGATACGCGCTGATGGCCCCAGCCGCGCTCTCAATGTCTCGATTTCGCGGGCGACGCCGTCGTCGGCCACCGGTGCTGCAAACTTGAAGGACGAAAACCCCTTCTCGCGCCAGTGAAGCGCCAGCTCGGCCCGCTTTTCGCGCGTGTCTTCCGGCAATCCGGAGACATATGCGTCGATGCGCTCGCGGCGCTGGCCGCCGAGCAGTTTGCAGAGCGGCAGTTGCGCGAGCTTGCCCGCCAGATCCCAAAGCGCGATGTCGACGGCCGCCAGCGCATCCAGGTAGAAGCCGCCGGTATAACCGCGCACCCGCATGAGGTCATAGAGGTCATCGTGAATTGCGGCAGCGTCGAAGACATCCCGGCCGATCGTGAAGTCTGCCAGGAGATCGTCGATAATCTCCATCGTCGCCTTCGGGGCGACGAGCCCGTAGGTTTCCCCCCAGCCGACTGCGCCATTCACGGTTTCGATGCGCACCAGGACGCTGCGATCGAAGACGGGATACACCGTCCTGTTGCCCTTGCGCACGAGATAGCCACGTGCGCTCGGCTCCTCTCCGCTGCGCGCCTTTCCAAGGTACGGGCGCTCGCGCGGAATGGTCAGCGTGAAGGTTTCGACAGACTTGACCCGATCGATCATGCGTTTTCTCCCTCGCCGGGACGTCCCAGCCCACATTCCGCATAGGATGCGTCGATGTCTCGAAGAGCAAGTGCGTCGATTTCAGGGGTCGGCGCGCGCACGATGCGGTTGTCGGCGACACCACGCAGCATCAGGATATGCTTGGTCAACCGCATACGGTAGACGGCCTGCAGAACAAGAAGCGGCAGCGAACGGATATAGAGGGCACGGGCTTCGCTTTTCCGGCCGTCGCGGAAAGCGCGATCGAGCGACACATGCAGGTCCGCGATTTCCAGAGCCGGCATGGCCGCACAGGCACCTCGCTCGTATTCGTCGAGAATGTAGCGGGCACCGCCCCCGCCGATGACCCCGCGCAGGTGTTCCGGCGCCTCGGCGAGGATGGCCGTGATTGCCGGACCCGCGGGCAGCGTCTCTTCCTTCACGTAACGCACCGACGGAACCGAGCGGACGACATGAACGACGGCTTCCGGCGAGAGGTCGGATCCGCGTGGCGCCGGGGCATTCTGAAGGATGATCTCAGCGTTCGGCACCTGGGCTGCGACCGCGCCGAGAAATGCCGCGACGGCCTCGGCACCCGCGCCAATCGACTTCGGCGGCTGGATCATCAGCAAATCGATGCCGAGGGCCGCCGCTTGGTGCGCATGGGCGACGACCTCCGCCACGGTGCCCCCGCTTGCGCCGGCGACGACGGGGATCCGGCCGGCGACCTCAGCCACCACGGCTGCCAGGAGGGCTACCCGCTCCTCTGCACTCAGCGCCTCGACCTCGCTTGCGAAGCCCGGAAAGACGACGCCGTCGACACCCCCCTCCAAGGCAAATCGTACAAGCCGACGCATCGCATCGAGATCGACGCCATCATCGGCGAAGGGTGTGGGCAGTACCGGCAATATTCCACTCAGTCGCATCTTTTGGTCCATATTGTGAGACTTATAATTTGCATTGTGGACCTTATGCGGAAATGTTAAGCGGTGTCAATCGGCAATGAAGTAGGAAGGAGTTTGCTGTGAGCGATCGGACATACCGGCACACGGTCGTCCTCGATTGGGGCACGACGGGATTTTCCGCCGCGCTGCTCGACGAGAGCGGCGGCGTTCGCGAGGTGAAGACGGGCGATTTGGGAATTCAATCGGTCCCGAATGGCGAGCATGAAAAGGTTCTGTCCGGTGAGCTGGCAGATTGGCGCGCGCGGTGCGGCGGACTGTCGATCATCGCGTCGGGAATGATCGGTAGTCGCAACGGATGGATCGAGATGCCCTATGTGCCGACACCGGCCAGCGCCGCGGACCTGGCTGCGGCCGCACGGACGATCGAACTGCCGCATGGCGACACACTCACCCTGCTGCCCGGCCTGACCGACCGCACGGCCCATCCCCATTCTGACGTCATGCGAGGCGAGGAGACGCAGCTGGTTGGTTTTGGACTGGAGCGCGACATCGTCGTCGTCCTGCCCGGCACACATACCAAATGGGCGGAGCTGCGCGGCGGCCAAATTCATCGGTTCCGCACCTTCGTCACGAGTGAGGTGTTCAACACGGTCGCCCACCATTCCTTTTTGATGAAAGCGGCAAAGGGAGAGGCGAGCGCGACCGGGCAGGCATTTCTTGATGGCGTGAAGCTCGCGATGGACGACAGCGGCAGGGCCGGCGGACTGCTGACCCGTCTGTTTTCATTGCGCACTGCCTGGCTTGCCGGGGAGCTGGAGCAGCAGGACATGCGCAGCCGCCTCTGGGGACTGGTCGTCGGCTGGGAATTCAGGGAAGCGCGCGAGCAGAACTGGTTTTCCCCCGGCGACCCGATCGCGGTCGTCGGTGATGACCATCTGGTCGATGTCTACGAGGTGGTTGTCGAAGCCTTCGGCGCCAGGCTCGTCTCTGCCGGCCGGGACATGGCCATCAAGGGCGCACAGGCAATCTTTCAACACGCGGCGTCTTGAGGAGTCAGATCAATGGATGACACCGTTACAATCACTTCTGGCGCCATGCGGGCGGAAATCGCGCTCCTCGGCGCGGAACTGCTGTCCTTACGTCTCGGCGGGCATGAGCTATTGTGGGAGGCAGACGCGGCCTCCTGGAGCGGCACGAGCCCGATCCTTTTCCCTGTCATCGGTCGCGTGAACGATGGGGTCGTTCGGATTGCCGGGAAGCCATATCCCATGCCGCCGCACGGTTTCGCCAGACAGGCAAAGTTTACAATCGAGAAACGGGCGTCTGACCAGGTCGTCCTCGTGAGGGCGGAGAATGACGAGAGCCTGCGATCCTATCCATTCCGCTTCGTTCTGAAGGTCACTTATTTCCTGGCGGCTGGAGGTCTTCAGATCACGTTCGACGTGATCAACACGGGAGAAGATGCACTACCATACGCAATCGGGTTCCACCCGGGTTTCCGGTGGCCCTTCGCGCAGGGTGACAAAGACGGCTACAGCCTGGCCCTGCCCACGAGGGAAAAGGTGTCTGGTTCTAGGCTGACCTCGGCCGGCTTGATGGACCCCGCTCGTTACGAGGTCCCCCTAGCAGACGGTCGCCTGGCGCTCACCGAAGAGCTTTTTTATGCTGGGGCCCTGTGCCTGCTCGATCTGGATTGCACATCGGCCTCCTATGTTTCGCCCGTTGGATCATCCATCGAACTTTCCTGGCAAAACTTCTCGCATCTGGCCCTCTGGGCCAAGACCGATGCGCCGTTTCTCTGCATCCAACCCTGGACTGGCTACAGCGACCCGCTCGGATTCGACAAGGACATGTTCGAGAAACCAGCGATGCATTTGCTGGAGCCCGCGGCACAACGGCAGCACGGCATCAGCGTCCAATTTTCATCGTGATCAAGCGGTCCCGAAAGGGCCTTTTGCAACGTCTCAGCGGGGAGGCAGTGACATGGCTGACCGTGCCCTGAATTTCATCGGGGTCGAACATGACGAGTTCGGCGCGATGAATCGGCTGCTGTCGTGACGGTGAAAAGACACTGGGTAGAAGAGATCGTCACAAACTGCATCAAGTTAACGAGGTGAGTGCGCACGGCAACCTTCGCTAGCGTTCATGCCCATAAACGTTCGATCCTCACCAGAACCTAGAGCAACAGCATTTTTTTCAGGATCGAAAGAACATCCTTCAGGGGCAACCGGGTCGCTCCCTCGATGGCGAATGGCAGGAGTGCCGCCGCACCGACCGGTAAAACCGCCTTACGGCTAAGAAGCACTGTCGAAAGCTTTTTCGCCAACTCGTGGTGCTTGGAGGGATCGGCGATGTCTTCCTTTCTCTCCGATCTCTCATCGCAGTGGGCAGCCACATTACGGCCAAGAACCTTGCGTTCGGCAAGCCGCTGATAATGGGTAGCTTGCACGGAGAGCGCGAGAATCGTGGCGGCCTTCAGGTCGGCAAGGGGTTTCCAGAAAGCAGAAAGTGAGTAGGCAAACAATGCAAGCACCAGCACCAGCCATACGGCCATGGTAGCGGTAAGGCTGGCCGCATTGAGGGTTTCCATATCGAAATGCCTGCCGAGGGTTACCGCCACAGGTGCGCTGACACCGAAAATATACATCATATAGGCATTGGGATATTCGGAGATGAAGGCGAGCCCGCCCTGTCCGTCGGGATGTGTTGCGACCAGCTTCAGTTCCAGCCTCGCCAGCTTCCTAAGCAATTGCGACCAGACGAAGTGACGCCACAGCCCACGCAGCATCAGGAACCAGAAAAGAGGCACGCTTACCGCCACGGACCACCAGCCCGCCAAGCTAATGGCACTACCGTTCGGCGCAAGCTCGACGGCCCAGGACGTCAACGGAGCATGATGGAGAAGTGCGCAGTAGAACAGTCCGCCAAAGACCGCCAACGCCACGCATATGATCTCGGCCAATCCGGAATCGCGCTGTTTGAGCGCCACAAGGACCGCCTCCGCGGCGCTCTGCATCGAAACGGGCGCAATGATCGGTGCTCTAAGGAAATGCTGGAGCTTGGTGCGTAGACCGTCTTCGACCTGTCGCTCGGCAAGAACGAACGTCCCGATAGCGACGAAAAAAGTGGCCCAAACGCCGAGATCTCGGAGATAAGCTCCTGCATCGCTGACTGACAGGCTACCGGGCAAAGCCAAAAAGAACGGAATTGCCCAAGCAATCGCGATGAAAAACACCGCACGGCGACCCGCGTTGAGCGCGAGTGTGTGCAGCAGCTTCAACCGACGTTGAAGCTCGTAGAAAGGTCCGCCATGCGACGCGAGGAAATCCCAGGGCGTCTGGTCGGCTTCGGAACCTGTAGCTTGAGAGGATTGCGGATCGTCCGCATAAATATCGCCACGGTTAGTAGCATCTGCGCGCGCGGGCGCTGCTTGTTCCACGTCTTTTGACGTTTTGTTTATCGACGCATGAGGCATAGGCTGTCGTACTCCCGATTTCCTTGCCGAGAGCCCGCTCGACATCAAATGATGGTATGAAGCCATCAGTTCTGCCGCAGGCCGGACTCAGCCCTTTTGCTTGGGCAAGGTCGTGTCATTGAATCTGCGGCCCGCCACAGCACCGAGACCGTTCCACTGACGACCGCGAACCAGCGAAATCCGTGGCGGGGTTGGCTGGCAGACGTTTCGGCCTTGCACAGTTCCGGCGTCGCGTTCCGACGGGATCGAGACCGCGACTTCCGCGAAGGAGAGTTCCTGATTGCGCTCGCGTTTGAACAAGGTTGCCGGATCCCCGGACGGCTGATGCGTCGTCGGCAAAAGTATGTCGACCTGCGTTGTCTTTGGTGTTGATGCCGCCAGAGCGACGGGTTCCATCATCCCGACCGGATGACCGACATGCGTTCTCGCACGCAGACGTCGTTGCGTTGCGACTAGAAATGGAAAACCAACCCCAGCATCGGGCCTTTCTGCACAACGTCATAGTCAAAGCCGCCGGAGCTGTAATCGACACCCATCGCGCGATATCCAGCCACTGCCGAAATGCTATCCTTGATTTGGTAGCCGATGGCACCTGCGACATCCCAATCAAGATCGGCTTGCCCGGCGCCGACATTCCCCCAACCCGTGAGGTAGAATTGATCCGTGAGGAAATACGTTCCACGGAAACCTGCGACGGCGTCGAGCCAGGTAGCGCTGTCTTCGCGGCTTATGCCATCTAGGAGGCCGCCGCTGAAAGATACCTTGGTGCTCGCGTACCAGAGGCGCGCCCCGGCAATCACGTCCAGATGGTCCCGGCCATTCGTCAGCAGGCTGTAGCCGCCTCCAACCAGACCCGAAAACGTCTCGGACGTCACACTGATCTTGTTCGTCAAAACCCTGGCGGGGCTGTGGCCACTTACAGAAAGCTTTGTGTAGATTACGTCGCTGAAAACGCTGAAACGGTCATATCTACCCTCTGCCACGCCCATAAATGCGAAATCCAGATCCTTGAGTATATCGCCGAAGTCGGACTTCAAGCTCGCCGGCGGATGGCCAAACTGCCCGACGGTGCCGTCGATGCCAGCAGCCCAGAAATACGGGCTGGCATTTAACTGCCAGCCAGACGAGGTCTCGCTGCCGGCTTCGGGTTGGAATGGCAGAAACTGCTTATCCGCAGCCTTCGCCGAAAGCGAAAGCGTCAAAACCGATGCGAATGCAGTTGAGCATACTGAAAAAAACTTCATTTTCCCCTCGATAACGGCTTCCGTTTCAGAAAAGGCCGCGCAGCGAATGGCACTCCGGATACGCGTGCGGGCGAAATCCGATCCGCCCGCCCGCATGAGCCGTCTTACGGCAAGGGTTGTGGCTGCGGGAAACTCCATTCGCCGCTCAATATCTCGGCACGCGGCTGATAGAGCCTCACCGTATAATTCCAGCCAGGCACGGTCGGCAGGCAGTTGACGATGTTGCCGTCGCAGCCGCCGAACTGGATGGTGATCGAGCCATCGTCGCTCTTCTTTGCCGTCAGGTTGTTCAGCGAATAGGCGTTGTATGGGTTCTTCTCGAAGTAGCCCTCGGCGTTGTAGACGCTGACCGACCAGAAACTATCGACCGGAACGTCTCCAACCTTGAGCGTATAGACGGTAGCTCCATCGTTCTTGGGCGCGTCCCCGCTGAGGTAGGTCGCATCTTTGGCGGGATTTCCGCCCCAGCCGGTCGCGGTGCCGATCAGGTGCCGGATCGGATCGACGGCTTCCTTTGTGCCGAAGGCGTTGTTGTAGTCGGGGATCGTCGAACCGAGGACGAGCAGGGCTTCGCGTATCTTCGTCTGGCTCGCTTGATCCCAGTTCGGCACCTCGAAATTTCCGGCGCCTGCCAAGCTGACCTTGATCGCGTCCTGAAGCTCATGAACCTGGTCTACGTCCTTCGGATCGGCAGGATCGACCAGCGTGCGAATCGCGACAAACACGTAACGCGTGCCGACATTCTCCTTCGTCAGCGTATAGCTGCCGGCGCCGTAGAAGACCGACGGCACATAGTGGTCCTCGCTGACTACCTGCATCGACATGAAGCGCTGGCCCGCATCGGGTAGCGTGACCGTGACGGGGCCGGCGTCGAGATCGAAAACCGCCTCCGAATAGAGCGTGTCACGATTCATGCGGATGACGTTCTGGTTGTCGATGGAGACCGGTTCGCGGCTATGGACGAACTGGCCGAAGCCGCCGTCCTTCACCGTCTTGCCTATGTACAAGTCGGACTCGGCGCGGACGAAATTCTCGACGCCGACGGGGGTTGCGGTGGTGGAGGGGGTCTGTGCGTTCGCACTCCCAAGCGTCGCCACAGACGCGGCGACAACGCAGATTACAGGCAAATACGGCATAAAATCTCCTCGATAATGCAATAGGTTACTTAAATCCCTAGCTTTGGGATTTTCTGTCGGTTGGCTTTCCAGATCCCCGCCGCGCACTTTGCTGCATCCTCCGAAAATTCGGACGTCCGCCGGCGAGGGAATGTTTACCGGTGAAATAGGAGACGCGTGTACGTCCTGGTGATTGTGGCACTTCGCTTGCCGTCCGCATCGAAGTATCTGTCTTCGCGGCATAGCCGCTCTTTGACGTCGCGGAAGATGCCATTGGCGAAAGTGAACTCCGCTTGGTCGAAATCACCCTGTGAAAACCGTTTGATTGCAGCCTTCTTACCAAGGTGCTTTTGCGTCAACCGGCGCGAAACACCCGTATTGTCGGCGCACATGTAGCGGTCACAGAGCACGCCTTTCTCCGGTGAGCGTAGCCCGCCCGCAGAAGAGGGTTTCCAAACGCTGCAGCCAGGAGGAGGCAGGAGGCGCTTTCTCGCTCGCATGGGGGACCACCGTGTCGCGGTTGTTTGCTGAGGGCAGAGCCGGACGCTAGATCAACCGGCTCGTGGAATACTTGAAAATTGTACAGAAGCCCGAGAATATTATCGTGCCGACAGAGCGGCTTCTTCCGCAACGCAGCTTGATGCCTCGGCCGCCCCCGCAGTCTTCAATTCGTCGCGTGCCGCCGCGACATCCGAGAGGAACTCTGCATTGTTATGCAGTTTTGCGACCGTCGCCGCACCCATAATGCGTCCCGCATCGACGTCGCTCTGCCAATGTGCATCACAAATTACGCGGCTCTGGCCGAATTCTATGCCGCGTTTCATCAGGAAATCGGCGCGTTCCGGGCTGATTTCGCTCAACACCAGCGCCCAGGCCCAGCCAGCCGCGGTATGGCCTGAAGGATACGAGCCGTCGGTTCGCAGCAGCGGCTCCTGATCGGGATAGCAGGTGCCTTCGTTATGGACCACGAAAGGACGAGTGCGATTGTAGGTGTTCTTCACGCCATACGTCGACAGGCCTGCATCAGTCAGGACCTTCTGCATCAAGCGATATAGGTGAGGGGTCTTTTCTTCATCAATATCGACGCCCATTGCGCAGGAGAAGTTTTTCGCCGGCTGCGGGAATTGCAGATCAGCGTCTGCGCGCGCCAGATCCCAGCGCGGCGTACCGCGCAGAGGTATGGTTGCGGCTCTCAACTCTTCGTCACGCGCAAGCGTCGCAGTACCGTCGGCCGGCGGCGGGGCAAGCAGCACAAGGCTATCGGGCAGATCCTTTTGCTTGAGATAGCCCGAAGCCAACTGGAAATGTGGATCCGTAATCTCTGGCTTTGCGGCGGTTTCTGCCGCGGCCGGTTCTATGCCTTGGCCGGCAAGTGCGATGACCGAGCACAAGGCCAATTGATAGATCTTCGATAGCATGCAAGAGCTCCTGGATATGCGATCTCGAGACGACCACATACGCGTGGCCGAACAATTCGATGGGGATGTGGGCAGGCATCAGCCGTAAACACGTAGAGAAGCCGGCTTACCCCTGATCGTCGCGGCCTCTTTCTTCTCGCCATAAAGTTGATACAGAGCTTTTGAACGGCACATTGTGTCGAACCGCACAATCTGGAGAAGAAAATGGCGCGTATGTCACGGGCGCATGCGGAACGCATCATGTGCGAGGCTGGGTGGCTGGCTCAAATGCCTGAAGCCTTCAGGGTACGCTTGCTGCAAAATGCGCTACTTCTGAAATTTGACGCAGGTCAGGTCATATTCCGTCCGGGCGACCCGGCCGGGGGCATTTATGGTCTTGTTTCAGGGACTGTGACCGTGGACACCGCGCCTCTCGACTCAACGCCGCGCCTGATCCACATCGCCGTACCCGGCGGATGGACCGGCGAAGACAGCTTCATGACCGGCAAGCCAAGACGGATCGAGCTGTTCGCGCGGAGCGAAACCTGGGTGATGCACGTCCCGCTGGAGACGATGGAGCAGATGGCCGCATCTGACCCGAACAACATTCGGGCTTTCGGCGTTATTTCTATCTTGGCGGCGGATAAACTACTTAGAATCGTACATGATCTGCAGAAGAAGAGTGTCAGCTCAAGAATTGCGTCAGTTCTGCATCGCATGTCCTGGTCGACAGATGCTCCTATTTCCGTTTCCCAGGAAAATCTCGGTATCTTGACGAACACATCCCGCAAGCAAGTCAACAGCGCCATCCAACGTTTCGTCGAGGCCGGTTGGATTGAAACCGGTTATCGCTCAATAATCGTTACCAACCCGTCGGCTTTGCGGCGGCATGCTGAACAGGATGTGGCAGACTGATATGTTTCAGCGACCAGAGAGCCCTGTTGTAAAGAACGAAATGGGTGCGGAATGGGATCTTTTGTGTTCACGACTACGTCAATGCGCGCGAGTCCGCCTGGATGCTTCGCAGAGATCGTGCGATACGCGAGCTGCTGACATGATCCAGGCGACGCTGCTCAATGGGAGCAATCCGCCGCGCTAAATCACGAGAGCGGCACTTTGGGTTCGAGTGGTGGCGCTATTTACCCCGCGCATATCTGGCCGAAAAAGCTAGTCGGCTTCGAGCCACCAACAAGAATGAGCGTACGAAGCGCCAGCAGCGCAGCTGACAGAGCCCGTTCGCGCGCGGTTTGACCGGTTAAAAAGCCTCGTCTCGGAGGATCAGCATCGCGACGGCAAACGGCCGAGATCCGGGAAGCCTAGGCCCGGCAAGCCGCTCCAATTGAAAAGCGCCCTGCCCTCACCTGCCCGACCGGACCAGCAAACCTGCGTATCGATGATACCGTCTCTGGCGGCCGTTGGATCCTCATTGAGACGATGCAGGGCGCATGCGTGGATGCCGCTCAATCTCTTGGTTTGGAAAAGCGAACGCCGACGCCACCACCATTTTCTGGGATGAACTCGATGCCGGCTTTTTCAAAAGCAGCTTGCACGACGTCCATGGTTGAATCTCGAAGCCGCTCGCCTCGTTCCAGTCGGGCGATGGTGTCAGGTGACACGCCGGCATTTTTTGCCAGATCCCGAGTGCCCCAGCCCAGCGCCACACGCGCCATTTTACACTGAATTGGCGTCATTTCGTAACACCGATACGATTTTGTATTGAAGAGAACGGCATTGGCAGCTATCGTATCCACGTTACGAATTTAAACTCGGCGCCGCTCCCCAAGCGGCCAAGACCAAAATCTAGTTTCAGAGAGCTTGGATCATGGCTGATTCTGAGAATAGCAGAACTTTGCCTGCAATCACCCGTAGAGAAGAAAATTTTGAGAACGGCGCGATCGAAAAGCTACCGTACGTGATCGACCGCCGAAACCTTCTGCCGGTCGCGGCGCGCTTTCTGAGCGCCCGTATTGCCGATCCGAACGGCCCGCGAAGAGCGAGCGGCCCAACGCCTGTCCGCGAAATGTGGCCACGATGGTATGCCCGTCATAAGCAACTGTTGGAGGCGACGCGCTTCAGACAAAAGCTAGAAGCAGAAATGCTGGAGCAGGCCGGCGGTTTTCCGGTTGCCGAACTGCAGATTGTTGGAAGCAACCAGCCGGTGGTGGTGCACTCTTTCGCCGAGCTCAATCGCCTGACCCAGGTGGATGCCGACCAACTGTCTCGGTCAAGGACTGAACTTCGTCAGCGCCGGAAACAATGGAAAAAGGCCGACAAGCACCTGGGCTACAGCGACGCTGTTACCCTGGAACAGGAGCTCGCGCGACATCTCGGAATATTGGGCCGTGTCATGTGGATCACGAGGCCGTCCTGCCTGATCGAAATCACCGCGAAGTTCCATTGCCTGATCGTGACACACGATCCGGGCTTAAAGCTCGAAGAGGCACCCTGGCCAGAGCTGCGGACCATGCTGAGGGATCTTATGCGCATGGAAGAACGGGCCGGCGAGACACGGGCTTGTCGCTCGAGCCTGGAGGCAAGCTGAATGGACCTGGCCTATCCTGATCAATCAGCAAAGGTTCGAGACATTCTGGCCTTGGCGACGCAGTACCGAGACGCGGCCGTCACGCTTGGTGAGGGCGTGTCCAAGTCCGGCCACCCGCCGCGACGCCTTCTCGCTCTCCATTCCATTGAGCTCCATCTGAATGCTCTCCTGCTTGCCAAGGGCCTCGATCGCGACACCGTAAATGGCTTGCAGCTCGATCTTGGCGAGCGGACACGAAGAGCAGTGGACGCCGGCCTCGTTCTACGCAGGCGCACGGCGGAGCACCTGGCCAGTCTCTCCTCAAACAGAGAGTATCTCGTCATCCGGTATCGTCCAGACCTGACTGCCTCGATCTCACAGATGAGCCGGCTTATGGCGACCCTTGATGAACTCTCGCGCAAGGTCAGAAAGATATTACGGGCTTCGTCGTGATCGAAAAAACCCGTCACCCAGGCTGCATTCTCCGCACCACGCATGCCTGGTTCACAACGTCCTTCGCTGCCTTTCGGGCCGCCGGGTTTTGGAGCGGCCGCACCCGCGGTTGCTCGTGGTGCATGGCGTGGGCCACTTGGATTCTCTTCGTTGAACCGGTGCGGTAGAAGGCTTCGCTCACCGCCTCTTCATCGGGTTTTGAAGTTGCCCGCAGCCGCGGCTGCGGGCCTTTTTTTTCAAAGGTCGAGTTCGGTCGGCATAACTCGCTTGGGGAATGGCGCGCGCAGCGATGGAAGTTTAAAGACTGGCGGACGGTGGCAGCCGTTGGGATATTCGACGCGTCGGCACGAGGCGACGCTCGAATATCCCTCGCCCATCATTCCGGCTCACGCTGCACCGCGGTCGTCAAGCCAAGAGCGCGGCCGCGCACCCTTTGCGGTGTCACGGCGACGTCGCCCACACCATTTTGTCGAACGCAAGGTGCCGATCAATGAAATGGCACGCCCACTCGGTCGGCATCGATTGAGGATCTATCGCGAGATCAGCGCAATACACTCCTCGATCGCGAGCTGCCGGGATATGGCGGTTACTTCTCGACGGTTGCCGACGACATCAGCAAGAGCGTCGGCGGCGCTTGAGGAAGCTCAGACGTCATCCGCAATTGCGCGAACTGGTCTTCGACAGATTGAAGGCCTATTGGTCGCCCGACTGAACCGATCGGAAGCGGCAACATGCCGCCAGCCCGGGATGTCGATTTCTATCCTTCGCCTTGAACGGAATCGAACCCTCGGCCCGGGAAAACTCTCTTCTCCACAAAAGTTATGCCAACGGCGAGATTCTGATGGCACTACGTTATTTGCTTTGATGCAACGGTTGCACAAACGATCGTTTGCACAACACGTAAATGGAAGTAGCATCGCCGCACCCACGCCCAGGGGGGACAATGCGAACGTTCGATTCTTGGATTTCAATTTCTGGCACCATCTTTTCTGCGGTGGCGGCGATCGCCGCTAGTGCAGCGCTCTATCACAGCTCTCAACAGGTGAGCCTGGCGAGAGAAGCGTTAAAGTCGAACGATCGCAATCAGGCGTTCGTTACCTATCTTAACGAGGTAGGGGCCTTCTGTGAGAGCCTGGATTTCAGCCAAGGTCAAAACGAACTCGAATGGAGTACATTCAAGAACGGCGCGCGGGTTAAAGTGTTCGCAAGTTACCGCTTCAATATGCTGGTAAAAAAAAGTAATGCCGCGATCTTGCTGGAAGCCTCCCGAAAAAAATATCGTGCAATTCAAGATGCCGGCATCAGCCTACAAGTCTGGCTCGACGACGGTGACTACGATGCCATATTTCGCGCGATGGATGGCCTGCATCGCGAATATTTAAGAAGGCTCCAGGCTACGGCAGCCGCCGGCGACCCCCAGAAGTATTTCGAATTGGCTGCGCTTTGTTACGGCATGCGGGACGCACTAATCGGGTGGTACAAACAATGCGAAACTCCTTTGTCGGAACGGATTCCGACGCTTTCGGATGTCACGGTTATCGTGCGCCCTGGTGCCATCTGATGCCCTCACGAGACCATCGGGCTGAAATAAGAGCGTATGAAATCTCCTGCGGTGCCCCAGCTCTCCCAGTCGAACGCGCCTTTTTCATTCTCACTCATGACCGCCCCCTAAGCAGTGTAAGTTTTATTTGCGAAATCCGGCCCAAAGCGAATCTATTAAATTAGATATCAGGGTTAGTTTCAGTGTAAACGCATCTCTGGCATAAGAATCTCCGCCGCGCATGAAAAATACTTCGTAAACTTTGCCCACAATATACAAAAACGCTAACCACAGTACTATAATTATGCTGTACTGACTAACGCATAGCGCAGCTACAATTCCTATTAATACCAAGCGATATAGCAATATGTGGGAGCGTATTAGATCTAACATTTCTGTTCCGTTTCAAATTCACGCACCGTTCTGGCCAGACGTTAGAAAAAGCGCTTCCAGGTTAGGTGTTATCGTCAGATTTGGTATTACGAGTAGCGGTAAAGTTGCAATAGGATAAAAAACCCAACTGCGTGAATGGATTACTTAAAAGTCAGTTCCTTACGAAACAAATGTCCACTCCTTACTGCGCTCTATCGCCGAAGCGTTGCTGAGCCCGCAAGCTGGCAGTCTTCGAACCGCCTGCCCTGGATTGCAAGTCCACCGCCTCTCCGACTGCTGCGTTTGGCTCTCGGCCATTCGGCGCGCGACGTGGGGACGCTACCTATTAAGGCCGGATGCTCCTCGCGCGATTTAATCCGGGTTGGACGGTGGTCAGCGCTCCGGCGTTCGTCATCACCAAGCCTTGGGATGGCAGGGCTAAGTCCAAATAGTGTTC
Source organism: Ensifer canadensis (assembly GCF_017488845.2). Taxonomy (NCBI): domain Bacteria; kingdom Pseudomonadati; phylum Pseudomonadota; class Alphaproteobacteria; order Hyphomicrobiales; family Rhizobiaceae; genus Ensifer; species Ensifer canadensis. The sequence continues at coordinate 796,598 of NZ_CP083374.1, forward strand.
AGCTCGCATCGTTTGGCCGCCGAGGAAATCTCGCCAGTTGGAGATGGTGTCAGCGATCTGCACATTCCCTACGACTCCCTACGGGATTTGTTACCGAAACCCGTGACAACATGGTGGCGACAAAGGGACTCGGGAACAAGGCCGCGAAACAGATCGCTGCTCAATGGAGCGATAACAATGCTGAGAAGTTCCACAAATTGGAGCTTGCCATTATAACGCGTCTCTTTCATTGCCCTTCTTGAACGTTGATGTGGTCGTGTTCCCGGAGTTCGCTCGCTACCTGGCCTCGACGAGCACGAAGCGATGGATTAGCTATCGCGAGGAGCTTCTTTCACCGATCCGGACGTTGCGGTATCTGCACATTCCGGACGATACATTATGCGATCTTTTTGGCCCAAAAGGTGAACATCACAGCAACACGCGGTGCAACGCTCGTGGGAGCACGAATCTGTCCGCCCCTAAGGCGACGTCCACGCTTAGGTCTGTGGACGGCAGCATTGCGCCCCCCCATGTCAGACGTTCAGAGGATAGGTGTTTGATCCTGATAGCTGTCGTTCGTCTGACCTGCCATTCATCCAGCGGCGATTAGAGCCTCGGCGGTTCTGAGGCAGTGCGAAATTGATAAACACACTTGTCTTGATCGTGCCCTCAATGCAACTATAGATGGCGGCAATTGGCCGCTCGACAGTCGGGTAGAAATGATGCGAGTAGCTCGAATTGTGATTCAGAATTTTCGTACGTTCGCGTCACTCGACGTGAATGTCGCGGATGATCTGTGCTGCATCATCGGAGAAAACAATACTGGCAAGACCGCGATCCTTCGCGCAATCCAGATTTGTCTAGACAATATGCTGCCATCGAGTTTCCGGTCGCTGCTGCGCGAGGACATCCACTCGGCGATCGATATCGCCGAGCCAAGCCAGGTTCTGATCGGAATTGAGCTGACTGGGTTCGAGGGGCGGGTGAACGAAGAGGCGCTGGTCAGTACCTGGAAGACGGCTCCGGACCGCGCGCGTATATTCTACCGCTTCCGCCCGCGCCCAATTGTCCGGGAGCAGCTTGCAAGTGGCGACATTGCACCCGGGGCGTTGACCCTTGAGGACTATCAGTGGGAAATCCGCGGTGGCGGTGATCCTGCGATCGACCTTACGGACATTGCCTGGAATGACGAGGGGATCGGCGAGTCCGTGCGCTTCGCCGATCTGCAGTCTTACCTCCTCGTTCATCTGCCCGCGCTCCGCGATGTTGAGAACGACCTGCGCAATCCCCGCCAGTCACCGCTCATTCGCCTGATCGAGGCGTTCGAGATCGATGCGGCCGAGCAGGATGCCCTGATTGCAATCCTCGACCAGGCCAATCAGGCAATCGCGAACTCGGCGACTATCGCCGAGATAGCAGGGGCAATCGACGCACGGTTCAAGGATGTCTCTGGCCCCGCGTTCGAGATGGACGCCGCGCTCGGCCTGTCCGCCGCGACCTTCCGCGCGATCATCCGCAACCTGAAAATCATTCTGTCGGATCTGTCACTCACCTCGTTCGAACCCGGCCGCAACGGTCTTGGCATGAACAACATCCTCTACATCGCGATCCTGATGGAATATCTACAGCGGCGGATCGCGCTCAACCGCTCGGCCGGCCAGTTGATCCTGATCGAGGAACCCGAAGCGCATCTCCATCCCCAGTTGCAATTCTCGCTGATCGCGGCACTGCGCGCGATCGGCGTGCAGACCATCCTGACCAGCCACAGCACCCAGGTGACCTCGCAGGTTCCGCTGAGCAGCATTGTATCGCTCACCAAGCGCGAGGACGCGACCATTGCTGCCGGCAATCTCGCGCTCAATGCGGCGCTGACCGCGCCAGAGATTGCCGATCTCGAACGCTATCTAGACGCAACCAAGAGCGCATTGCTTTACGCCCGCAAGGTCATGCTGGTCGAAGGGCCAGCCGAAATGTTCCTGATCCCGGCGCTGATCGAGCAGGTGTACGGCGTGAAGCTCGAGCGGCTCGGTATCTCGGTTATTGCGATCCACGGCGTCCATTTTGACGTCTATGCCAAGCTGTTCCGCACCGGCTCGCTCGAGAAGAAATGCGCCATCGTGGCCGATGCTGACATGAAGCCGTCCGACGCCGAGGACTTCGATCCGGAAACCGACGCCCCCGATCTGGTGGCACTGGAAAGCGACTTTGTGTCCACATTCGCGGGCGCCACTACTTTCGAACGCGAGTTGGTATCGGTCGGGCGCCTGCCGATGCTGATTGAGACCGTTCGTGCTCTCGACGCGCCGCAGATCCTTGCGCAGATGGAGAATGGGCTCACAACGCTTGCGCTTGGGGGACTGGGCCTCGCCGAAGAGACGGCGCTACGCGTCGAGCTTGGCCGTATCACGCTCAATACGGCCAAGCGCTTTGGCAAAGCGCGTTTCGCGCAGATAGCAGCGCGCTACGCTAACCTCGCGACCGATCTGCCGCCCTATATCGAGGAGGCCTATGAGTGGCTCACCGAATGATCCGGCTGACACCCGAACAGCGCGAGGCTGTCGAACATGACGGCAATCTGTTGCTGACTGCTTGCCCAGGCAGCGGCAAGACGCGGGTCATCCTCGCCAAGCTGCTGACGCTGGCCGATCAGGTCGTCGGCACGCCCCAGTTCATCGGTTGCATCACCTATACCAATGCCGCGGTCGATGAGATCGAGGCCAGGTTGCGCACCTACGGCAACAACGCGATCGCGGACCGCTGTGAAATCTCAACGATCCACGCTTTCTGCCTGCAATTCATTCTGCGTCCCTATAGCTGGCTGATTCCCGAGGTGCCGGCGTCGTTTCAGGTGCTCTCCCGCGAGAACAGCCTGTTCGAGCAGATCGTGACGGCGGTCGAGGACGCCTTCGGTCGCATGCCCGCCGGGCAGGTGTTCGAGGACTATGAATCGCTTCGCATCGACGTGAACGGCGAACCCTGCGGCCAGGGTATCGAGTCCGGCATCGTCACCTATGAATCCGCCGCGCTCTATTGGGAGCGGGTCCGCGCCCACGGATACCTCGATTTCGCGATGATCCTCTATTATTCATGGAAGATTGTCGAACAGCATCCGTTCGTCGGACGCGGCATCGCGAGCCGCTTTGCCTGGCTGCTGATCGACGAATTCCAGGACACCACAGACATCCAGATCGCCATCTTCGGCGCACTCCAGCATTTCCTCCACACCCGCTTCTTTCTCGTCGGTGACCAGAATCAGTCGATCATGCGCTTCGCCGGCGCTCGCCCCGAACTCGCCGAGCAGTTCGGCGATCAGATCGGCGCGCACCGCGACACGGCCTTGACTGGCAACTTCCGGTGCGGGCCGGCGATAGTTAGCACTGCATCAACACTGATCCCGACCGTGCCGGCGATGCAGTCGGCGGGCGATGCAGCCCAGCTCGCGGCGCAAGTGAACTACGTCCATGTCGGCCGGCCGATCGACGCCATCACCGACCATTTCCTGCCCGCCCTGCAGGATGCCGGCATCCCGCTCGGCAAGGCCGCTATCCTTGCGCCATGGTGGACGCATCTCATCCCCGTCGCCCGCGCCCTCCGCGAATTGGACGTGCCGATCTTCGGTCCGGGTGCACGCCCGTATAGACGTCGGCGTCTGCTTGCCGGACTTGCCGAGCAACTCGGAGCCTGCGCCGAGGCCGGCAATTACCTCGGAATCCCGGGTGTCGAGCGGGCACTGTTTCGGCTCATCGGCGACCTCACCGGGAACTCGCGCTATGACATGTTCAGCTATCAGGGGCGTCGTGTGGCGCTCGGCCTTATCTATCTCGCTCGCGAACTTGCCGACCAGCATCCCGGCGGCGTCGCTTGGCTGCGCGCCATCGCCCGCGAAGCTGGTGACTATCTCGATTGCGAGGAATGGTTGCCGGGCGGCGCCAAACAGCCGCTGATCGATTCCGCCGAGGAAATGCTGTCCGACATGCAGGCCAGCAAGGTCGATCTCGCGAATCTGCTGATCTCGGATATGGGCCTGTTCGCCAATCCCGAGCAGGCGCTCAAGCTGATCACGCTACACAATTCCAAGGGCCGCGAATTCGATGGCGTCGCCCTGATCTGCATGAACAATGGCAGTATCCCGCATTTCTCGACATCGACGCAGGAGGCGTATGACGAGTCTCGGCGGCTATTCTACGTCGGCCTAACCCGCGCCAGGCGCATCCTCGTTGTGGCGTCCGACCAGTCTCACTGGAAGAACACTCCGACCCCCTTCATCGCGGAGGCTGGCCTTGAATGAGACCATGCTTGTTGCGCATCGTTCGACGGCCGGTTGTGGTCGGTCGCTGAACGGCCGCTTCTTAAAAGTAGGTAGCCAAAGCGGACTATCCGCAACCGGCCCATTTGAGACGCTCGGATCATACTGGCCAGTATCCGCTCCTACAACGGGAAGCCGGCAACATGCCGCCCGGTCCGGATGTCCTACGCCTTGAATGGATTTGAACCGGCGGATCCGCAAAGGACCCGCAATTTAGCGTCCTAACTACCTGAGAATTTATGATATATCTCCTTTGTCACATATAGGATCGCCATCCAGCGGCCCGTTTATGAAACGGGTTCACCCGCGATCCAGAATCTAGTTGCCGCCTCGGCCAGCCGCGCGAATGATCGACGGATGTTCGCCAGTCATCATCGTCGAGAAAATCACCCGCGGTCGGGAAAGCTCCTTGCGGTCTGCACGTGTTACGTTGCCGTCGATAGCCCTTCGTATATCCTCCGGTATGTTATCGGTCGCGGTAATGGAACGCGTAGGGATGTCGATGATCGGACCCTTATCCCTGAGGTTTTCAAAGCGCCGCTCAAGACGTGCGGCGACAACATCTGGATGAAATGCAGGTGCAAAGGGAAAAACGCCCCGTGGTCCGCCGCTGATCTGAAAGCCAATTGTTCCCCGCGGCGACGGGCCTGACTTCGGAAGAGACACGAACGGCCAACATAGAATGTCGGAGAGCGGCATGAATGATGCGCGCCAGGTTTCAACCCTCTTTCGTTCCCGTTTGCAGCCACCGGCAACCACCGGTGCGACCTGATGGGCAAACACCAGGTTGATGCCCTCCACAGCAGGCTTGGTGGCAGACTTCGCCGATAGAGCTGAACTCGGATGATAGAAAATGTAGAGCGGAAGCGTGGACATGCCGTCTGGCGAGCTGCCGGCGAAAGCCATCAAGGTCTTGGCTTGCTTTCCCTTATCATGGTCAAGATGGTGATAGTACCAGTATCCACCCTTCGACTTGGCGAACTGGGCGCGCTTCGCCTGCAAGATGATCCGCAGATACCGTCCGCCCCGAATGTCCTGTGGAGCGGCGAAGATCCAATCCATATCACCACCGCTAGTCGGCTCGTCGGGAAAATCGACACGTATGCCAAGCGGCTCCAGACCGATCAGGCTTGCCATTAGAAAATCGGTCACGCTCTCTTCGCGGAAGTTTCGCTTAAGGCCGCGATCCCTTTCGAGCAATTCTGCAACTTTTGGCGGAAAGGAATGAGCGAGATCGCAAAGCATACTGCAAAAATCCAAGCGACAAATTCTTTGGGTGTGTTCAAGGGGCATAGCACACCAAAAGGTGTCGGCACACAAACGCAGTGCAAATTCCGCGCCTTTATGGAAGCCCACCTCCTCGCCTTAATAGTCGGTGATCTTAGAGAAATTGTCTTCGGCATCGTCCTTGCCCACGTCGTGCCAACTCGACGTGTCGATATATATGTTCTTCTTTTGTTCTTTTCATGCTATCGTCTGCGGGATTACACCTCTTCAGGCTTTTCCAGATGTCACGAAAGATAATTCATATAGACATGGACGCTTTTTATGCGTCAGTGGAGCAACGTGACAATCCGGCGTTGCGCGGCCTTCCGATCGCTGTAGGAGGCTCGGGGGCGCGCGGTGTTCTAACAACCGCGAGTTATGAAGCGCGCAAGTTCGGTGTCTACTCGGCAATGCCTTCGGTCACCGCAGTTCGCAAGTGCCCAGACCTGATACTCGTAAAACCGCGTTTCGAAGTCTATCGCGCCGTGTCACAGCAAATCAGAGAGATTTTCTTTGACTACACGCCGCTTGTTGAACCGCTGTCGCTCGATGAGGCTTACCTGGATGTTACCGAGAACTTCAAGGGAATGGGGATTGCGACCGAGATAGCTTCCGAGATTCGAGCGAGAATTCTGGCCGTGACCGGCCTGACGGCTTCAGCGGGCATATCGTACAACAAGTTTCTCGCAAAAACCGCGAGTGACCTCAACAAACCAAATGGGCAGGCCGTCATCGCGCCCAAAAACGGGCCTTCATTCATTGAGCGGCTCCCCGTCAAGAAATTCCATGGTGTTGGCCCTGCTACGGCAGAGAAGATGCATAGGCTGGGGATAGAGACCGGCGCGGATCTGAAAGAGCGACCAGCCGAGTTCCTGACACAGCACTTCGGCAAGGCAGGCGCGTACTTCTATGGCATCGCGCGCGGGCTCGATACCCGGGAAGTGCAGCCTGATCGAGAGAGAAAATCGATCGGCGCCGAGGACACGTCTCATGAAGACGTTTTTGAGCTCGAGACTGCACGCGACCAATTGCTTCCACTCGTATCCAAGGTGTGCCGGTTCTGCAGCAACAACGACACCGGGGGAAAGACCGTAACGCTGAAAGTCAAGTATTCCGACTTTCAGACGATTACCCGCAGCCGAACCTCACCGGTGGCCAATCGCACCGAGGCTTCTGTCTGGATGGTACTGGAGCCTTTGCTCCAATCCGTATTCCGACAAGAAAGGGTATCCGTCTGCTCGGTGTCAGCCTTGGAAGCTTGGAGGGAGCAGATCAGAATCCGTAGCTAGATCTTGCTCTCTAGGCAGAGGGCTTAAGGCTTGGCACCCAGGTCGTAACCACCAAGCTCTTCGCTGATCGTGGTCAATCGATCGAGCGCCGCTAGGCGTTTAGCATCACGCGCGGTCTTGAACGCTTCAACATCGTTGGCACGGAGCAGGCGATGCGTTCCGACCTTCTCTGCACCAATCTCACCCCGATCGATCAAGCGAACGAGATATTGCCGAGATACAACCAAAATCTCTGCTGCATCTTGGGTAGACAAGAGCTTTTCATCGGCAAGCACCGTGACATGTCGTCCCTCGGCCACCAACTGGGCTACGCGGAGCATCACGTCGGAAAGAACACTTGGCAATTCCACTGACTCGCCACTGACCAGGACGATTTGTACGGACTCTGGCTGCTTGGTCGAGCGAGAGACGAGCATTTTCGCGAGGCGCGCAGCGGCAGTCCTCTCCAAGGGGAGAACTGTACTAGACGACTGTTCCGATATTCCTGAGGAAGGATTGCGATGTGATGTAGCCACGGGCGCAATAGGACTGGACGCAAGCCGGCAGACGCAGCCGACACTTTGCGTGAGGTTATGGATGAAGCATTCCCCGAGGCGATGGTCGAAGGGTAGGACGAACTTGAACCAGCGATGACGCAACTACAGCAAAGACCGGCATGTTGCGGTGGCCGCAGCGGCATCGGGCGCGGTTGCATTTGTTACCACGAAAACCCGGGACTTCTATGATCTCCCAGCTGGTATCGGTAGGGCGCATCCTGATGCGCTTTGTTCGACGCAACGACTTCGAAGGTAAGCGACGTGCTCCATCGGCGAGCTAGCGGCTATCGCAGGCCGACGCTTTGTCGTTGAGCACATGAACGAACAGGGCTAGCGGAGCGCTCTTGCAGACCAGGCCCGACTACTGACGTGTGCCGCTCACACGCTGTCGGCAACCTGTCGCAACGAGGCCGGAAGACTTCGGCAGGCGGCAATTCGTGGCCCGAGTAGCTGGGCAATGAAACTATGATGGCGCTCGGGAATACCCATCCTGGCTCCGGTAAGTCCGTTGAAAACAAGGTCAGCAACTTGCTCACGCCCCAAGGCGGACATAACCAGATCCGAACATAGGATATCAGCGGTCGCGATCACTTGCAGTGCAGCAAATCGATCCGCGGCAATCCTGAGCGCCTTGCGTTCATCAATGACGACCGTTCGACCGTGCATCACTCCGAGCGCAAGGGTCGCAGCCTCACCGTCGTCCAGCGTCTGTTCAGCGGTCCCGGTGACAAGACTGGCGAAGATGAGCTCTCCGTCATCATCGAACGGAACGAATTCGAGAAGTCTATCGTCAACCAGTGCGCGCGCCAGCCCTGCGTCGTCGCGCCCATTGAAACGGTCAATCAGAAGCTCATCTCGCACAACCGTGCTCGCGCAGAGCGTCACTCCGAATGCTCGGACGATATCCGACGCCCGGCCCGTTGCGTTTAAGTTGATGATCACGCTCGAATCCACAACGAGGGGAGCCGAGATTTCACCGGAGAATAGAGGTTGCCGCATTGGGCCCACTTTCTTCGGCATCTATATCCATGAGAATGTCGCGCACTTTGACACGGTCCAGGCGTAACATTCTTGAAATCTGGCCTTCGCTAAGAAGTCCTCGTTTGGCTGCTTGGTAGGCCATGAGGCCGGTCTTGATAGGAACTGGTAGCGCCGCGTCATCCTTCATTCGATCATTTTGGGCCACCTCCCCCAAGACCTGCCTGACATGATCATCCGTGATGCTTCCATTTGCTTGAAACCAGTCCCAGGTTCCACGTTTGGTCAGCTGCAGCTCTTCGAGCCTTCGCACCATTGCCTCTCGCGAAACGTGAAAGAAATGCGCAAGAACGATTACGTGGCGGCGAGTGAGGCTGGAAGCGCCGGCAGTCACCTCTTCGAATTTCTGCCGGACGGCCTGAGCTGGAGTAAGGAACCCCCGCGCAAAGGCATTGGCATATTTTTCCTCTCGGGAGCTTTCCAGTTCGTCAATTTCGCTGACTTCAGCCTGCATTCGCGTCGCCACCAGATGGCCAACCTCGTGGGCTGCAGTCTGCGTTCGACGATCGAGGGGATGGCTCGCGTTCAGGAGGATGCAAGCGCCAATCGACTCTTCGAATGCGAAGAGCCCGGAAATTTTTCCGGGTAAGCGGCGGACATAGAGGCGAACACCCATCTGCATTTCCAGAACGGCGCCGATATCAGATATAGGCGCCAGTCCGAGCCCCAGCCAGTGACGCAGCTCCAGCGCATGTTGCTCCGCCTGCTGGCGAACATCCCCCGCCAGGATTGCGCGCTCGGGCGGAAGGTTTCGGACGTGGGCGATACCAAGAAGCGTTTCCAGCTCGACATCCGCACGGACAAGCTGGGCCATCAGTTCCGCTGCCGTATTGACGACCGGTTCGTCATGATCGGCCAGCTTGCGGAACTTAGGCGTGAGCTCAACATGAACGGCTTCTTTGCGCAGCAGCGCGTTCACGCTCGTGCCGTAGAAGTGGGCGAGTTGCTGGAGTTCGCCAATCTTGACCCTGCGTGCGCCCTTCTCGATTGCAACGAGGGTGGTACGTGCCGCACCGATCACCGCTGCCGCATCCGCCTGCGTCTTCGCTGCGTTTTCGCGGGCGATGCGCAAGCGTTCGCCGATCTGCTCCGGACTGAGCTGCTCGTGACTCTCGCTCATGACGTCACGCCAACCATTGGGCAACAAATGATTTCGGCCCGAGATCCTTCATAAACGCCTTCCATTCTCTGTCATGCTGTTCGAGTAGGCCGAAAAGTCTCTCCTCGGCTTCAATTGTCGTCATTTGCAGCTCCTCCGCCAGTTGCCAGGCGTGTCGCTTCAAGCGTGCGCGGTAGAGGGGGGAAGAGCGCATTTCGGCGAGATGATCAAGATGCAGCGCTCCGGCGATACCATATCGCTGCATTGCCCGGGTGACTTTCGTGAAGCCCGGGACGACTCCACCCTCGAATTTTTCCGACCGCAGATCTTCCCAAATGTAGTTCTCTATCGGCTCGCTAATCCCGGCAGAATGGAAACTGAGCCTGCGGAGCATACATGCTGCACAGATTCCGCAATGCCTGCGCGTTTTATCGAACGACGAATTTCTGCTCTGCTGCCAGCAAGAGCGAGTCTTGTTCCACTCTTCAGGACTGGATTCGATCGCAGCAAACTCTGCCAGGGTCTGTCCCTTCGTTTTCCAGAGTTGCGGCAATCGAAAATGGATCGAATAATCGAATAGAGCTTCAAACACGTCCTGCATCTTGCGTAGGAAGCGAGGGTGATTGCGATAGTCTTCATAGCCGTGGCTGGTCGGAACAAGAGTCGGTCCTAATGCACCTTGTCCGCTTTCCGGCATAGCCACGTCATGGGTTCCGACGAGATAAGCGGCCAGCGCGCTTAGTAGGGTGAACTTAAATCCCCGGCTTCGGACCGACGACTCTTTGATCCCAATCGGCTTCATGTTGACGGAGAATGGAATATTCAGAAACGGTACCTTCCTGCGATCGCGAACGGGCCGATCGTCGGCTTTCGAGCCGACGCGAACCCTGATCAACCTATCGATGCGTCCCTGCGCGGCGAGGATTGCCGAGACAGCACGCGAGTCTAAGCCATCGCTGAAGGGCGTAATCGTTCGACCGGGATCGCCCCATTCGAACAAGCTTTGTTGTCCGAAATCGTTGTCGGCGCTGACCTTGGCACCGGTGAAGGTCAGTATCCACTCATCTCCGGTCAAAAACTTCAATGCGGCGGCAATGCAGTCCATCACGCGTGGGTTTTGCCAGAGCGCGACGTCGTGCACGGGCAGCTGCAACTCAATGCGGCGCGCCCAGCCGAAGCCTGGGCGCTTCATGGCCTTGTCGCAATACTCGACCGCGGCGATGAGGACCATCGCATCATAAATGCGGCTGTCCCAGTTTTTCGTCCTGTAGTCGTTCAAGTCTTCCGTCTTGAAGACGATAGCCTTTCCGATTTCGGCCGTGCGCCAGCCTTCTGCCCCTTTAGCCCCGGGTTCCACAACCGCAACTCGGATCATAGGTATTTCCAAGGGGGCTTCGCTCATAGTGGAGGCCCCTGATCGACGCCGTCGTGCACCGTTGGCGATCTGGTTATGTTGACGGTGCGATCGCCAAGTATTGACCTCGCCATGCGGTTGAACGTTCCGCCGGCAGTCATCTCCCCGATGGTTTCTCCCATTCGTCGGCGCATTTGCTGGCAGGCGCCTGGACCCGCTTTCACAAGGTAATGCTCTTCCATCGCGCGAGCGCCGGCGGCCAAGCGTTCGCCAAGCGATGCGGCCAGGCCCTTCTCTACCGCAGCCAGTCCAACATATCCTTCCGAGATAGCCATTTGCGTTGCCTCGATGGCGCTTGCTGCCAAAGGCTGTACCGATGGATTGACGCGGAGGCGGTCGAGTTGTTCATTCGCGGAAGAAGCCAGCGTGAGAAGATCCCAACCGTCAGCTATCGTGACAAGCTGCTTCAAAGCCGGAACAACCTCAATTCTGACATCACGCATGAGTGCGGCTTCAGCCGCCTCGCTGACTTGTTGAATGCCAAACGCTGGTCTGTACGCCCATGCTGCGACACGTTGGTATCCGTGGCGTAGAGGCAAGCTTTTATGCGGGCCGTCGCTCATTGGAATCTCCTAATGTCAGGTAACTTGAATTTTTTTATATGACATGTCAACATTCGCGCGTAGATTGATTTTCACCGCACGCATGAAGGGAGAATAGATGAATTCGGATCGCTACAAGAGTTTTGACGAACTGGCCGCGTCTGAAGATGCAAGTGCTTTCCGTATCGAGGCAGAAAAACGGAATTCCAGTATCTGCGTGCTTGCTCCCCATGGTGGAAAGATTGAGCTGGGAACGTCTGATTTGGCCCGAGCAGTTGCTGGCAATCGTCTCAGCTACTACCTGTTTGAGGGCCGAAAACCGAAGGCCAATCGCGACCTCCATGTGACATCTGCGAACTTCAATCAGCCGCAGGCGATAGCGGTCGTCGAAAGCAGTGATGTTGCCCTAGCAATGCATGGTTGCGAAGGAGATGGCGAGGTGATCTATCTCGGGGGAAGGCACAGCAAACTGGCTGCAAGCATCGCAAAAGCGCTTTCAAACCGAGGCTTCTCGGTTGGGACTCACAAAAACCCTTCATTGCAAGGGATCGATCGATCAAACATCTTTAACCGCGGAAAACTAGGAATGGGTGTGCAATTCGAAATTACCCAGGCCCTTCGCGTTCGGCTGACTGATAAAAAGGGCCAGTTAAAGGCGCCCTCGCTCAAGGACTTTGTCGATGCGATCAACGAAGGACTGAGCCAATGAAGGCGCGTGATCTGTGACCCTTGTCGTTGACCACCTACCTCGCATTTTTCAAGCAAACCTCGAACGGCTATTTGTGCGCGTCATCCTACCAACGATGGACGCACTGGTGCCCCATCCCTCCTCGAAGAAGACGACGCCGGGTCGATGAATGAGTTTCTGGATCGCGCTGCCGCCCAGGTCAACAATTACACAGCAAACGAGGCAGCCAAGTCCTTTGTGCTAACGTTGGCCGCCATCTTCGAACGGCAGCTCAGTATTTGGGCAACGTCGACGGGGAGGAAGGATTTGGCGAAGTTGCGCGGCTTCCAAGAGCATCTGCAGGCCTGCGCCCAGCACGCGGGCGTCAACTTGGCGCCTGACGATCTTGGCGCCGAGCTCGACGAAATGTTCATGGTGGCCAAGGTCGTGCGTCATGGCGAGGGACCGTCATGCGAGCGCCTTCGTACCATGGCGCCCGCACTCTGGGACCACACGATCGCAGAATATCGTGACCTTCTACCGGGGCCTCCGCGCCCGAGCGAGACACTCAGGATCAGAAAGAATGATCTCGTCCGGTATATCCGGGCGACGACGAGGTTCTGGGGCCGGGCGGACCCTTTACCTATGGGCAGTAACGGATCCACCGTACTGGTCAAGTTGATTGAGCGGAGACGAACCATTGGGCGACGACGACTACATGCATGAAGAATATAATGATCGGCCGCGCTATCGCCCGGTCGCCGAAATCGGCCCGGGCGAACTTGTCGACGCGCTGATGACCCTTGCCGGGTTTTCTGAGAATACCTTCCTGGTGATGCAAGCCCACCAGCTCGGGATGGTCGACAATCTTTTGAACGCGCTGGAAGACGAAGTCATGCGCAATCGGGCCGATGACGATCCGCCTCGCGACAGCATGGCCTTGTTGGGGGCGCTGTCGCATATGTGGATTTATGCGGCCTATGAGCTCCAACGGACCTGGCGTCAGCGCTGTGAAGAGGTGATCAAGCTTGCTGATAGCGGCGGGCTGGATCTTAAGGCAGCTCATCTCGAGCGTGATCTCGGCTACCAGCATTATGACCGTGAACTCAGGGCCGAGCAACTGCGCACCGCACAACAACGTCCGGAGCTGGTCGCACAGATGCGCACCGACCTGCGGCGCACGGAAATGGGCTTCACCATGCTGGAATTCATCAGGGTAGCGCTCGCCAAGCATGAGGTGAGCAAAAAGGGCAGCAAGAAGCCGCCGATCGCCTTCGCTCCCGGACTGGCGCGGCAGAACCGCTACTGCGGCTCGATGGAATACGAGATGAGCAACGGCGGCACGATCATCGACACCATCACGCGCCGCGATATCGCCGAGACGATCAGGTTCATCCCTGAAGCCGAGATTCCGAGCGACGACGCACTCGCGGGCTTCCGGGCCTACATGAACCCGCCCGACGTCGATCCGTTTGCCAGAGGTAGACCTTGAGCGAAGAGGAGCAACCGGATTCGCCTAAGAGGCAGAAGGCCTTCGACTTACTCGCGTCGGTGGCGGTCTTTGCACGCAAGAACGGCATTGCGCTCAACGATCCCACGCTGGTCGATAGCTTCATGGCAGCCGCCGCACCGCGTTTGCGGGAAGCGCTGGCCGATCCGGCACTGATCCACGGGTCTAGGGTCGAACGTCTATTCGAAGCGACGGTACTGAGCCTCGGGCACTTCAAGCTTTTGAAGACCGAGGACGTCGGTCGCGTCCACGCCGCTGAGACCTTGCGCGCGCCGGACTTCCGCATCGTCCTGGATGACGGCGGGCAATGGCTTGTGGAGGTCAAGAACGTACGCAGGACGGACCCCTCCAGGCAGGAGTTGCGGATGTCGCGGAAGTACCTCGAGTCGGTGCAGGCCTATGCAGATGCCGTTGGAACGCCTTTAAAGCTCGCGATCTACTGGTCGGCGTGGAGGTTCTGGTCGGTGATCTCGCCGGAGCGCTTTCGGACCCGCAGCGGAGGGCTGCGCGTCTCTATGCAGGAGGCGATGCTCGCCAGCGAATTCGAGCGGCTCGGCGAAAAGCTAATCATGACCAAGCCGCCATTACGCCTCGTGCTCAGCGCAGCGACGGACGTACCGCGGTCCGTCAGCGACGAGGGCCTTCCTAACTTCATGATCGCATCGGCAAGGATCTACAGCCGCGACGTCGAGCTGACTGATCCGAAGGATCGCAAGCTCGCCCAAGTCTTCCTGTTTCATGGAGAATGGAAAGTGGAGGAACCTATTGCGCTAACGGAAGGTGACAAGATCGTTGGCGTCGAATTCGTTGCAAACCCGGTCGAGCCGACGCATCAAGGCTGGGAAGGGATCGGCTTCGCTAGCCGGATTTTCAGCAGCTTTTATGCCGAACAGACGATCGACGGCGACCAGGTCATCCAGCTCGATGGGGAACCGGCGCCGGACTGGTTTGCCCCGCTTGCGAACTGGGATTTCAAGAACAGCAAGTTGCCGCTGTTTCTCGGCGTTATTCAACCTTCGCACGGGCCCTAACCGTCCCCAGTCTCTAAACGCGATTGTCGAACAGCCGGAAGCGGCGCCTCAGCTCTCCCAATTTGAGCCAATCGCTCATCCTGTACCGATTTGTTAGTCTCGTCGTAGGCGGAACAGAAAACTGGGTGTTCCGCAATGACCACTAGTCTGCGCCATTCGACCATTTTTCCGGCATGCTGTTAGCAAGCCGCTAAATGCCACGGATTAAAAAGGTGAATTACACGTGCGCAAAGATGTACTTTGGGTTGCATCGGTCGCAGCTACCGTTATGACACAACCCACGACATCTGGGCTCTCCGCGCGCAAGTGAGAAAATAGCTGTGATCATCCGAAAATATCTCCGATGCCTGACATGCGATCAGGTTCACGCGCTGCGCATAGCAATTGGCGATGCAAAGCGACAGCCGCATCATTTCGCGTGTAGGAACTGCGGAGAGGAACTTGAGGTCGTGCTTACCCTTGGCACCGGAAGCGGCGAAGGGGCTTTTTCGTGTTCCGAAAACGCTGAATTTTGCGATGAAGAAGCCGGGGCCCTTACTGTCAATCTGGACCCCAACTTTGTAATTCCAAAAGATCAGGCAAATTCGCCGCTTTCGTTTCCCCGACTTGAGCAAATGAGGACGATGGTCAAGGCGATGGAAGCACGCGGTATAACGCTCGATCAGATGGCGCGCGCCTCCCGCGAACAAGGACCGACGTTTCCGACAGAGTGGACGCATCTGAGAAAAGCGATCGGACTTGAAATACGGGGCAAGTCGAAGCTTTCAAGGCGCGAAATCGACAAGAGTGGTGAGCTATTTTACGGAGTCGAGAGGCTCGACAGTCTAGACGATTGGTTCATTCGGTTTCTACGGAGGCTCGTCGGCCCGGACGATGCCAAGCTCTTTGAAAAAATCAGCAAGGAGGTCGAACGCATCGTTGAAGCGAAGGACGCGGACGACTTGATGAAGCACTATCTTGCCGATCTTAGAACCGCCAGACGAGACGCATATTTCGCGATCCTGACCGACTTCTTCCGGAACTATTCTGAATTTTCTCAGGTGCTGTATCGCGTCCGACTGGGTGCCGCACCGCCAGAAGATGCAACAGCCGGCTCGACGAATTTCGAGAATGTGAAGACCTTCTATGGAGATGCCTTTGAGACTTTCGCCGGTCTGGTGGAGCTTTTCACGATGCTCAACAACCTGGACGCCGGGCGCGAATACGACCAGGGAGAACGGCTGACCTTGAAGAAATATCGGGAACTCGACAACGCGAGCAAGTTCAATCCCTTCGCCGGCAACGCGGCCTTCACGGAACTCTGCGTCGAAATCGACAACCAGATCAGAAATGCTTCACACCATCGAGGGATCAAGCTTTCCGAGGATCGTCACAGCATTCTATACCGTGCGGGTAAGGGGGGCACCGGGGAAGAACAGTCCATGACCTATGTGACCTATCTTGATCGGTGCGTGCGTATTTTTATGCAGATCGCTGTGTTGCTCTGCGTCGAGATCGTGATGAACTTTCGCCAGGGACAGGCGCTATTTGGAGGCGAATCGACAAGCTAGTGGGTTCAGCGTCGCAAGGTGTGGCGCCTTCAAATAATCCCCACGCCCAAAAACCTCCCCCTCCCCGTCATCTCGCGAAGACCGAGGTCGCCGACGATCAGGCGCCGCCTGCGGCGTGACCTCGAGCGTCTTCACGACCATGCCGGCCGAAACCCTGGCCATGACCAGCTCAATCAGTTCCGGCAGCTTTGACGACGCCCGCCGGCCGGTGAGCCTTCGCTCTATCATCTGGCGCGCCAGCGCCAGCCGGTCGTTTCCTTCAGCCCAAGCTCGACGGCGGCGATCTGGACGAAGGGATGCCGCCGGTCCCGCCTGCCGGAGACCGTCGGGGCTGAGCGCCCAGCCGGGCGGCTGGGATGCAAGGCGCCGACGGCTCCGCAGCACGTCGCGGGCAATGGTCAGTTCGTGGGTTGGGGTGCGGATGTCGTGGCCGGCGTCGTGCAGGGGGGGACGAGCTCGCCGTCGATCCACAGCGAGGCGCAGGCATCGGCAAAATGGGATCGTTCAATCCACCCTTCGCCAACAGGGAAACGCGATGCCGGTGTGGGTTTGACTTTACCGTTTCAAACCGAAAATTGTTATATGTCCGTTGAGTTTAGGCGCTCAACACCGTCCGATTTTCCGCTAACGATTTCAGCGCGTCCCTTTTTGCAAGGCCATTGCAAGATCGAACATCAACAGCAACTTCGGCACTTGCGAGCAGCGATTGTCGATAAGCGTTCGTTCTGGAGCTCGGGCGTGCCAGCGCAGCCCGAACCACAGCGTCGGCCGCAGCTTCCGGCGCAATTTCCCCAAAGCGCCCGGGCTTTGAAAGCGCCCTCCCCCGGCTTGGCCTGAAGCCGTTCGGTCAAAGTTTCACGTCGTATTTTTCGCTAAGCGACTTCAATTGAAGTCAGGAAGTAAGAGCCACAACCGCCAGACAATCTGCCCCGGTGACGCGGCAATTGATTATTTAAATGATCATTAACCATATGAATTAACGTCTCAAATTTCACAAACGGAAGTCAATTGGCTTCATTTTTCCGTCATCCAGACGCGGCTTTTCGCACCCGTTCACTATCGATAGGTATCAAGTATCGATAGTGAGATGGTCCACCAGTTGACCAACACGTACGTGCGCTCTATTTTTAGCTCAGAACGTCAAATTTGCGCTCGTCCGAAATCTGCGCGACGAGAGCCATTGTTCAGCGGAGTTTCCATGAGCGTCACCGTCAAAGTCGCCGAGGCCAAGGCGCATCTCTCCGAACTCCTGGCGCGCGTCGAAGCCGGTGAAGAGGTCATCATTTCCCGCGGCAACGATCCGGTCGCCAAGCTTAGCCGGATCCACAAGGACAATGAGCTCGGCTTCCTGATGGCAGAAGTCCGGGCGGCTCGCTTGCGTGCCAAACCCGTTACCAACGATGAGATCCTTGACTGGAAGCGCGAAGGACAGCGATTTTGAGCGTCTTCGTTCTCGATGCCTCAACCGCAGCCGCCTGGCTGCTTCCGGAAGAGCACAGCGAAATCGCTGAAGAACTGATCGCCAGCATATCCGGCCAGTGTCCGGTCCCAGGTCTCTTCTGGCACGAAGCCAGGAGCATCCTTGTAACCGCCGAAAGGCGCCAGCGCATTGCGGCGGGTCAGGCATTGACGGCGATGACCAGATTGCGGCGCCTCCCACTTGAGGACGCCGGCGCCGGCCAGGACGGATCGGTGATCGAGCTTGCGACGGCGCAAGGGCTCAGTGCGTATGATGCTGCCTATCTCGAGCTCGCGATCGCCCGGTCCCTTCCGTTGGCGACCCTCGATCGAAAGCTGGCGGCTGCAGCGCGGGCAGAGAAAGTGCCGGTCCTGGGACCGTTCGGCAATGAGCACTGACGGGATCCAATCAAGTGCTCTGGCTCGAGCCGAGCAACTCGACGCCCTGGACGCCATCCTGCCCTTCGACCGCCGCGACCAGCTTGCTGCACTTCTGACCGACAACGATGTTGCGACGCTAAAACACCTCGCCAGCGAAGGCATGGGCAACAATACCCTGAGGGCGCTTGCTTCTGACCTCGGCTATCTCGAGGCCTGGTGCCAGCTCGCCACTGGCACTCCCCTCCCCTGGCCGGCGCCGGAGAGTCTGCTTCTCAAATTCGTCGCCCATCACCTCTGGGACCCGGCTAAGCGGGCCGAGGATCCAGGCCATGGCATGCCGGCAGAGGTGGAAAGCGGCTTGCGTTCTCAACGCCTCTTGCGCGCCGACGGGCCACACGCCCCGCAAACCGTTCGACGCCGGCTAACAAGCTGGTCGATCCTCACCCGTTGGCGCGGCCTCATCGGTTCCTTTGACCGCCCTTCGCTGAAATCCGCCCTGCGGCTAGCCGTTCGCGCCAGTGCACGGCCGCGGCAACGCAAGAGCAAAAAGGCTGTCACAGGCGATATCCTGGCGAAGCTTCTGCTCGCGTGCGCTGGCGAGCGCCTGGTCGATTTACGCGATTGTGCACTGCTTTTGGCGGCGTTTGCCTCCGGCGGACGCCGCCGATCAGAAGTGGCAGCGATGCGCGTTGAGGATCTCAACGATGAGGACCCGGTTCGCACAGATCCAAACGACGAGAAATCCCCTCCCCTCTCCTGCCTGTCGATCCGGCTCGGCCGCACGAAGACGACGACGAGTGATGGCGACGAACATGTGCTGCTGATCGGCCGGCCAGTGGTTGCGCTGAAACGTTGGCTGGGGGAAGCCAATATCGAAGAGGGGCCGGTGTTCCGACGCATTGACCAATGGGGGAATATCGACCAGCGGGCGCTGACGCCGCAGTCGGTCAACCTGATCCTGAAGGGCCGCTGCAAACATGCCGGGCTCGACCCGACGCTATTTTCCGCGCATGGGTTGCGGTCAGGCTATCTGACCGAGGCTGCCAATCGGGGCATCCCGCTCCCTGAAGCCATGCAGCAGTCGCTGCACAAATCCGTCACGCAGGCCGCTCGCTATTACAATGACGTGGAACGCAAACAGGGGCGCGCCGCCCGGCTGATCACCTGAAAGCGCTGGTCATGCCGGCGGAGGCGTGTGGTCCTGGACGTCCGGCCAGAGGCACCGCTGGAGCAGAACAAACACTGACTGCAGTAAGCTGCAGAATCGCAATGGGCTCAGGTCTGGAAGTTGTCGGCCGATATCTTGCCGGACTTATGGTCTTTCACCAGCTCATAGGTAATCTTCTGGCCGTCGTTGAGTCCGCGTAGACCAGCTCGCTCCACCGCGGAAATGTGGACGAACACATCGGCAGTTCCGTCATCCGGCTGGATGAAACCGAAGCCTTTTGTTGTGTTGAACCATTTTACCGTACCGGTTGCCAAAGTATCCTCCTTTGATCATTGTCCTGTCGGACTGATTGGCTCGAAGGACACTGGTGCGCTCACATTAGTAGACGGTTCCGGCGTCAACGGAAAGTCATGCGCCGGCAGAATTGATATGCCCGCCCTCTCAAGAATGCAGGCCATCGTCGCGGCCGCATTTTCCGGGGCCATGGCGTCGGTTGGCGCTCGGACTGACACCGAGCATTGATCGGACGACCATCGCGGCCGTCATCAGTTCGCGCCAACTCGAAATCGCGCCGTCCGGCCCATACATCGCGATCTTCTGAGAGCGCGACTTCAGCGGTTTCTTCGCAATCCATCAGCCCGGATACTTCTCTTGCATCAACACTGCGGTCAGGTAGAATACAGAAAATCAGGAACCTAGGAACCTTCGATGGCGCTCAGTATTAAAGATCTGGAGACCGAACGGCTTGCCAAGGCCCTGGCCGAGAAGACCGGAGAAACTATCACCATGGCCACGCGCCGCGCCCTGGAAGAGCGGCTGCGGCGCCTCGCAAATGCCGGAAATCGCGAAGTGCTTCTCGAGGAACTGGCGGCGAGCCGTAAACGCTGGGCGAAGCTCCCGGTGCTGGATAAGCGCTCTGCCGGTGAGATTTTGGGGTATGACGAAAACGGCCTTCCCAACTGATGGTCATCGACACATCAGCAATTGTTGCGATCGCGTTCAACGAACCGGACGCAGAAACCTACGAGCAAAAAGTAGTCGACGCTCCGCGGCGTTTCATTTCAGCTGCGACAATTCTTGAACTGTCCATCGTGATCGAGGCTCGCCTCGGCGAGGCGGGCGCTGCCGAGCTCGATCTATGGCTCTACAAAGCGGGTGTCGAAGTCGTCGCTGTCGACGCGGAACAGATTGCTATTGCAAGACGTGCCTGGCGCAACTTTGGCAAGGGCCGGCACCCGGCGAGCCTGAATTTTGGGGACTGTTTTTCCTATGCGCTGGCCAAGTCGCGCAACGAGCCATTGCTCTTCAATGGCGACGATTTCTCGCGCACAGACATAGAAGCAGCCTGACAATCAATGACCGGCGCAGGCTGCACTTGCCGTATCGAATGATAGGCGAATGTCGCGCGATGGAAACTCGCGCGCGATAACGGTAGGGACCGACTGTTCATCAGGTCTTGCGAAAGATGGATCCGAAATCGGCATCAAATGCCCCGTTCGCCAAAGCCCTGCCCGCGGTGCTACCTCCAACAACCGCCTGTCTCAATAGACGCAACATCGCTCAAAAGCGAGTCTGCCTGATCGATCTGCGCGATTCAGGCGGTGCTGCTGAGCGCGTTTGCGTCCGGGCCGCAGACGCTACCGCCGGCCTGGTGTAGTCCGCACGGCGTTAATTCATTGATTCTTCATCGGATTGTCCCGAAATTGCCGGCCGACAACTTCTTGCCTTACGGGCCCACTCGCGAGCGTTTTTCGGTCCAGGCTTTCATGCTGACCAAATCTCCGAATACACCATTGGGTTTGCACACCAATTTTCTGCTTGCTGGCAGACAAACTTTAAGACTCACCCGGCCTTCAGGATCCCTTTTGCAAACGGTCAATCTGTCCAAGCCTCCCAGCAAAGAAAGTGATCGAAACGAAAGCCCGTTGGGGCTCCCATTCAATCCTTCGCGGACAGGAACTCGGCGTAAAGCCGATCCAGATTGTCTGCGAGGTATTTGCCAAACCGCCCGGCATTCTTCGATTTCATCGAAAGCGCGAATGCCTTTCCGGAGTTCGAGTACTGAGCTTGCACAGCCTTATCTTCGGCTTGCCAGTGATCCTTGACCTGGAGCACCGCCTTCCTGACAGGCTTCCTCGAGGTCGCAAGCGCGTTGAAGAGCGCATTGAAACGCTCGTCGCTGGTGAGCGAGCCAAACGAGGGCTGTGCCAGAACTTCGCCGATCTGTCCCGCGTTGTCCGCCTTTCCAGCGAGCAGCGAGAGCTCAAGCCAACGATCGCGTCCGGTCGACGGGGCAGGGCCAATGCTCCTGATGACCTCCGGCGAAATCCGTTCGGTCACGGTCATCATCTTCGAGATCGCCGTCTTGTCGGCGGTAAGGGATGAAGAGATTACCGAGCGATCATGCCCAAGCGCCTCCAGCCGATGGGCAAAGCTCGCCCGCTCGATGAAGGAGAGATTGGCGCGCGCGGAATTCTCCTGCCCCTGCGCAATGACATGCGTGCGATCATCCAGCGCTCGAACAACGGCCTTGACCTTGGCGCCGAGTTCGCGGGCGGCCCGGACACGGCGATGTCCGAACACCACCTGATAGCGACCAGGCGCCGACGGGTGAGGGCGCACAAGGATCGGCGTATCCTGGCCTCGTTCGGCAATCGCGTGCTTGAGAGCTTCGAATTCCTCTCGGTCATCCTCAAGGCGGTCGACCACGAAGGATCCGTCGATCGAATCCGGGTCGAGTTCAACAATCGTTTCGCCTTCAAGGAACTTGTCGGCCTGCCTGGAAAGTTCATCAAGCGAACGAACCATGCTCTTCGATGCACCCCGCATTGGATAGGCAGGCGCGATGTCTGTCTGCGGAGTATCGGCCCCGTCAACCAGACCTGCCAGTAAGTTCTTTCTCGCCATCTCGTTACTCCGTTTGTCTGTACCGCATGAGCGGTCATCCCATAGTCGATCGTCAGCCGGCGACCTTACGTCCCCAGGAGGCGTGGACCAGGTCAGCGATTTCCGAATTGACAGCATTCAAGGCATCCATGGCGCGCTCATAGGTTGAGCGGGTCATCTGGCTCTTGTCGACTTCATAAAGTGTCTGCTTGGTGATGCCGGCATCCGACACCGCCGTTGATTTCAGCATCTGGTTCTTCAGGACGAACTGGTGAAACAGCGTCTGCATGAAGCCAACCATCTGTCCTTGCGGTCCGTCGGTCGGCTCGTACCTGGTGATCAGATAACGATACCATTCCAGATTGACCTCCGCGCCCGCATCGCGGATCGGCTTCAAGATGCCGCCGAGCATCAAGAGAAATTGTCCCATAGACATCACATCGAGCATCTGAGGATGAATCGTAATCAAGACGCTCGTGGCTGCAGTCAATGCCGTGATGGTGAGATAACCCAGCTGGGGAGGGCAGTCGATCACCACGACGTCGTATCGGTCATCCACTTCGGCCAACGCGCGCGAGATACGCGTGAAGAAGGTCTTACCCTCGTTCGAGCTTCTGTTAGACATCGCAAGCGGCGTATCATACTCGAACTCCTGCAGTTCGAGGTTCGCAGGGATGATATCAAGACCGGGGAAATTCGTCGGTAAGATCACCTCAGAAATCGGCCGGCGCTCTTCATCGTAACGGATCGCGTCGTAAAGCGATGGTGTCTGGTCGAGTTCCGGCTGGAAACCGTGAAGCGACGACAAGGAGGCCTGCGGGTCCAGGTCGACTGCCAGTACCCGGTGTCCGGTCAGAGCCAGGTACTGAGCCAAATGGGCAGCGGTCGTCGTTTTGCCCGAACCGCCCTTGAAGTTGACGACCGCGATGATCTGAAGTTTTTCACCGGCTCGGCGTTTCGGCATGTAATGGCGCGCTTCCGAGCGACCATGCTGGTCGAGATATCTGCGCAACTCCACCATCTGTTCGGCGCTGTAGGAACGCCTTCCCGACGTCGATGTCTGGGGGAGGGGACCCTTACCTTCAAGGTGCAGCTTCTTCAGGGTGCTCTGCGACACGCCCAGAAACCGTGCGACTTCATTCAGCGAAAACTGACGCAGCAGCTTTTTGGCGTTCGGGGGAAACTGCTGCATGCTGAGGAGATGGAGCTTCTTCGAGATCAGATCGCCCTGCTCCAGGATGAGGTCCTCGAACTGCGTTGGCTGAGCACGGGCTGCGGGAGGTGAATTAGCGTTCATTGCATGGGAGCTCTCGAATAACGGTTTTTCAGCCGGAAGGACTGCCTAAGCGTTATTATGGGTGAAATCGCCCTGCTGGCAAGGAATTTAGGATTAACAAAAGGTTAAGGTTGTTTCTGAGGCTTGGGAGCGAGCCAGCGGTGTGCCATCGCCGAGCCCAGGCCGGTCGATGTTCAGATAATGGCGGTCCTCTGAGCCCCGCGCCCATCGGACTCGGTCTGAAGACTTGCTTCCGCCGTCGCGCACCTCAGTTCATGCGGCATGATGTGGGTAGCGCGAGCGGCGGCTTTAGAAAGGTAATGGAAGAATTTGGCCCAGCTCCGAGAGAGGCACGAGATAATGATCCTTTTCGAAGCGGACGGAAAGGATCCCTTAAGGGCAATTGACTGGCGCGTTGGCAATACGAAAATGCCACCAATTGCGTGTGGAGATCGCCCGCGGGGCGAGATGAAACGGGAGTGAGCGCTTGTTGATGTCTGCGTGGCGGGCCTTGAGCAAACGGACCTTGTCCGGTTCAAAAAGGGGGCAGACTCATGAGCGGCAACCTCAAGGGCGATCTGTAGCTGGCAACTTCATTGATCGCCTCAGCGACACGAAGGGCGATCGGATTGAACGGACACCCGACAGGGCCAGGCGATGAGGTAGGGCATCACAGGCGAATAGCGTAACATGAGATACACCTGTGGCAGGTGCAGCAGGAAGGCGTTGGCAACTTCAAGTTCTCAATCGGGACCACGCGATGAGCAATGTCATCCAACAAGGTCGTGACGAACGCCGCTGGCCCCCGGTTCTGGCAATCATTGCGGTCTTCGCTTTTTTGGAGGTTCTACCGCATCACGTCTCCGCGCTGCCTCGATGGGTGTCATACGGGGTCCTGTTAGCAACTATTGCTCCAATGATCATGGTGACGGTGTCGACCGAGAAGGCTGTCTGGCTGCGGATCGAGCACGTTGCGATCATGCTCCTTTCCAGTCTCTACGCTGCCAATACGGCGGCGGAACTTGGCGATATGATAGGGATCATCACGATACACCCGCCCGAGACGCGAGCGGTGTCGTTGTTGAGTTCATCGTTTTCTATCTGGATCACCAACGTTCTGGCGTTCTCGCTTCTCTATTGGCAGGTCGATTCTGGTGGTCCCTCTCGCATCGCGCGTGGGATATCAAGGAGACCTGACTGGCTCTTTCCCCAGTCATCGGCTCCCGAATTCGCATCAGCCAATTGGCGGCCGCTCTATGTCGACTATCTTTTTCTGGCGTTTAATACCGCTACGGCTTTCAGTCCTACCGACGTGCTGCCGCTCACGCCGCGCGCGAAGCTCCTGATGATGCTCGAAAGCGCCATCGCGCTTCTGACACTCGTGCTCGTGGCCGCACGTGCAGTCAATGTCATCCCGTAGTGTCTTAACCGCGATTGCGGGCTTACGGCCGCTCCAAGCTGATGGGCCCCTCGGCCCACGTTGCGCCATGCGTTATGACGGGCCGGGCGACCTTGGAAGCTGAGCGTATGAAGCACAACGCCAGTTATGTTGTGCCCCGAGCCATCAGCCGCCGAGGCGTCAAGTCCGATGAGCACGCCTTCTGTCCTCCCATGAAACCCGCCTCCAGCGGAAGGGATCGTCTGGCAAGTCCAAATAGAAGCGGGCGCCGGCCGACCAGTCCTGCGAGGGTCCGAACTGAACGTGATACAATTCGCCATGGACATATCCGCCGGTGTTAGGGCTGAACCAATGATTTATCCAAGCAAAATGCATCGGGGTTCCACGCCGTGGTTAAGACGGGGCAGAACTGAGTAGCGATTTTGGCGGGTCGATTCGTTGTTCGTCCGGTGCACGTGTTCAATTTATCAATCTGGGATTGGTCCGGTAGGACGGGGGGAGAAACATGGTCTCTGTTGACGCTAACCAGCTTGCGAACATGATTAGTCATGCGGTCGCGCCGGCTTTCATGCTCAACGCGGTCGCTGCGATGGTGGCGATTCTGGCCAATCGGATTTCCGGCGTAACGGAGCGGATCAGAACGCTTCGGGAGCTCGACGAAAGCGATGCCCGAGCGTGGTTGAAGAAGGAAATGGCCGAACTGCGGCGGCGAGAACGTGTGCTCAACAATGCGCTTCACTTGGCCGTGTTGGCAGGAATCGGCGTCACGTTTCTGCTGATCTTCGGATTCGTCATCGCCTTTGTTGGGTACCGCCACGAACCAGGAGCCGCCGTTTTGTTCATGGCGGCTCTCGGCTTTCTGGCGGCGTCGCTCTTTCGCCTCCTGCAGGACATCAGGCTCTCCCAGCTTGAGCACGACGACGGCAATACGCCGAAATCGCCAATGCGCTGACGTCAATCTTCAGAAGTGGACACCCCGATGATTGATGTCGTCCGCGTAGTCGACGCCCACGTCGCTTTATCCGGCCACTGCCGAGAAAGTGTCGTTTGAATTTAGCCGAGTCCGGGGCCGCCATCCCCGTCGAAGTCGGGGCCGCCGCCCACCGCGTCCACCCACGTGGCACTGTCCTCCCGCTCGACATCGACCGGACTCTTACGCCACCGAACTCATCAAGCCGGCCATCCTGATCTTCGAGCAGAGCGAAACCCCAGAAGTGCGTCACTCCGACGCTGTAGGCCAAGATGCAGCGGGGCGTGTGCGGATCAGCTCTCAGTTCGATGTAGAACACGTCGCCGGCGATATTTTAGCGATCATACCGTGCCTCAGCCGTCGCATGACGGCGAGACGTCGAGGTTGTCCGAAATGTCGCCGAAATCACCGTCAAAACTGACCAACGAAAACTAAGTCATCTTACCTATATTGGTGCGTCCCAAGCCTTGCCGATTTCATCCTTCGGAGTCTTTCGATTCCTTCTTGGCCTGCCCTCTGTCGAGCTTGCCGAACTCGGTCATGATGCTAACCAGAACGCTGCCCGTCCATCCGAATGTAAACAAGCCCGACACCGCCATGATCGGCCCGATCAAACGCCAACTATCAGGTAGTTTTACCGTGCCTTCACCAAGCGTCGTGTAGCTCTCCAGGACGAAGTAGTAGCTGTCCCGCATTGAAGGGATTATCCCCATCATCGATATCGGCGCTGCCCACACGAGAGTCTCAGCGAAATGAAGGATTGCCAGCGATCCGATCGCGACCGCAAGCAAGAGATTGATACGCCAATGCGGCGTGGTGTTGTTCACGAGAACCCAGGACCTGCTGAAACGCCGATTGATCGTGCGAATGCCAACGCCGTGTACCAACATGATCAAAATGACCATGACGGTCCCAAGCGCTATTTCAAGAATTGGGTTGGGAGCAGATAATTTGTCCATGGTTATCCAAGGGCAAGGCGCCCGATCCGAATTAGCGAGCGGGCGAGGTTCAAGTGTCGCCAAAAGCCAGAGTTTCGACGGCACAGTAGTGAGCGTTGCAAAGTTGCTACTTTGGGAACAAGAACGTAACGATTGCACGAACTCCCCAGCCGTCAGGCCCGTTTTCCGGTGATTCCGCCCAGTAACGCGCGCCCACGCCAAAGCTCACGGGCTGTTCGTCGAACTTTACCACCTTGGAGACCTGAAAGTTAATTGGAACCGACCAGTCATTGGTTTCCCAGTCATAGGTACTCTCCGTGTTCAAGGAGAAGGTCCAGGCTTCCGGCGTGGTGTAAGAGATGAACGGTTGCAGGAAGGTCGAGCTGACATCCGTTCGGTCGCTCTGTCCGGCAAACGACCAAACATGGTTTGCCAATATCCCAAAAGTCCAGGGCCCGTCTTGCTTGAGAGCCACTCCGGTCGGCCCCGCGCCCCACTTTCCGCTTCCAAGCAACTCGTCGGTTGCTGTGGGAATCAGAAACACCGGGCCAACACCCCAGATGATTCCATCGGTTGGCTTGACTGGCGACAGGAAGAAGCTCTGCAGCGTATCACCGAGGCCGAACTGGCTCCCCGACGGTCCGGCAATGTCGTCTTGCCAGGTCACAGGCAGGATCGTACGGGAAATCAGGTTCCAGTCTGCATTGAGCGAAATTGGAATTACTGGCTGGATGTTCACCACGGTATGATCGCCGTCGTTCGGTCCGTAGCCCTGATCGTAGTTGAATTGGAATGGAACGCTGATCAGCGACGCAATTGGGTTTGAGAGCTTCTTCGCTAGCTCCTCGCTGCTGGACTGGGCATGCGCCGATGCGGTGATGGACGTGAGAAGGACGGCGTAACTCAAGAGTTTCAGCGAACCTGATGCCACAGTCATGCTCCTACCTGCGTGTAGTTTCAAACAACCGATGGAGCCATGCAGGAACCCCCCAGATCGCATGCTGCAGCCGACGATGATTGAGTCTTGTTTTCGTCGCAAGTGCAGGGCAACCACACACGGCAAAAAAGGTGGGCGGTGACAACCGTTCCACAAATGCAAATACTGGCAATTCCACAAGCACCGGGTGGTGCAAATTCCTGCTGTCGCAGCCGCACCTCGTAATTCGCCCGCGGCTTGCGTCGGTCGGAGTTTTATAAGGCAGGTCATGGCATCGATAGCGTTCGTGAGGCTGCGACCGATGAACGACGCGATCCGAGGTGAGGCAGGCGACCGACGCGCTCGCCGCCGATCGCCCAGTGTTGCGGTCCTCCGCCGCGGGCGCTCGAAGAACGGAAAAGGGGGATGGGGGCCTTTTTAAACGCGGAAATCTGTTCTGGGCAGACGATCCAGAGTCTACGGCGATGTTGCCGTGCTGCTTCAGCAATGCTGCAGATGCCGTATTCGACGAGGTAGGCCCCGCTGATGTAGCGGGGCCATGATCTAAGTCTCAGTCCCGGTTCAACCGCGACCAGATGAGCTTGAGGTCAACTTCGCCTTCGACCTCTGCAAGTGTGGCGTAGATCGGGGCTGAGAAGCTCGGGTCGTCGAGCTTCACCGAAAGATAGTCGCGGCCCTGATCGGAGGTCTTCTGCCAGGCCGCGCCCAGTTCGACGTTACCGGCGTAGATGCGGAAATGCGGCCCCTTGTCGGAGGGGTTCTCGACCCTGGCAATGCGAGCCTTGACGTTGAGTGCGAGGGTGCGGATTGAGCCGTTGAAGCCGTTTTCGGTGGAGGTGAAGGTGCCAATGGTTGCCATTGTCGTGTTCCTTTTCGCTGTGTCGGGCCGCACCATTGCGGCCTCGATGGCTGTCGCAAGGACCGGGGACGATTGGTCCGCACCCATAGGGCCGCAATGGAATGGAGGGCGGCAAGTCGCAGTTTTGTTAGTGCGCGAGGAATGGCGGCGCAGCTGACAGGGGTAAGAAAACTGCGACTTGCCGTTGCGGAAGGACGATCGAGGCGCAGCCGATCTTCGGTCAGACACGCCTCATCGAGCCCGCCGAGGGAGCGCTGTCACCAGTGGGTGAGAGGGACATGGCAATCGCACCTCTGACGAATGGAGCCTCCCGATCGGTGTCGTAGGTTCAATCCATTTCCGCAGGCCGCGATGTTCCGCGAGTACGGTATCTAACACCTGATGGGACGGTTGCATCCAACAGGCCTAACGAAAACGTTCAGTCGCGACTGGTCGCCTGGAGGGAGGTGATGTCAGGCAAAGTCGATTATCGATGGCCCACGCCAGTGAACTTGCCGCGAAGTTCAGGATTTTTGTAGCATTGGGAACACCATTCCAAATGTAATGGCAGCGATAGCAACGAACTGGGGAAGGGTCAGCATTTCCTCGAGCACTGCCATCCCGACCACACACGTCGTCACTGGAATGCACGGCATGAACAGCGAGGCCTCTCGCGGGCCAAGTTGATGAACCGTATAAGTATAGAGCACGATCGCAACCGCACCGGCAAGGAAGCCCTGGATCACGAATTGCGTCGCAATCTCGGCTATGGAGGCAGCTGCGAAACCACTCGGCGCCACGATGTACAACAGGGGCAGCGGCAAGCAGGAGAAGAGAACAGCGGCGATCGCCGCCGTTCTCGCGTCAACGGACCAGAACCTCACCAGCACCGCATAGAGCGCGAACATGATCCCCGATCCCGCAAAGAGCAGATCGCCGCGCAGGGTGTCGCCTGTCTTTAGGGCTGCGGGGGAAACGAACAGAAGCAGTCCGCCGATGATCGCGACCATGCCGATGATGCGCGCGCGGGAAACCTTGTCCTTGAACACGAGACGCGAGAGCAGGAACGAGAAGAAGACGATGGAGGCGGGAGACAGGGCTGCGGCATGGGCGGCCGGGGCGTGCGTAAGCCCCTGATTGATGATCAGGGTGTAAGGCAATCCCACGAGCAGTGCCAGCAGACCGGCTTTGCGCCAGCCTAACAGCCTCAGCTTTGCCGTGCCGGTCTTCCATAGCACCGGCAGGAAGACGAAAAGAGCGCCAGCAAACCGTAAGCCGACGATATCGGCGGCGGTCAGATGTTCGCGCAAGCTGAAGCGGGCGGCCACGAATTGCACGGTGGTAATCGCGACGAATGCTGCCCCTGCTATAACAGCCATCCGCTTGCTGCCGTCACTGTCTGCGAGGATCGAAATACGCACTCTTGCCTCCGTAAGGGCAGGGGACCCGGCCTGGCCATTGGCAGGCGACCGAATGTACCGGGAAACAACGGTCACATCGTATTGCTCAAGCGTGCGTGTCTGAATATACTTATTTCGTGATTTAGAAGTGAATATGGCTCAACTTTGGATAAAGCTGCGTGAAACAAGAAGCTGCCGAACTCGACGCAATCGACCGCAACCTGCTGAGGCTGCTGCAGGAAGACGGTCGTCGTACTACGCTCGAATTGGCGAACCGGGTCGGCTTGTCGCCGACCGGGGCGAGCCAGCGCCTCAAACGGCTGTTCCGGGAGGGTTATGTAAAAGCCGTCAGGGCGATCCTTGATCCGCAGAAGGTTGGCCGGGGAACAGTGGTGTTCATTCAGGTCCGCCTCGATCACACCGCTCCGCACATTTTCGAGCGGTTCGCCGAGGCAATCTCAAATGCATCGGAAGTTCTGGAATGCCACATGGTCATCGGCGGCTTCGACTATCTCGTCAAAGCGAGAATTGCCGACATGACGATGTTTCAGGACTTTCTGGAGCGGGTGATATTGCCTTTACCCGGTGTAAGGGAGACCCATACCTACGCATCCGTTGCAGATGTAAAGCCTGATGCCCTGTTGCCGATTTGAGGCTTTAACGCAGGACTTCCAACTAGAAACCGGCCAGCATCGAGCAGGGCAAATCGCGCGAGTGCCGATGAACTGCGATCCCAACCCTTCCAATCGGTGCGCTTGTCTGAGCGGCGGTTTATGGACCTCGACACAAGACCGGCAAACTGCACCAAAATGTCCAACCGTTCTTGGCGGGGCCCCACGCAGCGAAAATTAGCGAAGGAGGCGGCCTCTGCTGTAGCGACCTTTGCGCGTCTAAAGACGCGCTGGTAGCTCGCTCCTTCGCTTCCTTTCAGTCTGGGAGAGCCAGCAGGTAATCGCTGGCCTCGGACGCTTTGCTGGCGGCGGTGATGAACGCCTTGCGGTCGCCCTTCAGGATCTTGATCCAGCTGGCAAGATACTTGGCATGATCGGCGCGAGGCTCGGCCGAAACGCCCAGGCGGGCGCAGAGGAACGCTGCGCCCAGTTCGGCAACCAGCTCTTCGGCGGCATAGGCATCATCGCCAAAGCGCTTGCCAAACTCGCGCTTGAGCCGTGGTCCGCTCCAGTGGGTCAGCTCGTGAAGAACGACGCCGTAAAATGCCTCGGTGGCGCTGCTGGTGGACGTGCCGGTGAACAGGTGTTGCGGCGGCAGCACGATTTCGTCGGTGCTGGGCCGGTAGAAGGCGTTTGCGCCTTCGTGGCGGATTTTCGCGCCACTCGCAGTGATGAGGGCATCGGCCGTTTCGATCGGGGACACCTGATTGTGCTCGGGCGCGCGAGCCTTCTCGGGTTGGTAGCCATCGAGCTGAGCGACGTTGAACACCCAGCTGAGGCGGGCACAGGGAATGCGGCGGCCATTCTCGTCTTCGGCGTCGATGTCGCCGACTTCGTCGCCCTGGCGCTCGAGCATTTTGAACCAGATGACCGGGGTGCCTTTTTCGCCCTTGCGGACGCTTGCGCCGTTTTCGGACCACTGCTTGAAGGTCGCCCATTGATTTTCCGCGTAGCCGGCCTCGTTTGCGGCGACCCACAGCATGACGACGTTGGTGCCGCGGTATTCGTGACCTGACACGGCGTTGACCGGCATGGTCAGCGACGGGCCGACCCAGGGACGCTCGCAGGGTCCGCAGGTTTCGAGGGCTTGGAGAATGGTATCGGTGATGATCTGATAGGTGTCGCGCTTGGTGTGCATGGTGTGGCTCCTTTCTGGACCGCCTGAGCGGCGGGAGCTTCCAGCAGCGCAAGGCCATAAGCGGCGCATGCACCCGCAGGGCCGAAACGGACGTGAAGGAGGGCTTGCCCTTGCTTGCACCGCGGCCTGTAGCAGCCTGCTCCCCTACGCCGCGCCGGTCCCTGGAAGAGCCGATTGCCATGCCTCGCGCGATCGCCGGATTATTGCCGGGCTCCGTCGCCTCGTCTGCGGGCTTGCGGATCGCGTGAGGATAACCGGAAGAGGCAAAGCCGGTCGGGTCAGGCCCACGAATGCGCATTGAGGCGACAGTTGCTGCGGATTTCCGCAGGCCCCGCGCGAAATGGCGACCTGGTGGTGGTCGGGCGCATTGTCAGAGCGAAACCCCATGATTGGTTGCGACGCGGCGGGGGAGGGGGCGCGCAAGTGCCGGTAGAGGATGAAGCCGCTGCGGCCGCCGGAGAGTGTTTATGCTCAGGATGGCGACGAGAAAGGCTGCCCGCGGGCGTCCCCGGGCTAATCGCGTGAATAACGGTGGCGTGGGATCAGAACAGCGTGAGCTAGCTCCGCTTGATCGCCTATTGAGATCTGCGCACGACAGTTGATACCGGATCAAGAGCCGGTTGCTTTCCGTTCAACGGGGAGGTGCGCAGGCCAATCCATGCGGTCGCATTCGATGTCGGAAGTTACTCCACAAATTCGACAGAGACGCCTGGTTCGACCATCGCGGCCAATTCCTCTACATCCCAGTTTGCAAGGCGCACGCAACCATGCGAACCGACCTTATCGATAAGGGCAGGCTCCGGTGTCCCGTGGATGCCGTATGTCGGCTTCGAAAGATCGATCCATACGGTGCCAACTGGCCCATTTGGCCCACTGGGTATTGTCAGAATTTTTCTGTTGTCGCCCTGCTTGAAGTTGATCTTGGGGTTGTAGACATAGGTAGGCATTCGCGCCACGCCCTTGACTTTGTGCTTACCCGACGGTGCAGGTGTCTCGGAACTGCCGATGGTTGCTGGATAGACTGCCAATAGGGTGCCGTCTTCGCCATAGGCATAGAGATGTGCCGTCCGTCTGTTGGCCTCGATCCGTTTGACCTTCCCGGCCTTGGGCGGGCCTGGCATCGTTACCGATATCGTTTCTCCGGCGGCAAAGGACGCTTGCGGGTTGAGCGTCGTGATCAAGTCGATGTCCATATGAAAGCGCTCGGACAACTTCTCCGCCACGCTCGTATAACCGAGGTGATCCATCCGGGCTTTTTCACCATAGTCCGCCGGGATCGATTGAACCAGGCCGGTCGTATCTGCCGCGGTGATCTTGTAGCTCTGAACGACCGGGGCATTGTTGTTGAGACGAGTGATAACTTCCGGATCGAGCTTGCCATCGGAGGGTAGCCCATTCATCGCCTCGAAGCCTGCGATCGCTTTGCTGACATTCTCGCCGAAATACCCGTCGATCACGCCTGGGGAGGCGCCGGCACGGTCCAAAAGCACCTGAAGTTGCACAATGGCAGGATCCGGATTGTCCGGACGCGTCGATGACGTTTCGGCTGTTGGAATAGAATAGAGCGACGCCGTATTGATTGTCTCTGGCAAAAGTTCGAAACTCATGGCGGGGCCGCAGATCAGTGTTGATATCGTAAGTGCTGTAACAAATTCGTTTCTGTTCATGGCCTTCCAACGAGCGTCCACATGTATTGTTCCAAATCGACGCCCCGGCCGGGAAGATAACGATCGGAAGTCTTGGACATGCGAGTGATCTGCAGATTGGTGATGGGTGTGCCGGTGATGCCGTGGAAGGCTCTGGATGCGGTACAAACATGATCTCGGCACCCTATATGGGATCTGACATGCCCGGTTGGGGACGCTCATTGCGGCTGTTGAAACACCGCGCATACGTTTAGGCGGGAGCCATGGGGTTGCAGAAAAACAGCCTAGCGTCGTCAAACCGGAATTCTTGCATCGGAGGTGTATATGACGAAAGCGAGATACGAGGTTGTCCCCCATGACGGTGGTTGGGCGTACAAGTCGGGCGATGTCTTCTCGGAAACTTTCCCCTCTCATGACGATGCTCTTGAAGCCGCGCGCATAGCCGCTCAAGAACACCAAAGCGCGGGGAAAGACGCGGAAATCGAGTATCAAGACCGAACCGGGCATTGGCACCAGGAACACGCTGACGGCGAAGATCGGCCCGACACCGAAGTCGTCGATGACGGCAACCATCCAACGGGGCACGAAACCTCATAGCTGGTGGAACCAGCGGCATAAATATTTAGCGCGCCCATCGAAGCTATGCGGATAGCCGGCTAAGAACTTGGGTACACTGGACATCTGCCTCATAGAGGTGTGTTCCCAACGCACTATGCCGGCGGCAGCGCTATTCCTGACGCGTCAGGATGAAGAAATAGGGCCGAGGGTCACGGTGGGCCGACATCATTCCAAACAACTGATCGTCGCCCATCCGTCGAAATCGGTCCGTGATTGGCTGCCGGTCATAGACCATGGCTGCTGAACGTATTCCTTCGAAGTCCTGCATCTCGAGGGTAGCGGTTGGCCCACACGCCCGCAGGGGGCGTTGCAGGAATCGAAAACAATGACGAGCCAAGCGGGTGCGCCCGATTGACCCCAGGCGCAATGTCAATCCCAGCGGGATATAGGCCGGATCGAGCGCGACCAGTCGATTGGGACCGAACTGAAACAAAAGTGCATCGGCGCGAAGGTTCGGATGAAAGCGCTTGCCAAACCAGCCGAGGTTTTCAAGAACCCCATCCAAGGGATGGCCTGTTGGCAATCCAGAGCCGCGCCACAGGCCAGCGAGTTCGCGCCTATAGGCGGGTGGGAGTTCGCGAAAGCGTTCGAGGGCTTCCACGGTGGTAATCGGCGAGAGATCAATCATAGCATTTTGTTGGCAGAGACATTCTATCACAGGATACACGAGTGCGTGGTTTCATGGTCACAGGTTACCTTCTGTCGGGTGGTAGCCGTGAACCATAAAAGATGACCTCCAAGAAGGGTCGCTCATCTTGCACACGATCCGGAGGGATTAAGTTCTGGATCGTTTTTGCGCGTGCACTACTGAAAGCGCGGCACATCAAAATTGTTCCCGTCCCTAACCGGCGCGCGTGGTTCTCTGCCTTAACGGCCGGCGCGTGCTTTCGATGATACCAGCGCGCCGAAGGATAACCAACAGGCGCCAAAGGCGTACCTCCATGGTCCAGGCGTCGATCCTCTGCTCCCTCAACGACTACGCTCCCCCCACCAGGGCCTCTCCCACGCAGGCTGACGCAGCGCTCGTTGTGCTAAAGCCACCCAGCCTTGCGGAAGCGCAAGAAGAGCACCACACAGAGAAAGACGATCGCCCCGAGAACCACGTAGTAGCCATAGAGCGTGTCGAGTTCGGGCATGTGTTTGAAGTTCATGCCGTAAATGCCCGCAATAGCGGTAGGCACCGCAAGGATCGCAGCCCATGCAGCCAGCTGTCGCGTGATCGTTCCTTGTCTCTGTTGTTCGAGCAGGTTACTGGCTTCAAACACAGATGTGATGACCTCGCGCAAACCCGCAACCATGCCTTCGACGCGTCTGATATGATCCAGCACGTCGCGGAAATATGGTCTGGCGTTATCGTCGACGCACGGAAGTTCCAGATGAACCAGTTTGCTGGCGACTTCCGACATGGGACCGAGAATGCGTTGGAACAGGATGACCTGCCGCCGCAGCCGGAAAATTCGCCTGATTTCATCCCGCTCTAGAAAGGCTACAAGCATGTGTTTTTCCATGCCGAGAACCTTGTCCTCGATCGTTTGAACGATCGGCAGGTAGCCGTCGACAATGAAATCGATGACCGCATGAAGGACATAGTCGGTCCCTCGCGCCAGCAATTGCGGCGATGCCTCGAGCTGTGCTCTCAACTCTGTGTGACTGCGTGCCGAGCCCTGCCGGACTGTGATGATGTGGTGTCTGCCGACAAGGATCGCCGTCTCACCGTAGACGATCTTGTCCTTCTCCAGATGGGCAGTCTTGGCAATTACGAACAGTTGCTCGCCGTAGACCTCCACCTTGGCGATCTGATTTCCATTGAGCGCATCTTCAACGGCAAGTGGGTGAAGCCCGAATGCCGTGGCAACTGCCGTCATTTCCTCCGGCGTCGGGTCGTGAAGCCCTATCCAGGCGAATTCGCTTTCATCCATTACCCGCGCTTGTCCGGAAAGCTCGAGCGTATCCGCACGCTTTCCGTTGCGATACAAATACGACGCGACGACACTCATCAGTTCGATCCATATTGCGGGGGCTGGAAAAGGGCCCGTTGAGATTGGTGCCTGGGACAGGTAACGGTGCGACAAGAGCGGCGTGCCGGTCGGTTATTGGCAACAAAGCAACGAGATCCGACCTGCTTCCAACGCATCGGCATACCCACCGACTGCAGTAAGAGCAACTGCCTTCGTGCACAACCGACCGCGGTCGGCACGGCCAACTATCCGCGGTCCGCACCGAATCGGCTGACTACACGGCCAAACGCTGCTCACCCATAGCGACATGGTGAGCCTCCGTTGCAGTAGAGTCTGTAGCCGGCAAAAGACAAGTTTCTGTGCTTTCGCCGACTGGATATGCGCTCGACCTTCAGTGAAGTCCGTCAGAGCACACCAGCGGGCCGAGCCCTGCCATCATCACCAGGCGCGCGTCGAGCGAGGCATGAAGCGCGCGATACATGTCCTCGATCGCCTCGAAATCCTTGATCGCCTCGAGATCCGCGTTGCCGTCTTCCATTTCGTCGCCGACGGTTTGCGCCTTGACGCAAAGTTCCCCAACCCGTGACCACAGGTGAAGCGCTTCTGCCTTGGCAAGCTGCTCGCGTGACAGGGCCTGCAGTACAACTCTCTCGACCGCCATGGCGATCTCTGCCTGCTCAAGGATTACGGCGCGCCAATCGGGCATTCAGACATCCTGTTCGGTTCCGACGTCATAGCTCGCCATGCTGATCTTAAGGGGCGCCCTCACACAATTAACTTTGACATACTGGTGACAAGTACTGGCGCGAAACGCGTCGTGTGACGAAAACGTAATTTTGCTCACTGTCGCTGTTGTTCTATTGGTGTGCAGGGGGCGTCTTTGTTGCGAACTTTGGGAACGGCCAGGCGATGAGAAGACGTACCATCATTCTTGGAGCAGGAGCCCTTCTGGCAGGAGCAAACGTTGCTCTGCTGGCCGGCAGGAGCGGCGGCGGCGATGCGGTGTCGCGTGACAGCATCGACTGGACCGCCTCGGGGCTGCGAGCCGGCGGGACGGCTGGAGTACCCGCTGACTTGCCCGATCCGGTGTTTCGCGAACAGCCCCAATGCGTCACCACCCTCGCGCAGACCCTCGGTCCCTGCCATACCAATGACGTTCCCATCCGACGCGACGTGACGGAAGGCGTCAACGGACTGCCCACCCGCATCAGCTAGCGCCTTTTGCGGTCCGAGGATTGCAACCCGATAAAAGGTGCAGACGTCGAGATTTGGCATGCCGATACGCGCGGCGTTTATTCCGGGCGCGCGGCAGGGATGTGCAACGCGGACGATCAAGACGCCAGCAGCCTCGCGTTTTTGCGGGGCAGGCAGATCAGCGACGCCGAGGGCCGTGTGAATTTTCTCAGCATTTATCCTGGCTGGTACAGTGGCCGTACCGTCCATGTCCATCTGCGTATCGTGATTGAGGGCATGGAGTTGCTGGTCACGCAACTCCTGTTCGACGAACCGCTCAGCGATATCGTCTATCAAGGCCACCCCGATTATGCAGCGCGCCCGCAGCGCGATACGATGAACGGCAGCGACAGCGTTTTTTCTGCGGCGGAGGCGTCGGAATTCATCTTCGACGTCGAACGGCTCGAAATCGGCATTCTGCAAGCAAGCTACACTATCGGTGTCGCAGGCGCATAGATTCGCTTTGCGGGCCGGGCCAATCGCCGCGAACCCCGAAGGTCTGTGTTTCCCTCAGGTCAGGCGAGCCGGCCGACATCCTTCAAGATTGCGTAGAGTTCGGCCGCCGCTTCATTTTCGTCACCTGCATCGAGCCAGATCGGACCGATGGCAAGCTCAATGTCTTCCGCATACCTTTCGCCCATGATCAAGCTGACGGTATGGAGGCCTGCAGCCTCGGATATCGTAGGATTGACGGCGATATGAAAGAAGCCGTTTTGGGTATCTCCCGGCATTTCATAGACACGGGCCAGGAAGCCTTGAAAATCCGCCACGTCGTTGCGTTGCTCAAGCGCCGTGAGCAACGAAGGATGCAGAATCTCGACAGCGATTGATTGTGGCTCCAGCCAACGAGTACCAAGTTCACCAGCGGCCTCGACCTCACCTTGGACCCCGGATTCACTGAACATACGGTTTCTCCTCTCGACGAAGGTTATGGCAGAGTACGAACGCATCAGCGCGCATGGGAGCGCTTGCAGACCGACAACACGCCGTGCGCGCCGCTCAGGCATCGCGTCAACTGGCGTGCTGTCGATCTCCCATCGATGTGGCTATGCCGAATTGCTGCGCTTCCAGTTTATCGGCATGAGCTGCCAGATCGGCGCTCAAGGCTCTCGCTTGCGCCGCTGTCAGGCCGAACTGAAGCGCGCTGACGTGGTGCGATGCCGGTTCGTCCGAGAACTCAATCCGCAAGCCGATATCGGCATTTTCGCCTAGCAGTGCTGCACTTTTCCAAGCCAGGACTGCAGATATCCTGACACATCCATCGCCATCTCTGTTCCAACCGTCCCAAGCCATAGAAGCCCCCACGTTGTGATTGCGTAATTAAAGCAAACCAAAGACAAGTTGTCGATATAAGCACATATCGGTCTCGTAAGCGAACGATCGGCCCACTTGCAAATCGGGCCGGGCCGCCAGTGGCGCCACCCGAAGGGGGCGGATTGGACCGATTCGAGCCGAGAGCTGGAACCCTGACGGTCTACAGGTTCTGAGATAAAAATTCCCACGTAGCAACCGTCTCAGCACCGGACCAATAGCAGCCGTGGACGGCGCACATCCTTTCTATGGGTTCGAGGCGCCGCGCGCTACGCGAACCAAGCATCCTTCACATCAGGTGGTGGGGAGCTGGCGCGGCTATTACGACAAATGGTGGTGATTGCCGGCGGAGATGGTGGAGTCGGGAGTCAAGCCTCGCTCGGCTTGCACCTCAAGCGTTTGTCCAACGGACTTGGCCTCTCGCCCAATTGTGCCTGACGGCAGTGGGCGTCATGGCGGCCGCCGCTTGGTTCCTCCAGTCATGAAGAAGCGGCTGCCCTCGGTCGAGCATGTTGAGACGCTGTCCCTGGTGGCGATGCGCCGTCTCGTCGGTGGCCTTGTCGAGGAACTGCACGCGCTCAAGACAGAGGTCGCAACACTGCGATCCGAGAACGCAGCCTTGCGGGAAGACAATGCCCAACTTCGGCTCGACAATTCACGTCTTAAGGCTGAGAACCAACAGCTGCGCGACGAGATTGCGCGCTTGAAGAAACTGCCGCCGCGTCCGCCGTTTCGACCGTCCGGCATGGAGAAGGCGACAGAACCCGGTAACGGTGATCGTGCGGCTGGTAAATCGCCACGCGGCCCCAAGCGTGACCGGAACCGGATCACCCGCACCGTGACACTGAGGGCCGATGCGCCTGAAGGTTCTCGGTTCAAAGGCTACAAGAGCTTCTTCGTGCGCGATCTGGTGCTGGCGGCAGAACTTGTGAACTACCGCCGCGAGCGCTGGCTGACGCCTGAAGGCGTCGTCGCGCCGTTGCCGGAAGGGGTCTCCAGCGGCTTTGGCCGGAACCTGCGCCGCGCCTGTCTGGCGCTGCATGCCCAGGGGCAGGTCACGACGCCGCGCCTGACCGCGATCCTCAACAGCATCGGCGTCGAGATCTCCAAGCGGCGGGTTGTCCGGCTGCTCACCACCAACCTCGATCCGTTCGTCGAGGAAGACAGTGCGGTTCTTCATGCCGGGCTGGTGTCGGCGCCGTTCATCACGGTCGACGATACCGGTGCATGGCACAATCGGCGCAATGCCTCCACCACCCAGATTGGCGGCGAGCGTTTTTCCACCTTTCGCACCAGCTTCTCCAAATCGCGGCTTAATTTCCTGTCCGTCCTGCGATCGGGCCATCAGGATTATGTTCTCAATGACGAGGCGATGAACTGGTTGAAGGCGCAGGGCGTCGAGCACGCGATCATGGCCAGGCTCAAGACCAATCCCCCTGCAGTATTCACCGATCAGGTTGCGTTCCTCGAGCATTTGGCCAGCAAGGGCATCGATATCCTCGACCGACAGCTTCTGCGTCCTGTTGCGGAGGCGGCGATCTGGGGCGCCATCCGCCATCACGGCCTGCTCGGCAGCACGGTGATCGTTTCGGACGATGCGGGTCAGTTCCGTGTCGCCAACCACGCCTTGTGCTGGATTCATGCGGAACGCCTGCTGCAGAAACTGATGCCGGCGACAGCGAAACAAGAACGGCTGGTCACGACGATCCGTGACCTCGTCTGGCGCTTTTACAAGGCGCTGAAGGTCTGGAAACAACAACCTTCCCCGCAGTTGATCACCGGGTTTCGGCGCAGGTTCGACAAAATATTCGCGCGACGTACCGGCTATACCGAGCTCGACAAGTTGCTCTTGCGTCTCCACCGACGAAAGGCTGAACTGCTCAAAGTTCTCGAGCACCCATATATTCCACTGCACACCAACGCGTCGGAGAACGATATTCGTTCCTTCGTCACCAGGCGCAAGATCTCCGGCGGCACCATAAGTGCCGACGGTCGCATTGCCCGCGACGTCATGCTCGGACTGATGAAGACCTGCCAAAAGCTCGGCATCTCCTTCTATCATTTCCTGGGGGATCGCCTCGGGTTGGGAAGCGCTGGACGGCCAATTCCACCTTTGTCGCAACTCGTCATGATGGCGAATTAAAGTCAGGCCTTTCTCGAAAACGGCACCAGCTTGCCGCTCTGCTCCTCGTCAGGCCGCTTTTCCTTTCGCAGCAACTGCGGTGAGACATTCCATTGGCGGGCGTTGTCGCCGTGCACCGTCACCGTTTTGCGGTTGCGACGGATGACGATTCCGGCCTGCGTCTGGCCGTTATTGTCTTCGAACACCACGCGCTCGCCGATCGCCAGTTCAAGCAAGGCATGCGTCGTCTTCTGCTGATGCAGAAAGTGGAGCCGATCGACAACCGCGTCGTGCAATTCGATCAGCTCTGCTTCATTCAATGCGTCAAGGTCGATCCCGTGCATCCTGGGCCTCCATCCAGAGCGATCGTCACTCCGAAATTCGACCAATGCAACGCGGATCACCAGCTACCCACAACATCATCAACCAACTGAGTTTCGGCGCCGCCACCCTTTCTGCCCCACGTACCCGTTCTTGTCGCATCCCTAGTCGAAATCTGTGATTGTTAACTAATTGAATATGCTGCAGAGTTCTGGCAATCAGAAGCCAATCGGTCATTCCCTTCCGTCACTCTTGGCGTTGCAAGCGTTGCGCTCGGTCGGATAGGATCGACTGCTGGGGGTGATTTATCATGCCATTCGCGCCGCTTGGGCGCGCCAGTATAGGCATTCTAGCCTCCGTCAACTGTATGTCAAAGGCATTACCGTT
This sequence comes from Ensifer canadensis, assembly GCF_017488845.2. Taxonomy (NCBI): domain Bacteria; kingdom Pseudomonadati; phylum Pseudomonadota; class Alphaproteobacteria; order Hyphomicrobiales; family Rhizobiaceae; genus Ensifer; species Ensifer canadensis. Next base: position 837,881 of record NZ_CP083374.1, read on the forward strand.
TGAGTCAACTTGATATGATACCAACTTCAACACTGAATCCGGGTAATGTACAATCGTAATGTCGCAAGTTTTGGCCGGCGTCCTGAGCGTTACCCGACGACCGAGGTTGAACCGGCGATCGCCCGATGCACGATCGACGAGAAGAATATCGCTCGAAGCAGGATCGGCAATTGGTGCCGAACTGGGCCGCTTCGCGAGCATGGTCCGCAATTACAAAATCTGGAAGCTGAAAGATTTGGTAGACGACGCCCGTACACAGCCCCCTTCAACGGCAATCGACGGGGTCCCAGCCATGGCAATCATTCCAACTTGCTGCGTGTGTCGGCGCTCAGGTTGCCATGCGAAGTAGCCCGGCCTGTACGGCCTTATCCAATCCAGTTAGCCTGGCAAGAAATTCCCATCGCGTACCGCAAGTGCGTTGCGATGCCGGCATGCGTATCACGCCGATCGTATAGAATGGCACGTCTTCACGAAAGCGACGATTGGAAGACCGAAGCCAACAATACGCATTCAGTACAGTCGACCCGGGAGGCGATATCCCCGCCAATGCTCCAATTGGCAACGCTTAATGAATCGATCGCTCGGTAGAGTCGCGCTCATCCCATCTTGTCCCGAACAGCAGGCTCGCATTGAAATATGTCCCATCGCGGGCACTTTTTATGCCGGCCGCATACCAGCCTTACCGCGATAGGGCTTCAAACTCCGGTGGCTCGCCCGGGTCCCATGGCGCCAACCGATGTAGCGCGGCAACACGCTATGACCTCAGAAGGCAACGACAAATACCGCTCCAGATGCAGAAGCTAACGCGATCCACCGCGGTGCCCATGGGCACATTGTCACTCACTGGGTGGACGCGAGTAATTGCTCCCACCCTGCGTCAACAGCAGCGACGAACATATGCCCAACTATCCCCGCAGCCGATTGGCGGCTCTATCAGCAGCGTCGCGATCGCCACCATGCTGCTTGATGATACGCCGGGCGTCACTCTCCTTGATCCCGTGCTTTTTTTGCGAAATAGCCGACTTCATATTTCTGGCTACCTGCCGCGAGCCGGCGAGGGCTGGTTGTCTTCGTCTTGTCATCTTGCATCTAGGATCTCCTTCCTAACGATCAACGCAGACGAGAATCCCAGGTTCCATATCTTCAAAATTGCCCACACGGGGTGATAGCCGCTGGCCCGCCGTAACGGACACTTGGTGAAACGGAAGGCGCCATGTTGTCTGCAGACAACGTCGCCCCCTTGCCAACACCTGCAGTCTAGAAGAGGGCGCATCTAGGGAGAGATCACCCGTTTTGAGCTCCGACCAGGCCGGCACAACGAAAAATAAGCCAGAACGCGTTTCCCGGCTTCCGGCAGTCTTGAGCCCGGTTGTTGTCAGCAGACAACAACGAGAGCGGGCCGTCGACCCAACGCAGCCAGCGCGACGCGACGATGCAGTCCAATCCAATCTCAAATGTCGTTGGCACTGAAGCAGGGCAGCACGACGCGCACAAACACTTCGCCTTGGCATTCGTCCACCGGGAAACTGCATGCGTTGCCGAAACAGCGCCGCGGTTTGACGCCGCTGCCTACTTAGGGATGCGCCTACGCGCCTGGCGGCGGCTATGACGAGCGGGGCTCATGCATCGTCCCATGTTGTCTGCAGACAACAACGCATGTACCGGGCCAGGTCAAATCCCCTGAATACCACCTATGCGTGCTGTCTTGCTGCATAGTCAACCGACATCGTTGTCTGCAGACAACAAATCAAACCTCACCGGGCTCGCTTAAGTCAGCTGACTGCCGCCCCGAGGCCGTGCCGGCCTCTGATGCTTCCACAGAGGTCGCGAAATTTACAGACGAAGATGCGCGCGGCGGTAAGGGTACGAAGGAACCTCTCAGAACACTTAATTTCAAGCACCCTCTTCCCTTCTCCGCCCGATCCATTAGTTTTGATGGCGCAACAAACGCCGTGCGAACCCCTGGTTCCAAGGCTCACGAAGGGGAATGTTATGGCGACTGGTACCGTGAAGTGGTTTAATTCGACGAAGGGCTATGGCTTCATCCAGCCCGACGATGGCGGCACGGACGTCTTCGTCCATGCGTCTGCCGTCGAGCGGGCAGGCATGCGTGGTCTGAACGACGGCCAAAAGATCAGCTACGATCTCGTCGAGGACCGCAAATCAGGCAAGACATCGGCTGACAACCTGCGGGCCTGACACGGCTCCCAGCGTAACTTTACCATTGGCCGGCTGCGCCGGCCAATGGTAGGCGACGTAATGAACTCCAGATCTGCCTACGACATCAAGGCACAAGTTCGTTGTCAGCAACGCAAATCAACCGCATTTTCGTTACAGAACCATGTCACCCTTGAGGCAACTCAGCGGCGTCCATTGCGCCCACATAGATTGGCAAAAATCGGGTTCAAGGGCACCTAGGCGACAAAGAATGCAGCCACCGCCGACCAGAAGCTTTGCGGACGCTCCGAGAGTAAGCTTCGGACCTGGCGAGCCGCTGCAGCCGCACTCACCGTCCTGCCGAAGTGGCAGTAGCAGACGATGTCATGCAGTTCCTCGTCACTGATCTCAAAGAACCGTTTCGCCTCGCCGTAGGTGTCGTTGTCCAAGCCGGCCGCATGCAGCACTGGATCGCGGAAGGCAACCGTTATCGGCGAGTAGTCGCTACGCAGTGCATTTCGTTCGTCGCTAAACTGGAACTCGGTCTCATGAAGCGTGTCGAGGTGCCTGTGCCGAATTTGCTCTAGCAACTCGGCCCAACGTTCCAGTCGCTGTCGGCGTGTCATCCCGCGCGCGCCGAAAATTGGCTCTATCTGCGCGATGGTCTGCAACTGCTCCAAGGTGTGATGCTTCATTGTCGCCTCCAATCAAACGACGTTGCGAGAGCCAGCCCAGCACCAGCCTGTTCCTAGTCGTTGGCGCTGTCCAATCACGATGCTGGTGACAGGCAATATCGTAGCTGGAATGGAGCTTTGGTGCGTAAATTCGCTCGTTTTTGAACTCGTCTTTCAAAACAACGATTGAGGCATCATGATCTGGGCGAAACGACGAAACGTGCGGGATCATGGCGCAATTGGAGGTTTGGAGATGGTGAACCGCCTTTGGGCTTGGTCGGACACGGTCCGCACTCCCGACGAAACACCCGGCGAATTGCTCGCGAACTGCCACACCCGTTGTATCGGTTCTCCCAAACCGGCAACCCATCGCCCCCTGATTGTCCAGTAGGTAACCCCTGCGCCGGGTTCCGGCCGATCGGTATTGAATGAAACTGACGGGCCCGCCGGGCAACGGGTCCTCATCTTTCATCAATTGTGCCAAGCATGGTACCCTTGAAATCTTCAACTTGGGCATCAACCGTTTCGACATACGGCGCAATTTTTCGCAATACGTCTACGCGCTTTTGGGCGTTTGCTTAATCCATCCTTGGAAAGGCAAAGCCACCGCACTCTTTCGCGCGACATCCCTGTAGCGAAAATCCGGCCACCAGATCGATGCGGCGCATGGGTTGATTTTCCCTCGACAGCTGTGAGCATCAGCGCCGGGGAATTTGCTCAACTGCGGACATACGCGCCAAAGGGTCACGACATAGGCACATGCTGTGCAAATCGGATGCTGGCGACAGGATCGCCAAAACCGGCTTGGATCCTTGTATGGACAGGCAGTTTCCTATTCACGCGATGCGCCTCTGCCCACAGCTTCTTGAGCCGCAGCATTGCAGTCACTTCGTGCGGCGCGAGCACTCCATCGTTCCGCACCATTCCCGCCGAGAACTTCGTAACTGCCTCCGCGCCCATCAGCCCCTCCTAATGTGTGGAAGAGAGACTAGTTTTAGGTATCGCTACCGGACCAGGTTTGCATGTCGCCCGACAACTAAAACAGCCGGGCGATGTGCGGGTTGAAAATGGCAGCCCCGCGCCTTGCTGCCGAATTTTCTGACCCAAACGCAAGGCCGCCAAGTTGCGGATTCCGACGTGAAGCCGGCCGCCATTCCGATCAAAGACCGGCCACCATTCCGATCTGAAGCCGGCCACCGTTCCAATCAAAGACCGGCCGGTTTTCGGCACTGAACATTACCTCCTGGGTCAGCAACTTTGGCATCAATTACACCACGACAAACGTGGAGATTTTGATGCCGGCAAAGAGAAGGCTGACCATGAGACAGTTACGACAAATGCTGCGGCTTGCCGGAAGCGGGACGAGCTCCCGCGAGATTGCCGTCGTGTTGGGAATAGCGCGCAGTACGGTGCAGGATAATCTGCGGCGCGCAGCAGCGGTTGGATTGACCTGGCCCTTGCCGGGCGAACTGACCGACGATGCGCTTGCGAACAAGCTCTTCACTCGCAACGGCGTCAAACAGGGCGCGAGGAGACGCGTCGAGCCGAACTGGGCCGATCTTGCTGTCGAGCTCAAGAAGCCTGGTGTCACCTTGCTCATCCTGTGGGAGGAGTATCGTGGCTCGCATCCCGAAGGATATGGCTACAGTCGCTTCTGCGAACTCTTTCGCGGTTTCGAGCAGCGGCTTTCGCCGACGATGCGCCAGGAGCATGCGGCCGGCGACAAGGTGTTCGTCGACTATTCCGGCAAGAAGATCCCGATTGTCGATCGCAAGACCGGCGAGATCCGCGAGGCAGAGATCTTCGTGGCGGTGCTCGGCGCATCCAGCTTCACCTATGCGGACGCGACCTGGACGCAAACGCTCCCCGACTGGATCGGCTCGCATGTCCGGATGTTTCGTTTCTTTGGAGGCGTTCCCCGGCTGATCGTTCCCGACAATCTGAAGTCAGGCGTCAGTCGTGCCAGCTTTTACGATCCCGAGATCAACCGCAGCTACGGCATGATGGCATCGCACTACGCCGTCGGTGTTCTTCCGGCACGGCCGCGACGGCCGAAGGACAAATCGAAAGTCGAGAATGGCGTCCGGTTTGCCCAGTCCTGCATTCTGGGGCGATTGCGCAATCAGACCTTTTTCTCGCTTGCTGAGGCCAATGTTGCCATTGGCCAGGCACTCGATCGCATCAACGGCCACGTCATGCGCCGGTTGGGCGTCAGTCGCCGGCAACTGTTTGAGAGCGTTGAGCGTGCCGCACTCGCAAGTCTTCCGAGCGAAGACTACGAATTCGCCGAATGGCGTTTGGTCCGCGTCTCGACGGATTACCACGTCGAGTTCAAGACTTTCTTTTATTCCGTGCCGCACAGCCTCATTCGCCAGCAGGTCGATCTGAGGGCAACGGCACGCACCATCGAGATCTTCCACCGCGGCAAGCGCATTGCCGTGCATCAGCGCCGCTATGGTGGTCCTCGCCATGGAACTGATCCGGATCATATGCCCAGTTCCCACCGGCGCTATGCCGAGTGGACACCGGATCGCTTTCGGCGCTGGGCCGCATCCATCGGCCCTCAGACCGAAGGGTTGGTCATCGCAATTCTTTCCAGCCGTCCTCATCCCGAACAGGGCTTTCGAACATGCCTGGGTGTCCTGCGGCTGTTTCGCGACATCGAACGCAATCGGGCTGAGGCCGTTTCAGCCCGCGCCGTCGAGATCGGTGGACTGAACTGCAAGAGCATTGCCTCGCTCATCGCCAACCACAAGGCCGCGCGCCATTCCACCGAACCGACCGCCATTATCGATCACGCCAACCTGCGTGGCCCTGATTATTTTCATTGAGGAGACACACCATTGCTGATCAACCCCACCATCGACATGCTGCGCGAACTCGGCCTTTACGGCATGGCAGCCGCTTTCCAGGAGCTCGATGCACAATCAGAAGCACGTGGCCTCGAGCATGCAGAATGGCTTGCCATGTTGCTCGAACGCGAGGCCACCATGCGTCGACAGAAGCGCTTCGAAGCCCGCGCCAGGGCTGCCAAGCTTCGCCACGACGCGCAGATCGAGAATGCCGACTTTCGTGCTGCACGCGGCCTCGATCGCAATCTGTTCATGGCGCTTGCCGGCTGCGACTGGATCCGCAAGCACCACAGTCTTCTCATCACCGGGCCAGCCGGTGTTGGCAAAAGTTGGCTGGCCTGCGCACTCGGCCACAAAGCATGCCGCGAGGATTTCTCCGTCGCCTATCACCGCGTCCCGCGGCTGTTTGCAACTCTTGCCCTTGCAAGGGGCGACGGGCGATACGGCAGGATCCTCAAATCCCTCGCCAAGACCGACCTGCTTATTCTTGATGATTGGGGACCGGAAAAACTCAACGATGATCAGCGGCGTGACCTCCTCGAGATCATCGAAGACCGCTACGAGCGTCGCTCGACAATCGTCACCAGTCAGGTGCCTCTGGATCACTGGTACGAGATCATTGCAAACCCAACGCTCGCCGATGCCATTCTGGATCGCCTCGTTCACAACGCATACCGCATCGATCTGACCGGCGACAGCATGCGAAAACAGCGTCCGCTGGTCGCCGCTGAAACACCTCAAACTTGACCTGAAACAAAACCCGATCCAAACATCAAACAGACCCAGGATCAGTCCGAGAAATGGCCGCCTTCAAATCGGAACGCCGGCCGGAATGAAATCGGAATGACTGGCCGGCTTCAAATCGGAATCAATGGCCGGCTTCATCGGAATACGCAGCCAAGTGGCATCTCAAAGGATTTCTAATCCGAAACCAGCGCACCTCGCCATATCCACAATCAGACCCTTTCTGCAGTAGAGTTTGCGTGGCGGAAGTAAACTGAACTTTTCATTTTGTTAGGCCGTACATTGAAAGCAAGTTCATGTAGTTAGCACACGCCAAATCGGGTCCGGACGCTCCTGCCTGGTAGGACATGGGGCAGAAACGGTGACGGCGGCGGATTTCCCCTTTTGCCGGAGGATCTTGTGGGTTGTTGGTGCGGCGCGATTGCGTTGGCGCATGTTCCAGGCAACCATCTTCATGAATGGAGCCAGCATACAGAAGTTCGACCTTGATACCTCGAGCGAAGTAGAGCTGATCGAATTGCACGATGCGGTCGTCGACCGGCTGCACTTTCTGCATCAGCAGAAGGACGCATGCCTTGCTTGAACTGGCGATCGGCGAGCGCGTGATATTCGAAGACAGTAACGGCCAGACGCAGGCTGGAATCGTCATCCGTCGCAACCGCAAAACGGTGACTGTGCACGGCGACAACGCCCGCCAATGGAACGTCTCACCGCAGTTGCTGCGAAAGGAAAGGCGACCTGACGAACGGCAAAGCAGCAAGCTGGTGCCATTTTCGGGAAAGGTCTGACTTTAACACGCCATCGTCACGAGTTAGGGAAAGGCTGGAATTGGCCGCCCTGAGCTTCCCAACCCGAGGCGAGCCCGAGCAAATACTACTCATTGCCTAGGGTCGTTGTGCGCAATTTTTAGTGTCAGGGTTGGTGAACACGCCCCCGCTTTTCCTCGGCAAATGAAACCGAAAGCGGTTGTTCAAAAGGCTCACGCTACGACAATCAAGACTTCCGCGACGGATTTGCAGCGCGAATGACCGGCTCGACCGTCGAGCCTTTGAGTGATTGGCAGGATGTCCTTGGAAATGAGATCGTCGCTCTTCAACTGGCACTCGTTCGAGTGGTCGGTGATAGCGTGAGCGATGTCGCCGTTTTCCGCACGCAGTCACGCAACCGTGACTGTCAACGGAACCTCTCGACGAGGCTGCTGCGCGGTATACATCGGAGGTGCGCTTGAGGTCGCATGTCTGAACCGTATCAAATTCGACCGCTAAACAAGCAGTTGTTAATACGCCGTCGAGCGTTGGTCGATCCGACAGATTGTTCGAGCCCCAAATGGTAGCCCGAAAAACAGATGCGGCTCAAATGCCGGTCGTGGTCGATCTCCTGCGACGGTGCCTACGCCATGGCCAATCATCACAGGCCTTTGCGAAAAGACACTTGCCTCTCGCCGCTGATATCTTGCGATGCTTTCGTCATATTTCCCGCCACTTGTGTTTGCTGCCGTCATAACCAAGGACGGTTTCGGACGTCGGCAACTGTAAAAGCGCCGGTGAGCGCCGGAGTTGTTTCGACCCCACGAGCAGTTTGCCTCGAGGGAGACGGGCCCAGGTGGAAGTCCTTCACATATCGCACGCCGATCTCGAGATGCTCGTGCGATTATGCGGAGCCCAACAGTCGGTCGCAGTGCTGGCAGCTCACTGTTGGGCTCTCGCAACAGTCGCTTCCAATCATGTTGAACCCTGCGCATCGATGCCCTTTTTCCGCTCTCGTGCTTAAGCACCGATCGCGCTGAATAGTGAAGGTCGAAAGACCTCAATTGCGCAGGCAACAAATACGGACCATGTCAAGGCGTGCGATCGAGCCACTTGTCGGGAGCCGCCGCCATCGGCTCATTTTTCCATAGGTCTGTTCCGGTAAACGACAACCGCTTGCGCACGCCGATCCCGTGTGAATCACTTGACTGATAGGTCTCAGGGACCCTTCAGCCTGAAGACCGCGTTCCCCACGGAGCAGCGCCGGACTTCGGGAATCTGCGTTTGAGCGACCAGGGCGAAGGCTTTGTCGGCATATTTCGGCGCCACCTGTTTGAAAGCGCCCGAATTAGCTACGAACAAGCGCGAACAATCTAAATATCCGGGCCACATGCTACCTGCGGTCTCAGGCGAGACACCGCTCATGGTGCTAAAATGTCGGCCGCAGGTTCAGAACCTGTCCCTCAGCTCCGCCCGTTTCCCGGGAACCACCTGCACCCTTTCCCCGTTCCGGTCGTGCAAATGGAGTTCGCTATGTTGGGTGAAAGAAACTACCTAAAGCCAGAACGTCACACCTCCGGCGGCCTGCCCGTTGGTATCTTACTCATCTCGGTCCTCGCACTTTCGGCCTATCTCCTTGTCGGAAGCTCGTTTGTTGGCAACAAGCCGTCAACCCCGACTGTCTACCTCCCGGTGGTGTCGCAGCAATCGCGCTAACTGCATCCTCTACCAAGACTAAAGAGGAGGAGGGGAGGGCGACTGCTGTGGTGACGCCGACAGCCGAGACCAAACCTCCGCAAACGGCGACCTGCATGTCAAACCTTTCGAAGCAATGGCCGGACCCGGGTGTGGCAAACACTAACTGACCGATGGCAAATCGCTGTCACCGGCTAGGTGCAGTTCACGTAGGGAAGTGTCAAGCCGAGAGCAGTCTGCCCAACCGCAGCCCGGCTCACGACGCAGAAGCCAGATTGGATGTCGGCGCCCCACGAAGCAGTGCCATGAGCATCGGCCCGAGCGAGAACTCCCCGCGCCGCGCCCGGTTTGTCAGATCTCTGAGATAACCGCCGGGCGAATTGATGTGTCCGGACCGCTCGTACATGCAAGCCACCACGGACGCAGCCGTCGCCGGCCCCATCACCTCGCACGCTTCCTCATAGGCCGACGGGCTGACCGCAAGCATCGAGCGGACGGTCACCGCGGCCATCATCAGATCACGCCAACTCGAAACCACGCCGTCCGGGCCGAAAGGTTTGATCTCGGGGCAGGCCCGCAAAACCATCTCCAACGGGAATGGCTGTACGCCCTTCGGCTTTGCTCCGCTTTTCGCCCTCGGCTTTTCGTCCTGCTCTTTTTCAGAGCTTGGTTCAAGTTCATTGAAGGATTCGGGATTTGAATTCTGTATGTGCTGCTCAGATAGACCATCATTGCTAGCCATATTTTCGGAAATCGCGTTATCATCCAGCATGTTGACGACTTCTTCGTGCAAAAGCGTCATCTCGTCGGCAATGGCCAGCAAATCCTTGAGGCTCGGTCGGCGTGGAATTCGTGCGATAAGCGCGACAAACATGTCTTCGGCGTGCCCCCAATCGCCGGATGCCCCCTCCTCGATCGCGGCAGTAATCAGCTTGCGAACATCCCGGCGGCACAATGAGACACGCTCCTTGGCGATCAGGAACCGCCGGCGTTCTGCCGCAACTTCCTGGGCCAGGCCTGCCAGTTCTTCCGAGCGGGCCAAAAGCGGGGCGAGATCAAAGCCGTAGGCCTCCTCTATGCCGCCTTCGCCGTCCTTGCGTGCATATCTCTTGCCATTGGGGCTGTCCTTGCGCGAAACCAGGCCCGCCTCCACCAATGCAGCAAGGCAGCGGCGTAGCGTGCTGCCGGCGATGCCATTGGCGCGGTGGGTCAGCTGGGCGTTCGACGGGAACACGACGAGGTCATTGCCCTCAGCCAATTCGCCCTGCGGATAGAATGACAGAAGTGCGTTCAGCACAGCCAGAGCGCGGTCCTGGACGCCAAGAAGGGTCCGTGCCTCGCATACGTCGCGAAGCACCTTCCACTTGTCGACGGTTTTTCCGGCTTTGATGCCGGACGATCTGATTTGTCCCCTCACCAGGGCAAGCGACATCGGCCGCCGCCCGAATGGCGTCGTTACGGATAACCTGTCCATTTCAGCCTTACCTTTTTTCAGGCAAAGGAATGCCGGTCACCGAAACGGCGCCAAATCTCCGAAGAGAGTCTTGACTGTGAATCCCGGAAGTGCGAATCTCGAAATCGCCAAATGACGAGAAAGGGCCTTCAGAGACGGTGTTTCGGGGGCCTTTTTTCTTTTGCCGTGCTGCTCCTCTATATTTTCAGTCTTCAGGACGGCGCCCTATTCGGCGCTGCTCTGCGTTTTCTCCAGCGCCGCCTCGTAAGCTTCAAACAGCTCGGGCAATTTCGCCGTCAGATAATCTGCAAATCCGTCATGCCGATCGCGCCGGATCGACAGGCGCCATTGCTTGTCGCTCGTGGCCACTTTTCCGATCTCCGCACCCGATCCACTAGTGACAGTCTCAGGTGCAAGCCCAGCGGCTGGCCCTTTTTCGGACTTTGTCGCGGCCGCAAAGGCCAGCATAAAGCGGTCATCCGTTTCCCGTGTCGTAAAGCCGGCTTTGGTTGCAACCGCCAAGGCGCGCTTCAATGCCGGCTCGTTGCCGATCGCATCAACCAGTGACTGCCAGCGGCCTCGACCGATTTTCGGTGCCCGCCCGATGGCGTCCACAAGTTCGCGCGGCAATGCGCGTGCGACAGCGACCAGCTTGGAAACTTCAGCCCGGTCGACAGAAAGTGCCGACTGGATCAGCGCACGGGCAAAGCCGGCATCCTCCAAACGGCAAGCAAATACCGCGCGTTCGATGAAGCTCAGATCTTCGCGGGCGGAGTTCTCCACACCTTGCGCCACGACTAGATCTTCATCGCTCAGCGAGCGCACATAGGCCTTGACGGGAATGCCGAGCGCACGAGCGGCGCGAATGCGCCGATGTCCGTAGGCGCTCTGGTAGCGACCGGATAAAGAAGGATGCTCGCGAAGGAGGACGGGAATTTCCTGTCCTCTTTCCCGGATCGAAGTTATCAGCGCCTCGAAACTGGCTGGGTCCTGCTCGCTGAAGCGATCGGCCAAAGGCGAGGGGTCGATCAAGGTGGGGTCGATCTCTACGGCGAGCTGGCCCGACGCGAGCTTTGCGCGAAGAACTTCATACTCCTTCTCGACGTCCGAAAAGGTGTCCTTGAGCGAGCGGACTGCGCCGGAGCTCATACGCGGCAGCGCCGGCCGCTTGATGTCACCATCAACGGAGTGCTCGCTCTGGCCGGAAAACATCGAGCGAATGGACTGGGTGCGTTTGCTCAACGGAGAGACCTCCTCGTTACAGGCGAGGCGTTGTCTGTAGACAACATTCCCCGCCCAAGGGGAAAGAGTACTGGCACGGAATAGGAGCAATCACTCATCGCTGCCATACCTTCGAAATCAGGTCGATCACCTCGGTGTTGACCGCGTTGACGGATTCCATGGCTCGGTCATAAACGGACCGCCCGACGGCGCCTTTCGACAATTCGAACAGCGACTGCTTGGTAAGGCCGGCATTGGCAATGGCCGTCGACTTCCATGCCGTAGCCCTGAGGACATCGCTTCCGAAGAGGTCGCGCAACAGTCCGACGATCTCCTGCTCGGGCACGTCGCGCGGATCGTGCCTGGTCACGACGAATTTCATGAAATCGTAGTTCAGATGCGCGCCGGCATCCTCGATCACCGCGATGAGATCGGCTGTCATCAACAGGAACTGGCTCATCGATGCGACATCGACCATCTGCGGGTGGATCGTCACCAGCATGCCGGTTGCCGCATTGAGGGCGCCCATGGTCAAGAAGCCGAGCTGCGGCGGGCAGTCGATGACAACGACGTCATAGTCCGCTTCGACTTCATCGATCGCGGCAGCGACGCGGCGAAAGAACAGATCCTCGGGTCCGGATCGTTTGCCCATTGCACGCGGGGTTTCATGCTCGAACTCCATCAGCTCGAGATTGCCCGGGACGAGGTCTATGCCCTCGAAATAGGTCGATCGGATCACCGAACGCATGTTGACCCGCTCCTCATCGTAGCGGATCGCGCCGTAGAGGGTGGTGTTTTCGGCAATGTCGAATTCCGGCTGGTAACCGAACATGGCAGACAGCGACGCCTGGGGATCGAGGTCGATCGCCAGAACGCGGTAACCCTGCAGCGCCAGCCCCTGTGCGAGGTATAGCGATGACGTCGTCTTGGCTGAGCCGCCCTTGAAGTTGGCGACGCTGATGATCTGGAGCTTGTCACCTACGCGGCGGCGCGGCCAGAACTTCAAGGCTTCCTTCGGGCGTGCTTCGGCAAGATAGGCGCGAAGCTCGTTGATTTGGCGCAGTGTGTAGGAACGGCGACCAGCGGTGCCCAGTTCCGGCATCGGCCCGAGACCGTCCAAGGACAATTGCCTGAGATAACCGTCCGATACACCAACGATCTGCGCGACCTCTCCTGAGGTAAACGACCTCAGGCTCTTCATCGCCTTCGGCGGAAAAGCAATTTCACCAACGGCCCGCAGACGGTCCGAAAGCGCGGTCGCCTGGCGTGTGATACGCTCGGAAGTCGTCTCGTTTTCAACCTGGGGATTCGCGGGCTTCAACATCGGGGTCTCTTCAAAACGGTTTCTTCGCGTCTGACGCATTGTTTCCGTCTGGAAGTAGAGACACGATTCGTTGTCGGTCGACAAGCCGCTTTAGGGATAACAAGAACTTAGCAGTTGCAGCGGAAGCGGCATCCCACTGCTTTCTCCTTGACGCATTCCGTATACTTATCAGCAGCTTGGCGGCACTTTGGCGTCACCTTTCCGCCCAACAATCCCTTGCTTTTGCGGGCCCTTCACGTGGCGTTGTCAACCGTTTCTTGCACTGACTGACACGGCCAACAGGGCAAAACGGCGAAATCGCCGCTCCCGGCAGTCTACTTCCGCAGCCAAATCAATTGATTCGCACTGAGCCGGAAGAGCGTCAGCGGCTGAGTGGGACCGCGTGGTCACCCGATCTTCCACGGCGATGTGTTCTGCCGGGTGGCGGTGAACTCACCTGATCTGGCAGTTGCTTCCGCCTGCCCAATCGGTATCGTTTGAACGCGATTCGTCGCTTGGAGGATCTATGCGTCAGCAGACAAAGCCGTTTATTGTTGAGATAAAGCCGTCCCGCAAGGTGAAGGCCGATAGCCAAAAGACATCGATCTGGGGGAAACTGGATCTGAGTCCCGAACCCGATCTGCAAGCAGAGCCCGTTGGGGCAGAGGAGCTAATCCTCGAGGCTAGTCGGCCCTAGATAATCCAACACGTGTTTGCCGACTGCAGACGGGCCTGAGGTTTGCAAGCCGACTCGCCTTTCCGGGCAAAACAAGTGCGGCCACATGTCGTACTGCAGAGCGACATGGGCGCCAAGCGCACCGGGCAACCACACTGGTCAAGGCGTAGCTCGAGGCTATGTCAGTTCGAGACTTTGACCGACAAAAGCCGAAATCATAAATCGCGCACGACGCAGCTCTCCGGGCATGGCTTTAGCGCACACTTCGCTTCAGTCGATCAGCCGATCGACGTTGGCGACGCATTTCCGAAGAAGAAGACCCTCTGCGACACAGCTAGTTGATCCCTGCGCGGCTGTATCCTAGGGCTGCTTGCCAGCGGCCGTCCGGTTGGCATTAAGCGCGATCAAGGGAGTGTCAGGTGGGAGGAGCCATCGTCGGACACGAATGGCAACCGGTTTCTGCGCTGACCGGTCGCGCCGATTGATCGGGCCGGCCAAAATTTTGGCAAAAAAAATGGGCCTGCGGAAAACCGCGGCCCATGAAGTGTGAAGGTCATAAAACCTCCAGAGGGGAACAGCTGCTGCGGCGGCACTGGGAGGAGAAGCCGCCATGTGCATCAGCTGTGAGCGTTATGATCGTTTTTTGATCATTTGGAAAACATTTTTTGTGCAATGCAGCTATGCGTATGCTGCGTTGCTTGTCCGCTCCAGGACAGGCAAACGATTGGTGCGAAGCGATCCCCTGGCTGACCGGCACTTAAAAGCTCCAAGCGTTAAGCAGCGCATTGAACGCGCAGAACCGGTGCAGAGAGAGCTCAAGGAAGATTGTCAGTTCGGCAATTTCGCATCGCTGGATGGGGCGGGCCATTGGCCTAGAAGGCGAGATTGTGACGTAAAGCACGCTGGCCGCAACGTTGGCTATTCGTTTTCCCCACGAGAGTGATTGACCGCTTCCTGGCTTTTCGCCGCGACACTCGAATACATCCCGGTCGTACGGAACTCGGTGGGACTCGCACCAAAATAGCGTCGAAACACTTTGGCGAAATAGTTCGGGTCTTCGAAGCCGGACATGATCGACACTTCCTTGACCGAGAGATGTGCCGCCTTTGTCAAAAGTTTCGTTGCCCGCTGCAATCGCTTGCGCAGCACGAACTCCGCGGGCGGCATGCCTTCGCTAGCGGCAAACACGCGCGAGAAGTGCGCGCGGCTGAGCCCAGACACTTCGGCAAGCGTCTCGACGGGAAGGGGATGCGCAAGGTTCGCCATGATATGTTGAATGACATGCTGCATTGTCCGGTATTCCTGGCTGAATACGGGATGGGCGCCGAAGACGTCGTCATAGAGTGCCATTGCGGCCTCGTAGGCGATTGCCGATGCGCTGCCCGGCGCTTCGCCGCCGCCTGAAATCAGCCGCAAACTGCAGTCTGCCAGATGCTCGATTGTCTCGGGCTTCAGGTTCAGGATTGGGCCGGTTGTCGAAAGAATGGCCTTGTGGATGCGCAGTGCCTCTTCGCCGTTCATCGATATCCAGAAGAACTCCCACCGACCATTCTGCTCGAGCCAGTAGCGATGGTTGTGCGGCACCAGCAAGAGAAGCGTTTCGCCCTCGCGCACACGGTGATTGCGCGCTTCGTAGCGCAGGTTTCCCGCGCCTGAGATCGTATACTGCAGCACGGTAAACGGTGTCTGTCCCCGCTTGCGACCATCCCAATCGTAACTTCCGTCCGTGCGGATCTCATAGCCCGTGCTGGTCGGCATGGTGTGCAGGCTGTGACGCCCGCGCGGTAGCGAGACCGTCTTCATGGCAGGGCCATTCTCGATCAGCCGTTTCAGCATAGAATTACCCATGAAAGCACAATACCTCTCTGGCGACGCCAAACATTATACGCATAATGCCCCACAACAAGGCAAGACGGCCGATTTCAGGCGGCACGTGGGAGTAAACCGGGAGGGAACCGCGCTTTGGCGCAACCTTGTCGGCGCACCAATTTTACCCAGACCGCCTTTATTCGGTTGAACGAACAGCGACGAGGACAGCATGAGTAACTTCAAGATTGCCATCATCGGCGCCGGCAGCGTTGGTTTCACCAAGAAGCTCTTTACCGATATTCTCTGCGTTCCGGAGTTCCACGATGTCGAGTTCGCGCTCACAGACGTCAGCGCGCACAACCTCGACATGATCAAGTCGATCCTCGACAAGATCGTCGAAGCCAACAACTTGCCGACCAGGGTCACAGCATCCACCGACCGCCGCGAAGCGATCTCAGGCGCGCGCTACATCATCAGCTGCGTGCGGGTCGGCGGGCTCAGTGCCTATGCCGATGATATCCGTATCCCGCTCAAATACGGCGTCGACCAGTGCGTCGGCGATACGATCTGCGCCGGCGGCATACTCTATGGCCAGCGCAACATTCCGGTCATCCTCGATTTCTGCAAGGACATCCGCGAACTGGCCGAGCCGGGCGCGAAGTTCCTCAACTATGCCAACCCGATGGCGATGAACACCTGGGCGGCGATCGAGTACGGTAAGGTCGACACGGTCGGGCTTTGCCACGGCGTCCAGCATGGCGGCGAGCAGATCGCCGAGATCCTCGGCGCCGGGGAGGGCGAACTCGACTTCATCTGCTCCGGCATCAATCACCAGACGTGGTTCGTCGACATCAGGCTGCGCGGTCGCAAGATCGGCAAGGACGAACTTGTCGCCGCCTTCGAGGCTCATCCGGTCTTCTCGAAGCAGGAAAAGCTCAGGATCGACGTGCTGAAGCGCTTCGGGGTCTATTCCACCGAGAGCAACGGCCATCTCTCCGAATACCTTCCCTGGTATCGCAAGCGTCCGGATGAGATCACCCGCTGGATCGACATGTCGGACTGGATCCATGGCGAAACCGGCGGCTACCTCCGCTATTCGACGGAAACCCGCAACTGGTTCGAAACCGAGTTCCCGCAGTTCCTGGAGGATGCCCGGCGTCCGATCGATGCGACAAAGCGCTCGAACGAGCACGCCAGCCACATCCTGGAGGCTCTGGAGACGGGGCGCGTCTATCGCGGCCATTTCAACGTCAAGAATACCGGCGTCATCACCAATCTGCCTGCCGATGCGATCATCGAGTCTCCCGGCTTCGTCGATCGCTTCGGCATCAACATGGTCTCGGGCATCACGCTTCCCGAGGCCTGCGCCGCCACCTGCCTGTCCTCTATCAATGTCCAGCGTATGTCGGTGCATGCGGCCATTTCAGGCGATCTCGATCTGCTCAAGCTGGCGATGCTGCACGATCCGCTGGTTGGCGCCATCTGTACGCCAGAGGAGGTCTGGCAGATGGTCGACGAGATGGTCGTCGCACAAGCCAAATGGCTACCGCAATACGCCCACGCGATCGACGGTGCCAGAGAGCGCCTGAGCCGGGCGACCGTCAAGACCCGCGATTGGAACGGGGCGGCACGACGCCAGGTGCGCTCGGTGGACGAGATCCGCGCCGAGCGACACGAGACCAAAGCCCGCGCTGCCGGTTGACGGCCGGCGGGGCCACTGCGTGAGGAGACGCGGACCCCGCTTGCCGCCACATGCCCGCCCCCGCGGGACATTCTGAGACTTTCTAGGAGGAGGCCACCTTTCGGCGTGGCAGATACATGAGGGAGAACCACAGACCATGAACAGCCACCGACTGACAAAAATGGCGAGCCTGCTGCTTGTCGGCATCTCAAGCTTCGCGCTGCAGGCGGCCGCATCGGAGCCGACTGTCGTGCCCGAGCAGCCACCGTTTCCGGCGCAGGGCAAGATCACCTTCGTGCCACGCGACTCGATCGCCGAGTTCAAGGCGTTGCCGGAATACAAGGAGCCGACCTGGGTTACGGAAAAATACGTGAAGGCCGGCAAGCTGCCGCCGGTCGCCGAGCGCCTGCCGAAGGAGCCGATGGTCTTTCAGACCGGCAACATGCCTGACGGCGTCGGCGTCTATGGCGACACGCTGCGCCACGTGATCGGCGGCCGGCCGGAGGGCTGGAACTACAGCGCCGGCCAAAGCCAGGGCTGGGGCGGCATCGATATCGGCATGTCGGAATGTCTGACGCGCACGGCGCCGCTCTTCCAGGTGGAGGCGAAGGACGTCGAACCGCTGCCGAACCTTGCAAAGAGCTGGGACTGGTCCGCGGACGGTCACAAGCTGACCATGCATCTCGTCGAGGGCGCGAAATGGTCGGACGGCGATCCCTTCGACGCCGAGGACGTGATGTTCTACTGGGAGGACAATGTTCTCGATCCGAGCGTGACGCCCCTGAACGGCGCGACGCCTGAGACCTTCGGCGAGGGAACGACGCTGAAGCAGATCGACACGTATACGGTCGAATGGACCTTCAAGGAGGCCTTCCCGCGCCAGCACCTCTATGCCATGGCCTATGGCACCTTCTGCCCCGGCCCGTCGCATATCCTCAAGACCAAACATCCAAAATATGCTGGCACGACCTATGACCAGTACAAGAACGGCTTTCCGGCGGAATACATGAATATACCGGTGATGGGTGCGTGGGTGCCGGTCGCCTATCGGCCGGACGACATCATCGTGCTGCGCCGCAACCCCTACTATTGGAAGGTCGACGAGGCCGGCAACCAGCTGCCTTACCTCAACGAGCTTCACTACAAGCTCTCGACCTGGGCCGACCGCGACGTGCAGGCCGTCGCCGGTTCGGGCGATTTCTCAAACCTGGAACAGCCGGAAAACTTCGTCGAATCGCTGAAGCGCGCAGCCGACGAGGCAGCCCCCGCACGGCTTGCGTTCGGTCCGCGTCTCATCGGCTACAACATGCACATGAACTTCTCGGCCAATGGCTGGGGTGAGCCAGACGAGCGGGCCCAAGCGGTGCGCGAACTCAACCGCAACGAGGATTTCCGCAAGGCGGTGACCATGGCGGTCGACCGGAAAAAGCTCGGTGAGGCTCTGGTCAAGGGACCCTTCACGGCGATTTATCCGGGCGGCATTTCCTCCGGCACGAGCTTCTACGACCGGCAGTCCACGATCTATTATCCCTATGACCTCGACGGTGCGAAGGCGTTGCTCGAGAAGGTCGGCCTCAAGGACACCGACGGCAACGGCTTTGTCAACTTCCCGTCCGACAAGCTCGGTGGGCGCGATGTCGAGATCGTGCTGCTCGTGGGCTCGGACACAGGCACAGACAGGAATCTGGCCGAGGGCATCATCGGGCAGATGGAGAAGCTTGGCTTGCGCGTCGTGCTCAATGCGATGGACGGCAAGCAGCGCGACGCGGCCAACTATTCCGGTCGCTTCGACTGGATGGTGCACCGCAATCAGGCGGAGTTTGCCTCCGTCGTTCAAAACACCCCGCAACTCGCGGCAACCGGCCCGCGAACGAGCTGGCACCATCGCGCTCCGGAAGGCGGTGTTCCTGACCTGATGCCGTTCGAGAAGGAGCTTGTCGACATCGTCAACAAGTTCATCGCGACCAACGACAACGCCGAGCGCGCGGAATTGATGAAGCAGTATCAGAAGGTCGCAACGACCAATGTCGATACCGTTGGTCTGACCGAATATCCCGGCGCGCTGATCATCAACAAGCGCTTCTCGAACATTCCGACAGGCGCGCCCATTTTGATGTTCAACTGGGCTGAAGACACAATCATCCGCGAGCGGGTCTTCGTGGCGGCCGACAAGCAGGCCGACTTCGAACTCTTCGCCGAACAGCTTCCGGGCAAGCCTGGTGAGAGCGGGCCGAGCAACTAACGAGACCTCGCCTCCTCCGGCCCGATCTCGGGCCGGAGGAGGCACCCGCATTCACCCGGTGCGCTGTCTCTAGCCGGCGCACTGCAAGTCCATCCGACAGAAGGAAACGGCATGTTCAGATTTCTGCTTGTCCGCATCGCCTCTGCCATTCCGG
The DNA here is from genome assembly GCF_017488845.2 of Ensifer canadensis. Taxonomy (NCBI): domain Bacteria; kingdom Pseudomonadati; phylum Pseudomonadota; class Alphaproteobacteria; order Hyphomicrobiales; family Rhizobiaceae; genus Ensifer; species Ensifer canadensis. The sequence continues at coordinate 857,288 of NZ_CP083374.1, forward strand.
TCCTGCTGGTCCTAAGCGTAGCGACCTTCGCCATCATCCAGGCGCCGCCGGGAGACTATAGCGACTACATCCGCTCGCAGCTCATCAACCAGGGCGGGGCGTCCTTCGAGGAGGCCGATGCGCAGGCCCAGGCCTATCGCAAGGAGCATGGTCTCGATAAGCCGATGGCGGTCCAATACGTCACCTGGATGACAGGCATTCTGACGCGCGGCGATTTCGGCCACAGCCTCTACTACAACAAGCCCGTCGCCGATGTCGTCAGCGAGCGCTTGCCGCGCACGCTCGTGCTTGCTCTCGTCTGCCATATCCTTGCGTCGGTTATCGGCATTTCCTTCGGCATCATTGCAGCGACCCGGCAATATTCCTGGATCGACAGCCTACTTTCGACCGTCTCCTTCCTCGGCATGACGGTGCCGCGCTTCCTGATGGCGCTGATCATCGTCTATGTCCTCGTCTTCCACTTTAATGTCAGCGAAATCAACAGCTTCCACTCCGCCCGCTATGGCGGCGCGCCCTGGTCCTGGGGCAAGTTCGTCGATCTCATCAAACATGTTTGGCCGGTCGTGGCGATCGCAACCTTCGGCGGCCTCGCCTACAATATGCGCGTGATGCGCGGCAATCTGCTCGACACGCTAAATGCGCAATATGTCGAGACCGCCCGGGCCAAGGGTTTGAGCGAAGGGGCCGTGGTCATGCGCCATGCCGTGCCCAACGCCCTGCATCCGCTGATCATGTATCAGGGCGTCGTCCTGCCTTACATGTTGACCGGCGAAATCGAGACCGCAATCATCTTCGCGCTGCCGACAGTCGGTCCCGCCATCGTTGGCTCCATGTGGGTGGGAGACGTCTATGTCACCGCAACCTTCATGCTGGTGCTCTCGGCGACTTTGATCCTCGGCAACATCATCGCAGACCTCTTGCTCGCCGCTCTCGACCCGCGCGTGCGCATGGGGGGAGGAGCCCACGCATGACCATCGAGATGCATAGCGCCATTCCCCTTGCCGTCGACCCCAAGGACGAACAGCACAACGAAAGCTATTCGGCGCTCGTCTGGCGTCGGCTCAAACGCTCCTGGACCGGGATGCTCGGACTGATCCTTGTCGGTCTGCTGCTCGTCATGGCGATTTTCGCCGATTTCCTGTCACCGGTTGATCCGAAGGCGACCGGTGTCGGCTTCGCACCGCCGCAGGCAATCAGCTTCAGCGATCAGAACGGCGATTTCGCCTTCCCGCCGCGCAGCTATCCGCTGCGCGAGACCGAAGAGCTCGATCCCATCACCTTCCAGCCGAAGATCGGCCCGGACTATGCCAATCCGCAGGTCCTCGGTTTCTTCGTCAAGGGATCGCCTTATCGGCTCTTCGGCCTGATCCCGGCCGAGCGGCACCTTTTCGGCGCGATCGACGGTTCACCGGTCCACCTGCTCGGAACCGACAAGTTCGGCCGCGACGTGCTCTCGCGCATTCTCCATGGATCGCGTATTTCGCTGATGATCGCCTTGGTCGTCGTCTCGATCGTCACTGTCGTCGGCACCACCGTCGGCATGGCTTCGGGCTATTTCGGCGGGCGCTTCGATGCCTGGACACAGCGTTTCGTCGAGCTGGTGTTGGCCTTTCCGCAATTGCCGCTCTATCTGGCACTGACGTCGCTGATCCCGGTAACGGCGCCAACGAATGTGTTCCTCGCCTTCGTCATCATCGTCATGTCGGCGCTCGGCTGGGCGCAGATGTCGCGCGAGGTTCGCGGCAAGACGTTGGCGCTCGCCCGTATCGACTATGTGCGGGCGGCCATCGCCGTCGGCGCCAGCGATCGGCGCATCATCTTCCAGCACATTTTCCCGAACGTGATGAGCCATGTGATCGTCGCCGTCACCCTGTCGATCCCCCAGGTGGTCCTGCTGGAATCGTTCCTGGGCTTCCTCGGTTTTGCGGTCAAGCCACCGCTGATTTCATGGGGACTGATGCTGCAGGACACCGCCACCTATTCGGTCATCGGGTCCTATCCCTGGATTCTATCGCCCGTTGCCTTCGTGCTTGTCACAGTCTTCGCCTTTAATGCGCTGGGCGACGGCCTGCGCGATGCAATCGACCCCTATTGAGGAGGAGCGTCTCATGGCAGAAACGATCGACTTCATGGCCGCTGCTCCCGTCGAAAGGAAGGACCTTTCGAGCCGAGACGGCAAGCCGGTCATCGACGCGCGCAACGTCGCGGTCAACTTCAAGGTCGAACACGGCACGGTAGAGGCGGTGAAGGACGTGTCCTTCCAGCTCTATCGCGGCGAGACCATCGCCATCGTTGGCGAATCCGGTTCGGGCAAATCGGTGACGGCGCGCACCATTATGGGGCTTCTGTCGAAACGCGCGACGATCGCCTCGCTGTCCCGCATCGAATATGACGGCAAGGACGTGCTCAAGTTTTCCGCGCGTGAGCGCCGGGGCCTGCGCGGCAATCGCCTGGCGATGATTTTCCAGGAGCCGATGAGCTCGCTCAATCCCGTCTACACGGTCGGCGCGCAGATCGTCGAGGCGATCCGGGCGCATCGCAAGCTCAGCCGGCGCGCGGCCACCGAGCGCGCCATCGAATTGCTGCGCCATGTGAGGATCCCGGATCCCGAGCTCAGGCTCAATCAGTATCCGCACCAGCTTTCCGGCGGCCAGCGCCAACGGGTCATGATCGCCATGGCGCTTGCCAACGAGCCTGACGTGCTGATCGCTGACGAGCCGACGACGGCGCTCGACGTCACCGTTCAGGCGCAGATCCTCAACCTGATCCGCGAGTTGCAGCGCGAGCTTGGCATGGCGGTGATCCTGATCACCCATGACCTGACCGTGGTGCGGCAGTTTTCCGACTACGTCTATGTCATGCAGCATGGCGAGGTGAAGGAACACAACACCACCGCCGCTCTATTCGGCAATCCGCTGCATCCCTACACGAAGCGGCTTTTGTCGTCGGAACCATCGGGGGCGGCCAATCCGCTGCCGGACGATGTGCCGATCATACTCGATGGACGAAACGTCCGCGTATCCTTCATGCTGAAGAAGGGCGGATTGTTCCGACCCCAGCTTTCCGAGCTCGTTGCCGTCGACAGTCTCAGCCTTAATCTGCGCAAACATGAGACGCTCGGAGTGGTCGGCGAATCCGGATCGGGCAAGACAACCTTCGGACAGGCTCTGATCCGCCTGATCAACACCGATGGCGGCGAAGTCTTCTTCGACGGCGTCCCGATCCACGACAAGGACCGCACCGCAATGAGGCCGTTGCGCTCGCGCATGCAGATCGTCTTCCAGGATCCCTTTGCCTCGCTCAACCCGCGTATGTCGGTGGGCCAGATCATCGAGGAGGTGCTCGTCGTCAACGGGATAGGGCAGAACCGCAAGGAACGGCTCGACCGGGTCGTGGATGCGCTGGTCGCGGCGGGCATGCCGGGCAATATCCTGTCGCGCTTCCCGCATGAATTCTCCGGCGGTCAGCGCCAGCGCATCGCCATCGCCCGCGCCGTCGCGCTCGAGCCGGAATTCATCCTGCTCGACGAGCCGACCTCGGCGCTCGACCTTTCCGTTCAGGCGCAGATCATCGATCTCTTGCGCCGACTGCAGGATGAGCGGGGCCTGAGCTACCTCTTCATCTCCCATGACCTCAAGGTCGTGCGCGCACTCTGCCACCGCGTCGTGGTCATGCAGCACGGCAAGATCGTCGAGGAAGGGCCGGTGAACGACATTCTTACCAATCCCAAGACCGCCTACACGGAGCGGCTCGTTCGAGCCGCCTTCGATGTGGCAGCATGATCGTCAGAAAGCAGAGGCAATCCATGACCAGACAACCCAAGATCACTTTCATCGGCGCCGGCTCGACCGTGTTCATGAAGAACATCATCGGCGACGTTCTGCAGCGTCCGGCCCTGTCGGATGCAAAGATCGCGCTGATGGACATCAATCCGCAACGGCTCGAGGAAAGCGAAGTCGTCGTACGAAAACTGATCTCAACGCTCGGCGCCAAAGCGACCATCGAGTTGCACGCCAACCAGCGCAAGGCGCTCGATGGTGCCGACTTCGTCGTCGTCGCATTCCAGATCGGCGGCTATGAGCCCTGCACGGTCACGGATTTCGAAGTGCCGAAGAAGTATGGCCTGCGTCAGACGATCGCAGACACACTTGGCGTCGGCGGCATTATGCGCGGGCTGCGCACCGTGCCGCATCTGTGGAAGATCTGCGCCGACATGACCGAGGTCTGCCCAGAGGCAATCCTCTTGCAATACGTCAACCCGATGGCGATCAACACCTGGGCGATCGCCGAGAAATATCCCCGGATCAAGCAGGTCGGCCTTTGCCACTCCGTGCAGGGCACGGCGCTGGAACTCGCCGAGGATCTGAACATTCCTTACGAGGAGATCCGCTACCGCTCGGCCGGCATCAACCATATGGCGTTCTTCCTCAAATTCGAGCACCGCCAGCCGGACGGATCCTATCGCAACCTTTATCCAGATCTCCTGCGCGGTTATCGCGAAGGCCGCTTCCCGAAGCCCAGCCATTGGAATCCGCGTTGCCGGAACAAGGTGCGTTACGAGATGCTGACGCGGCTCGGCTATTTCGTCACCGAAAGCTCGGAGCACTTCGCCGAATACACGCCCTATTTCATCAAGGAAGGCCGCGACGATCTGATCGAAAAATTCGGCATCCCGCTCGACGAATATCCCAAGCGCTGCATCGAGCAGATCGAGCGTTGGAAAGGGCAGGCGGCGGCCTATCGCTCCGCCGACAAGATCGAGGTCAAGCCGTCGAAGGAGTATGCCTCCTCAATCATGAACTCCGTCTGGACCGGCGAGCCCTCGGTGATATACGGCAACCTGCGCAACAATGGCTGCATCACCTCGTTGCCCGACAATTGCGCAGCGGAAGTGCCATGCCTGGTGGATGAAAACGGCATACAGCCGACCTTTATCGGCGATCTGCCGCCGCAGTTGACCGCACTGATCCGCACCAACATCAACGTGCAGGAACTGACGGTCGCGGCGATGTTGACGGAGAACCGCGAGCATCTCTATCATGCGGCCATGATGGATCCGCACACGGCCGCCGAGCTCGATCTCGATCAGATCTGGTCGCTCACCGACGACCTGCTTGCCGCTCACGGAAACTGGATCCCGGAATGGGCAAGAAGCGAAAGAAAGGTTCACGCCGCGTAGCTTTTTCTCCCGGTCGCGCGGCGAGGAAGCCCCGGAACCTCCCAGTTCCGGGGCTTTCCTTCGGTCGCCAGCCGGACGGGTCAGTTGCAATCAACATGCTATGCCGGTGCGGGTGATAAACCCTTTGCTACAAACCCCTACTGCAGTTGATTGGTGCCTGAGATTGACTCAATTATCGCGATCGGGTAGTTACTGGGTAACCGTTAACCCAAGGGCCTGCCCGTGACGACCTCATTGAGCGATATTGCTGAACGCGCTGGCGTTTCCATCAAAACCGTTTCGGGCGCGTTGCATGGCGGCTCGGCGCGGATGTCGGAACAAACGCGACTGCGCATCAAGGAAATCGCCGAAGAGTTGGGTTACGTCACTAACCTGGCCGCTCGTGGCATGCGACAGGGTTGGATGCCACTGATCGGTGTCGTTGCCGATGACTTGATCACCTCGCCCTTCGCCACCGAGATCATCCGCGGACTGGATGGTGCCGCCCGCGCGGCGGACATGGCGGTCTTTGCAATGACGCTCGGCGGAGGTCGCGACGTGGCCTCCGTGCTTGAAGAGGTGCGCCGCTTCCGCCCACGCGCGATTGCCTACGCCGCGATGTATCACAAGATGGTATCGCTGCCGGCGGAGTTCGCAGATACGGTCGGCGTCATGATCAATTGCCGTGAGGCCAATGGCAAAGTGACGTCCTTGGTGCCGGACGAGATCGCTGCCGCTCACGAGATCACGACCTATCTGATCGAGGCTGGCCGCCGGAACATTGCCTTTATCAACCTGCCGGGGCTTCTGGCAGGAGAGCTGCGCGAAGCCGGTTTCCGGCGTGCCCTTGACGAAGCCGGGCTTGATGCAGGTGGTGCCTGCGTCCTGCCGGCGGTCCGCCGGGCGATCTATAGCGACCGGGCGCACAGCCTCGTGCTTGCACACGTAACCGCGCTGATGGACGGACCGGAGCGCCCGGATGCGATCCTTTGCGGCAACGATCGCGTTGCCATGGAAGTCTACGCCGCATTGCGCCGGGTGGGTGCACAAATTCCAGATGACGTCGCAGTCGCAAGCTTCGACAACCAGGTGGACATTGCCACCAGGCTCGATCCCCCTTTGACGACCATGGCATTGCCGCACCGTGCCATGGGCCGCCTGGCAGCAGACATTCTGCTTGCCGAAAATAGCGCCCCCCGCGAGGTGCGCAAACTCGCGTTCCAGTTGGTGGAGCGCTCATCCGTCTGATCAAACTGAAAGACCAAACCCTGTTGAGGAGGAGTTGCAGCAATGGGTAAACGTTTACTTTCAATGTTAATGGGGTCGGTTGCCCTTATGGCCACCGCCGTGGGTGCAGAGGCGAAGACAGTCTTGCATGTCATGCACCAAGGCGACCCAGGCTGGGTTTCGACCTATGGCGAGGTCGCCAAACGCTTCGAAGCCGCCAATCCGGATGTGGATGTCGAGCTGATCTACGCACCGCACGATGCCTACAATGAAAAGTTCAGCGCAGCGGTCATGTCCAAACAACTGCCTGATGTCATGGAGCTCGATGCCCCCTTCCTCGCCAACTATGTCTGGTCCGGCTATTTGCAGCCGATCAAGCCTCTGATCGATCAGGATGTGCTCGATGACATGACCCCGTCGAACATCGCCCAGGGCACCTATCCGATCGACAAGGATCTCTATGCAATCGGCCTGACCGACTCCTCCGTCGTGCTCTACGGCAACAGGAAGTATCTGGAAGCGATCGGCGCCCGCATTCCGAAGTCCGTGGACGATGCCTGGACCCAGGAAGAGTTCGAAGGCTACCTCGAAAAACTGGCAAAGGTCGATGGCGTCAAGTGGCCGATCGACACGTTTCGCGGTTACGGCATCAAAACCGAATGGATCACCTACGCCTACGGCCCGATCCTGCAGTCGGCGGGCTGCGACCTGATCAATCGGACGACCTGGAAATCGACGGGCACCCTTGATAGCGATGCGTGCGTCAAGGCACTGACTATGATGCAGACATGGGTGAAGAACGGCTGGGTCGTGCCGCAATCGTCCGGCACCAACCAGTTCTTCGCTGAGGGCCATCCTGCAGCGCTCGCACTCGGGGGCCACTGGTTCTACGCCGAAGCTGCCGCGTCGATGAAGGACGACATCGTCGTCATGCCGTTGCCGAAGTTCGGGCCGAAGGGTGCTAGCCCCAACGGCACCTGGATCTGGGGCATCACGACCGCCTCCGAGCATCCGGACATCGCCGGCAAGTTTGTCAGCTTCATGCTGAAGGACAAGCTCTACCGGGATTATGCAATCGCCGATTCCGGCTATCCCGGTTTGAAAAGCTTCGCGGCAGCATCGCCCTTGTACAACACCGGTGGTCCGCTCGCCGTCGCATTCGAACAGGCGTCCAAGACCGCGGTCGCGCGTCCTCCGCATCCGGCCTATCCAGTCATCACATCGACCTTCATGCAGGCCGTCGACGAGATCTTCAACGGGGGCGATGCCAAGACGGCATTGTCGGCGGCCGCGGCCAAGATCGACGAAGACATCGAGGAGAACGACGGGTACCCGCCATTCGACGAGCAGCAATAGGCAACCAAAGACGGGACCACGATGGTGCGGCCGCAGCCGGTCTGACGCCATCGTACCCGTCGCCGGCCTGCGCATCGATCCGAGGAGGAGGAGGAGGAGGAGAATATGACATTGCAACAATCAGCCGAGCCGGCGATTGCAGCGCGTCCCGCCTGGCGCCGGGACAAGAGCCGGCTGCTTCAGGAGATGGGCATGCTTGCGCCGGCAGTGGTGCTGCTGACGATATTCCTTATCGTTCCGTTCCTGTTGTCGTTCTGGACGGCGATGACCAATCAACCGCTGGTCCCGCGGCCAACGCCGGTCCGTTTTGTTGGCTTCGGCAACTTCCTGCGCATCTTTAGGGACGATCTCTTCTGGACATCGCTCTGGAACGTCTCGCGCTTCACTTTCTGGATCCTGCCGGTGCAATGCGGCCTGGCATTTGCCACCGCACTGCTGTTGCACCAGAAGATGCCGTTTCGAAATCTTTTTCGCGGACTGTTCTTCCTGCCAGCGATCACGTCGATGGTCGTCGTCTGCGTCATCTGGGGAACGCTCTTTCAGTACCCGACCGGACCATTCAACCAGGTGATCGGTTTCCTGTCGGGCGGAGCCATCGAACCGATCGACTGGCTCGGGGACCCCAACTGGGCAATGTTCTCGATCGTGCTGCTGTCGGCCTGGCAGGCCTACGGCTTCCAGATGATTGTCTATCTCGCTGGCCTTCAGTCCATTCCGGATGAACTCTACGACGCAGCGCGGATCGACGGCGCGAACGCGCTGCAGCGCTTCTGGCATGTGACCATGCCAGGCTTGCGGCCGACCCATGTCTTCGTGCTGGTGATTACGACAATCCAGGCATTCAAGCTCTATACCCAGGTTGCCATCCTGACCCAAGGCGGTCCCAAGAGCAGCACGGAGACCGTTGTCCACTACATGGTGCGTTCCGGCTTCGAGGAGCAGAAGCTCGGTTATGCTTCGGCCGTATCGGTCATTCTCTTTCTCATCGTTCTCGTTATCGCGCTGCTTCAGCGTCAACTTCTGAGGCGTTTCGATGTCTGATATCGCAATTTCCACACCACACGCTCAGGCGATGCACACCCGCTCGGCCGTTGGTTCGCTGCGCATCGTCCAGACGGCCTGCATCCTTGTTATCGCGCTCGTCATCGTCTCCCCCCTGTTCATGCTGCTGATTGCCAGCCTGAAGGACGATCGTTTCCAGATCCTGGCCGACATGGGGAGTTTCAGGGCGTTCTGGGTCTCCGATCCGACGCTCGCCAACTTTGCGGAGGTCGGCAATTTCTCAGGCGAGCTTGCCTTTGGGCGCTATCTGCTGAATTCGCTAATCATCCTCGCGCTGACGGTCGGGTCGGGCCTGATCGTCAATTCTATGGCAGGCTTTGTCCTTGCCTGGGGCTCCGTACGCGGCCGCGCAGTTATCCTTTCGCTGGTCATAGCCCTCTACGTCATTCCGCAGGAAAGCATCATCATGCCGCTCGTGATCATGGTGTCACGCGCCGGAATAACAGATACATTCGCCGTGCAGATCGTGCCCTGGATCGCTAGCCCGCTCTATATCTTCCTCTTCTACCAATTCTTTGCCCAGCTTCCGAAGGAGCTCTTCGAGGCCGCGCAGATCGACGGAGCATCGATCTTTCGCATCTACCGGTCGATTTTCCTGCCGCTCAGCCTGCCGGCACTTGCCACTGTCTCGATCCTGATGGGGATCGAGAGCTGGAACCAGTACCTTTGGCCGATCCTCGTCACCCAGACCGACTATGCGCGGCCCATAGCCGTCGCGATCGCTACGTTCTTTGGCCAGGACAGCATCTATTGGGACCGCGCTATGGCGGCATCCGTGTTGATGATGCTGCCTATCCTCGCCCTCTATCTTGCCTTCCAGCGCTGGTTCGTAAGTTCCTTCGTTGGTTCGGCCGTGAAAGGTTGATCAATGACAACGCATGCAGAAATCGCTTCGGCCGCCGCGGCAGACGTCGAGAACATCAGCGCAGTCCTTGCGGATGCGACCACGATCCACATCTGGCTCAAAGCGAGACAGATGGGAACATCGGCCGAGATCAAAGCGACCGTCGCCGGCCGCGAAATCGACCGTCTGATGGCGTCCAACAGCGACGAATTCGAGCAGCGCAGCCTGGACCTGGGGCAGGGCGGTCGAACCGTTCTCTCCTATGATCCGACCACAACGCAGGTCTCCGTTGCCTATGCCTTTCAGCACCAGAATGTGCTGACCGAGGGCGTTCAGATCCTGCACAGCAGCCGGGAAAATGCGGCGCCGACGGTCGTCGGCGGGTACCACTTCCGCCCACCCTTCGGATGGATGAACGATCCCAACGGGTTTGGCCGTTTCAGCGACCATGTCCATCTCTTCTACCAGCACTATCCGCACAGCCTGCGCTGGAACACCATGCATTGGGGCCATGCCGTATCGGATGACTACATTCATTGGCGACACTTGCCGATCTTCCTGTTTCCCTCCTCGGACCTTTCGGCCCGCGCCGATGGCCGCGGCGGGGCGTTTTCCGGCTCGGCAATTCCGCTATCGTCAGGTGAACCGGGTATCCGTGTCTTCTTCACGGAGCAGGTCAAGGACCGGGAACCCGAAGAGCAGATCCAATTGACGGCGGTATCGCACGACCAAATCACGGCCGGCGCGCAAGAGATCATTCTTGCCCACCGGCCGTCCGGCCTTGACCTGACGCTCGACTTTCGCGACCCCTATGTCTTCAAGGGCCCGGACCACCTTTGGAAAATGTTGATCGGCAGCCGCGACCGCGCCGGCGGCGTCGTCCTGCTCTACGAAAGTGGCGATCCGAACGGTGCTTCCGACTGGACCTTTGTCGGCATTATCCACCGGGAAGACCGGTACGGGATGACGGCGGCGGAGTGCCCGTGCATCGTGCCGCTCGACGGCCCGGCTGATGATCCGAAAACGCGCTGGGCGCTCATCTTCGGACTGCTGACGAGCCGCGACCCGCAGACCGGCCGCCGGAACATCACAGCGGCGACTGTCGGCCGCTTCGACGGCCGCAGCTTCGTCAAGGAATTCGAGCAGGAACTGGATTTCGCGACCGATGCCTATGCTTTCCAGGCATTCGTCGATCGATCCGGGCCAATCGGCATCGCCTGGCTTGCCAACTGGACCGAGGTGTCAAAAAAAGTAGACTTTCCAACGGCAATGACACTGCCTCGCCAGCTACTGCTGGAAAAGGACGCATTGCTGACGCCGCCGGTCGAAACGGTTGCGACGCTGCGTCGTGACCTGATCGACGACAACAAACTCAAGGGGCAGGAGCCTGTCGGCCTTAACAACGGGGCGGTCGAGATCGTCATCGAACTCGCGGGGCCGGGTGCGCAGTTTCATCTCGAGCTTGATCATCCGGACGTTGGCCTCGGCGTTCAGCTCGGAGCGGAAGGCCTGATCATTCACTACGACCTGCCGGACGGCAAGGGCGCACCGCGCTACATCGCTGGCGGGGCGCAACCGTCGACGCTGCGTATTTTCCTCGATGTCGGCTCGATTGAGGTCTTCGCCGACAACGGTCGCTGGACGGGAACGAAACGTCTGCCAGGCTTTGCCGCCGTCAGCACGGCACGCCTATCAGCGCCCGCGGGCAACATTACCGCCGCCACGATCTGGCAACTCGAACTGTGATCGCGCAAGGGGAGGAATAAGCAATGGCATCTGTCACGATCGAACAGGTTAGAAAGCAATATGGCGCCGTTCCGGTTATTCACGATGTTTCCATCGACATCGAGGATGGCGAGTTCGTCACACTCGTCGGGCCCTCTGGATGCGGCAAGTCGACATTGCTGCGTATGCTTGCCGGTCTCGAAGACATCAGCGGTGGCCAGATCCGCATCGGCGGCCGCATCGTCAACAATATCGCGCCCAAAGAACGCGATATCGCCATGGTCTTCCAAAGCTACGCGCTCTATCCGCATATGACTGTGGCGGAGAATATGGGATTTGCGCTGAAGCTGAAGGGACAGGACAAGGCCGCGATCCAAAGCCGGGTAAAGGAGGCGGCCGATATCCTGGCACTCGAACCTTTGCTCGACCGCCTGCCGAAGCAACTTTCCGGCGGCCAGCGCCAACGCGTGGCGATGGGCCGTGCGATCGTCCGTCATCCCCAGGTGTTTCTGTTCGACGAACCGCTGTCGAACCTCGATGCCAAACTGCGCGTAACCATGCGTGCCGAAATCAAGGATCTGCACCAGCGGCTGAAGACAACGACAGTCTACGTCACGCACGATCAGATCGAGGCAATGACAATGGCAGACCGGATCGTCGTCATGCGTGGTGGTGTGGTCGAGCAGATTGGCCGGCCGCTCGACCTCTATGATCGACCCGTAAACACCTTTGTCGCCACGTTCATCGGTTCGCCCGCCATGAACCTTTTCCACGGCTCGATCCTCGATGGGCAGTTCGTCACAGAGGACGGCAAAACGCTTCCGCTGCCGCCGGGTTATTCCGGCGGTGCTGCGCACACCTATGGCATCCGGCCTGAGCATCTGGCTATTGCCGAGAGCGGCATTCCAGCGACAGTCGGCGTGGTGGAGCCGACTGGCGCCGAGACGCATCTGGTCGTCAAGCTGGGCGCATTCGATACGACATTGGTGATCCGCGATCGAATGGAGCTTCGACCCGGGCAGACCGTGGCGATCGCCCCTGATCTGGCGAAAATCCACCTGTTTTCGTCACAGGGCTCGCGATTGAACTGAGACAATGGTTTCGTCAGTTGACGGGTTTCGACGCCGCTTGCGCACAGTTCGATCACTTGCGCGCAAGCGGCGCTTCTTCGAGGTCGGACGGGGGCAGGACAGCCGTTACCCCTTCCTTCGAGCGGCGATGACGCGCGACCATCGGTCGAGCCGAAAAGGCTAGGAAAACGATCGCCTCTGCTACGGAGCCACCGATTTCGCTATCTGAGACGGATGCCATCCTTGTCGAACAGGAAGGACCGTAATGCGGCGATGCCGATGCTGAGGGTTTCGCGACTTGCGATGTTGCGGACGTCACCGTGTTCGATGATGATCCGCTCGCTGTCCGAGACATGAGCGTAGACATAGCTGGTATTGCCGAGGTGCTCTGCGACATCGACCTTGACTGTGAGATCAACATCACCCTTGCCTTCAGCGAGAAAATGCTCGGGGCGAATTCCAAGCGTGACGACGTCGCCGATGGCAACAGATGTCGATGTAACGGGTAGAGTCAACGCGACACCGGGCTGGCTCGTGAGTGCCACAGTCGCGCGGCCGTCTGCGACGTTTGCGACATGGCCTTTCAGAAAGTTCATGCGCGGTGAGCCGATAAAGCCGGCAACAAAGGTGTTTGCCGGGTCGTCGTAGAGATCGAGCGGTGCGCCCACCTGTTCGACGACACCCGACCGCAGGACGACGATCTTGTCGGCCAGCGTCATCGCTTCCACCTGGTCATGCGTCACGTAGATGACGGTCGACTTCAGTTCCTTGTGCAGCTTGGCGATTTCGACGCGCATATGCACACGCAACTCGGCGTCCAGGTTCGACAGCGGCTCGTCGAACAGGAAGACGAGCGGATTGCGCACGATGGCGCGGCCGATCGCGACGCGTTGCCGTTGACCACCCGAGAGCGCTTTCGGCTTGCGATCCAGCAGCGGTTCAAGCTCGAGAATTCGTGCCGCGTCGTTGACCCGGCTATCGACTTCCTCTCTTGCCATACCGGCGAATTTGAGCGCGAAGCCCATATTCTCACGCACCGTCATGTGCGGATAAAGCGCATAGGACTGAAACACCATGGCGATGCCGCGCTTGGAGGGGTCAACGTCGTTCATGACTTCGCCGCCGATTGTGAGTTCGCCGGAGGAGATGTCCTCCAGACCGGCGATCATGCGCAGCAGCGTCGACTTTCCGCAGCCCGATGGGCCAACGAAAACGACGAACTCTCCGGCATCGATCGACAGATCGACACCCTTGATGATTTCGAGCGCGCCGAAGCGCTTGCGAATGTCGGTAAGACGGACTTCGGCCATGGCGGGTACTCAGCTGACGGTAAAGGTGATGGACTGGTTCTCGAAGCGGCGGCTCGTCACCGTTAGTTCGAGCTTGCCCTTGGCCTCGCCGGCCTCGATCCAGAAGCCGGTCGCGCCGCCCTTCAGCGTATGTTCTGAGGGCCCTATGATCCGGCCGGGGCCATCCAGCGAAAGCAGGACAGGCTCTTCGAAATAGGGCAGCAGATTGCCGCATTGATCGAGCGCGCGCACCACCACGCGCACCGCATCCTTTTCGCAAGCGCGAAGCTCCGTATCGTCGGCTACGACCTCCAGCGTCGCCGGGACCGGGTCGGCCGGAAGGGTCAGCGTCTTTACGGCTTTGCCGTCGACGTAGCCGGTAAAGGTACCTTCGCACCAGACTCGACCCCAGGTGCCGAATTCTTCCGGCGTCACGCTGCGCAGGTCGAGCACGACGGGAGGATGCGGCAGATGCGGGTAGTTCTCCCTGTCGGGGTAGATCCGCTTTACCGGCCATTCGCCGAACTTCACTTCGACATAGTCACAGTTCGTCAGCACGATCAGCGGCAGTACACCGCCGATATTGCGTTCGCCGCGTGCCCAGAAGGTCACCGGCTGAAGCACGACATTGTCGTTCGGATCTCCCTGGGAGGCATAGGCATAGGCAGCAAGTTTCGGTATCCGGTACATGTCGAGCACACCGTGATAGCAGATGCGGTCGCCGGCGCCGAAGTCCTTGTGGGTGTTGTAATCGAACATGCACCAACCGGTGGAGCCGGAAATATCCTGGTCGCCGGCAACGGCGTTGAGGATCAAGAGATGACGCGTCACATGCTCGGCCTGGCGCTGTTCCTGGTCGAAGCGCTTGGTCGGATACATGTGGCCGTTGTATTCGGTGATCATATAGGGGATCGGCCGGCGAATGCCCGTCGTCTCCACCCGATCGCGCAGGACCACGCGCCCGCGGTTGTTGCCCGGCAACTCCTCGTTTCCGAGGATGAAATCGTTCATCGTGTAAACGTCTTCGAGCAATTCCGAATTGGTGATGAAGCGTACGCCGCCGGTCTGGCGGGTCGGATCAAGCTCGCGCGCCAGACGGTTGGTCTCCGCGTAGAAGGCGTGGTTGTCCTGGCTTTCGTTAATGCGAACGCCCCAGATGATGATCGAAGGATGGTTCCAGTCACGCTCGATCATGCGGCGCACATTCTCGATCGATTCTTTCTGCCAGGTCTCGCCACCGATATGCTGCCAACCGGGGATCTCCTCGAAAACGAGCAGGCCGATCTCATCGCAGCGCTCGATGAACCACTTCGACTGCGGATAGTGTGATGTGCGCACGACATTGCAGGCGAGTTCATGCTTCAGGATGTCGGCGTCTTTTTCCTGCGCGCGCCGACCCATGGCGTAGCCGGTGTGGGGAAAGGCCTGGTGCCGGTTCAATCCGCGCAGTTTCAATGGTCGACCATTCAGCAGAAAGCCTTCCGGTGTGAAGAGCGCAGTGCGGAAACCGAAACGTTGCGTCAGCACGTCTTCGCCGTACTCTGTCTCAAGTTTGAGCGACAGGGCGTAGAGCACCGGATTGTCGATATCCCAGAGTTCGATATCGGTGAGATCGGGAAAGGCGAGGGCCACCTCGTTGCCATCGAACTTGATCGAGGAAGCCGCAACGTCGCCGCCGCCCCTGCGGCGGATCTTGGCAGAGAGCGTGCCGGACAACGTGTGCCCTTGCGGATTGGCGAGAAAGACGCGAGCGGTGACGGACTTTTTCTCGGCAAGCGCATCCGGCGTCTCAATCTTCACATTGGCGATCGAGACGGGGTTTGTCACTTTCAGCCAGACGTCGCGGTAGATGCCGGCATAGCAGAGGTAGTCGATCTGGCCGCCAAAGGGGGGGATCTCGGGGTTCTCAGAGCCATCGATCTTGACCGTGATCAGGTTTTCGCCACGCGTGAGATGCGGCGTCAGTCGCGCCTCGAAGGGCGTATAGCCGTCCTTGTGCGCGATGATCTCCTGGCCGTTCAGATAGACGACGCTGTCGGCCATGGCGGCATCGAAGATGAGCGAGACTTCGCGCCCCTCGAATTCCGGGCGCCAGTCGAGCCGCTTTTGATAGGTGAAGGGCTTCTGGTAATCGGTCTCGTCGAAGTAGTTGTAAGGCAGCTCGACGGCGCTGTGCGGCAGGCGCACGGTTTCACCCGGCTGAAGTGCTTGCACATGTGCCGGCTCGAAGCCGTGGCGGAAGACCCAGTTGGCATTGAAGTTTTCAGTAATGCGCATTGACGACGTTCCTATTTCACTGAGCCGAGCATGCCCTGTACGAACTGGCGCTGCATGACGAAGAAGACGAGGAGGGTGGGGAGCGTGGCGAGGATCGTGCCGATCATGACCACGCCGTAGTCGGGGTAATAGGCCGAGGCGAGTGAGGAGACGACGAGGGTGATCGTCTTGGTCTCGTTCGACTGGAGGACGATGAGCGGCCAGAGGTAGTTGTTCCAGTTGGTCATGAAGACGATGACGAAGGCGGCCGCGTAGGTCGAGCGCATCACCGGAACGTAGATGTAGAGAAAGATCTGCCATTCCTTGAGGCCGTCGACCTTGGCGGCGTCGCGAAGCTCTGTCTGAAAGGCCTTTGTCGACTGGCGGAAGTAGAAGATGATGAAGGCGGACGCGATCGTCGGCAGCATGATGGCGATATGCGTGTTGATGAGGCCGCTTTTCGCCATCATCATGAACAGCGGGATCATCAGCGCGGCAAACGGCACCATGAGTGTCAGAAGCACGAGCGCGTAGATCCGGTCGCGCGCCTTGGATCTGAACATCTCAAAACCGTAGCCGGCGAGCGACGACACGACGATCGTCAAAAGCGTCGCAAGCACCGCGACCTTCGTGGAGTTCCAGAAAACCAGTGGCACGTCGACCTGTGCGAAGAAGTTGGTGACATTTGTACCGAAGGCATCTCCGATACCCGTTCTGCCGCTAATGATGTCGATCGACTTGTTCGTCGAACTGATCACCATCCAGATGAACGGGAAAATCGACAGGAAGGCTGCAGCCGCGAGGAAGGCGTATTGCAATGCGGTGGCGGCCAGGCGTGAGGCGTTCATGACCGATCCCTCGCCGCGTAGAATTGGAGGAAGGATAGAAGCGCCACCATGATCACGATGACGTAGGAAATGGTTGCCGCGTAGCCGAAGCTCGGCATGAAGCGGAAGGTGAGATTGTAGATATAGAGCGAGAGGGTGATCGTTGCGTTCGCCGGGCCGCCGCGGCCCTCGGTCAGGTTGTAGACTTCGTCGAACAGCTGGATCGTGCCGATGGTCGAGATGATCGTCGTAAACAGGATCACCGGCTTCAGCATTGGTACTGTGATGTAGACGAAGCGAGCCCATGCCGGCACGCCGTCGATCCGCGCCGCCTCGTAGATCGACTTGTCGATGTTCTGCAAGGCAGCAAGGTAAAAGATCATGTTGTAGCCGGTCCAACGCCAGGTGATGGCCAGGATGACGAGCACCTTGGCCCAGAAAGGTTCCGTCAGCCAGCCGATCGGGGTGGCGATCAGGCCGACCGCCAGAAGTCCGGAGTTCACCACGCCATCGACGGAAAACATGCTTTTGAAAAGCACGGAATAGGCAACGAGCGAGGCGACGCAGGGCAGGAAAATGGCGGTGCGGAAAAAGCCGATGAACTTCAGTTTGTCGTTGTTCAAGACCGCGGCAAGCAGAAGCGCCAGCGTGATCATGATCGGCACCTGGACGATGAAAAAGGTGACGGTGTTTTTCAGAGCCTGAAGAAAGACCGGATCGTTCCATAGCCGTGCAACGTTTCCGAAGCCGGCAAACTTCATCATCATTCCCTTGCCCGAGAAGAAGGACAGGTAGAGCGAGCGCAAAATCGGATAGACGAGGAAGATTGCGATGAGAAGCAAGGACGGGGCGATGAACAGCCAGCCGTTGAGGTCGTAGTAGCGCTTCAATCCGCCTGTTTTGCCGGCAGCCATGGGTGCCCTCAACGAAAAGGGATGATGTTGCGGAGGGCACGCGACGTGATGGCCGCATGCGCCCGAGCGAGAAGGCAGGCGGTTGCCGCCTGCCTTTGAGCCGTTACTGGATCTGGCCCTGCGCTTGGCTATCGACCGCCTTCAGCACGTCATCGATGGGCGCGCCCTCGCCAAGCGAAGGCAGATGCGCCGTTACTGCCGTGTCCACCTCGTTGGTGAAGACGCCGTAATTGACCGCTGGAACCTTCGCCAACCAGTCGGAGAAGTTCTGCCAGACCTTCTCGCCACCAAAGAATGCATCGGCTTCAGAATAGGCGGGACCGTTGCGGGCCGCGAGCAGCGAGCCGACGGCACCGCGCTCCGTCAGGATCTTCTGATAGAAATCGACGTCCTTGGCATAGACTTCGTTGAGAAAGTCGATGGCTTCGTCCTTCTCGGCGGAGCTGGCGGTTACGTACCAGCTGGAACCACCAAGGTTGGACGCATGCGAGGCGCCCTCGACGTCAAGCTTCGGAATCGGTGCCACGCCCCACTTGCCGGACTGATCGGCCTGGGCCTTGACCGTACCGGTGATCCAAACGCCTGTTGTCACGGTGGCGACATCGCCGGAGGTGAAGGTCGCGACCCATTCCGTCCAGCCGGCAGCCGGCTTATGGATATTGGCCTGCAGGATCTTCTGTTCGGTTTCGAGCGCTGCCTTCAGGGCGGCGTTGTTCTCGATCGAAAGATTGCCGTCCTTATCGAAATACCAGCCGCCGGCGGATTGCATCAGGATGCGGATGAAGCCCGCATCGTTGACGTCGAGGCCGAGCATCTTCTTGCCGGTCTTGGCTTCGACCTGCTTGCCGATCTCGATGAAACGGTCCCAGGTCAGGTCCTGCATATCATCAGGCTTGAAGCCTGCCTGCTCCAGATAGTCCTTGCGGTAGTAGAGGCCGGTGACGCCGGAATCGAACGGCATGCCGTAGACGGCCCCGTCCATCGTCATCAATTGAACCTTGTAGGGCGCGAAGCCGGAAAAATCGACCTTGCTGGAAAGCTCGGCGAAGGCTCCGGGAAAGGACTGGAGGTACTTCTGCGCACCGTAGTCCTCGATCAGCACGATATCCGGCAGCGCGTCAGTGGTGCCCGACGACAGTGCCGTCTGCAGCTTCTGCTCGACATCGGCCTTGGCGAAATCGACGATGTTGAACGTCGTTTCGGGATGCTTCGCGCTATAGCGCGCCGTAGCTTCCTTCATGATAGCAACGTTGAAGTTGGGATCCCAACACCAGATCGTGACTTCCCCGGCAAAGGCGGCGGTGGACGCAAGCAGGCTTGCTGCGGCGAGCACGCCAGCCGCAACGCGCGACAGGTTCGTTTTGCGGTACATCGTTTCCTCCCTAGAAACTTGCTGAGGGCAGGTTCTCCTCTCCTGCCGTCCGCGCAAGATTTACCGAAATTCAGGCAACACGCAAGGAAGATTTAGTAAATATTTATCACGCGCAATGAAACAGCTCACAATGACAAGGATTCCAGGGGCTTTCGGCAGCTGTCGCGCCAAACGAGTTCCGTGGCGATGCGTACCTGCTTGCCGTAGCTGCGGCCTGAAAGTCGCTCGAGCAACAGATCGACAGCCGTCTCGCCGATATGTTCGCCATGGATGCGCACCGTGGTCAGCGACGGCGTCAGGAACTGGGCAACGGGAATGTCGTTAAAGGATATGACGCCAATGTCGGCCGGGATCGAAAGGCCGAATTCCTGGATCGCCCGATAGGTGCCGATTGCCATGTTGTCGTTGGATGTCACGATCACATCCGGCCGGTCAGTGAGCGACAGCAAATCGCGCGCGAGACGATAGCCGGTTTCGAGCCGGAGGCTCTGACCCGATGAGCAATCGGAGAGCGCCAAAAGCTCAGGCGCGAAGGTGCCGTTCTTCTTGTGCCAGTCGATATAGGCCACACATCGGCGCTCGGCGAAATGCTGGACAGTGCCGTTGAGGTTCTCGTGGCTGCCGATAAAGCCGATGCGCTTGTATCCGCTGGACTTCAGAGCGTCGAGGATCTTGCACGTGGCGAGCCCCACATCGGAAAACACGCTGTCGATAAGGTCGCTCCTCGGGTCGAAATCGGCAAAAATGACATGTGGAGCATTCTTGCTCAGCCATGCGATCTCGTTGTCGGAATGCTTGCCTATGACGATGACACCCGATGCGCCTGCAAGCAGGGACGCCTCAGGCAGCGCGTCTGAATGGAAGACCTTGACGATCTCCGTCCTCAGGTCGCGGCAGCGGCTTTCGATGCCAAGCCGCACGCCGACGTAATAGGGGTCGGCAATCTCGTCCGAAGGCTCGAGAAAATGCACGATGACGAGCTTGGTCAAAAGGCTGGGGGCAGCCTGTCCGTTCGCCTTGTTGCGATTGCGCGGGGTCTCATAGTTCAGAGCCTCGGCCGTCTCGATGATCGCTTGCCGTTTTGCCGGTGAGATCGACAGGGCGGGGTCGTAGTTGAGCACCCTCGAAACCGTAGCCGACGACACGCCAACACTCTTGGCGATTTCCTTGATAGTGACCATGCCGTCATTCCATTGTTGTCATAGGGCGATCGTTGTCATTGGCGAATGTGCCATATGCAACGGCATTTCGAAATCGTCTTTAGTAAATTTTTACTCAACATTCAATTAGGCGCCAACGCAGGCAAACGCCACGGTCACGATGTATGCGGCGCTCAATCTCATCAGCGGCAAGTGACAAGGCATGATCCTGTATGATCTTCTCAAGGGTACCTTGCGGTTCAATGCCCTGAAAAGAGAACTCGGTGACTGCTCACAGCGGCTCCTGATCAAGCAGCTAAGGGAACTCGCAAAGGATGGCCTAGTCGAACGCAAGGTGTTCGCAGTCATCCCGCCACAGGGAGGTCCGGGCGAAGTAACGGGCGGCGAAAACCGATGCCAGCACCTGAAATGCTAATCATGCCAACATCGCCAGCAAGCCAAGAGCAATGACCGCGATCATGGAGGCGGATATTCAATTCGCGGCCCGCCCTCAATGGGTTCGTCCCGCAGCCACTCCATGAGCAGTACATAGCCAACAGCCAGGAGCACAGGGCCCACAAACAGGCCGAGAAGCCCGTCAGCGATCATGCCGCCGATTACACCGATCAGAATGATCGGCATTGGAACGTCAAGTCCGCGGCCGAGCATCAATGGCTTGAGGAGGTTGTCGCTGAGCCCGGCAATGATGGTCCAGATCGAAAAGATGATCGCCGGCGTGGTCGCTTCCGTCGCAAGAACATAGGCTATGACAGGTAGCGTTACCAACACCGCCGGCACCTGCACGATGGCAAACAATAGCACCAAAAGCGTCAAAACTCCGGCTGCCGAAAGACCTATTGCAAAAAAGCCTATCCCGATCAGCAGCGACTGGATGACGGCCACGCCGACTACGCCGACCGCCACACCTCGAATCGTCGCGGCCGTCATTGCAACCAGCCGGGTACCTTGTGCCTTGCTGCCGGTGATACGTTCCAACAGACGTCTGGCGAACTCGGTGGCGCCCTCGCCATAGGCGATGAGCACGGCAGCGACTGCGAACGAAAGCACGAATGACAGCTGACCGGCGGCCAAACCGCCCGCGAACGACGCCAGCCATGATGCAATTCCACCCAGCATCTTGCCGTACTTGGCAAGCGCCGCCGGCATGTTTGTCGCAACGAGAGCCCATGTCTCGGTCAGTTTCTGGCCGACCAGCGGGAGGTCGGCAAGCCATGTCGGCGGCGGCGGCACCGTCAGGCTGCTGTCTTGCAAGCCCGAGACGAACTCAAGTATGGAAGATCCAAGCGACGCCACAACCATGACCAATGGAACCAGCAGCAGCGCAACGCTGACCAACCCGATTAACGTCGCCGACCAGCGATTGCCAACCCGGTCGACCAATCGTTGGTGCAGCGGATAGAGCATGACCGCGAGGATGACCGACCAGAGCAGGATGCCAGCAAAGGGCAATATGATGCGGCTACAGGCAAAGATCAGTAAGGCTACGAGTCCGATCTGAAGTGCAGCGTCGAGCATTCTCAAGAGCGACGGCGCGCGCTCAGGGATTGTCACGTTCGGCTCCATTGTTGCTGGCCCCCTTCCCAGCCAATCCGGATTTCCCAGGTAGCTCGGTACTCTGGCTGATTATTTACCTGTTTCGGTCTTCCTGCAAGACAGACGCAAAAGTGCTCGCTGGACGCGCCTCGAACAGGCCATTTGAGAAGCCGATGCAGCCTCAGCCTGGCGCGGTTTTATGGGTGGGTACCTGGGGTCGCATCGGCGGCCGTTGCGATGGCGACAGCTTAGGACTAAATTGCCAATCCAACGCAGGTGCTGGCGCAAGGAGAGCCTCGGCGCGACGGCCGCGTGATCTTAGGGGGGAAACGTCATGGCGTCGGATGCAACTGAGGCCCCTCATAATGATGCTCCAAATACAGTGAGCGCGCCTGTTAAAGAGAAAAACCCGCAGCGCACGGTCGCAATCACTGTGCTCCTGATGGCTTTGCTTCTGTTCGTCGTGACGGTGTTCATGGAGCGGCGCACTCCTTCTTCCTCGCAGGCGACCGTCAGTGCATACGTCGTTGGCGTAGCGCCGGAGGTTACCGGGCGGGTCATTGAAGTGGGCGTGACCGACAACAGCGCCGTGACGTCCGGCCAGATGCTGTTTCGTCTGGACCCGGAACAGTACCGGCTCGCCGTTGCGGAGGCGGAAGCACGCCTTGCAGGGGTAGGTCAGACGATCGGCGCTTCGACGGCGGCCGTCGATGTCGCCCAGGCCAAGGTGGTGGAGACGAAGGCAGTGCGCGTCAACGTCCAGGATCAAGCCACCCGCGCCATGGAACTTGTCAGGCGCGGAATCTACGCCCAGGCGAAGTATGATGAGGCCGCAGCCGCGCTGGATCAGGCAGATGCAGGCGTGGATGCAGCCACAGCCGAGCTCGTGCGGGCTCAGGAGGAGCTTGGGCCTGCGGGAAAGGACAATCCACAGCTTAAGGAGGCGCTCGCGGCGCTTGAAACCGCTCAGCTTGATCTGCTGCGCACGACGGTTTCAGCGCCGGCGGAAGGCGTCGTCACCAATCTTCAGCTTTCCGTCGGTGGTATGCTTAGCGCTGGCGAGAGTGCAATGACTTTCATCGATACCGGCACGATCTGGATCACCGCCGCGTTTAAGGAAAACAGCCTTGAGATGGTTGCCGCCGGCGACCGTGCGGAGGTGCTTTTCGATGTTCTCCCCGGTCAGATTTTCGCCGGGACCGTTGAAGGCATCGGGATGGGAGTGGCTCAGGGGAGTGTCGACCCGGCAACGGGCCTGCCGAAGATTTCCACAGACACGGGATGGGTGCGAACACCGCAGAGCTTTCCCGTCCGCCTGGTCCTCGACGAAGGGCGGCCCAAGGGCGTTCGGTACGGTTCGCAGGCGAATGTGGTGATCTATACCGGGGACCACCCGATCACCAATGCGCTTGGCAGTCTCTGGATCCGAATTCTGTCGGTCCTGACCTATGTCAGCTGACACGTATCTTTCGCACGAGGAGGACCGCGTCAATGTAAAGCGCAAGGGTCTGCGCATAGCGCTTGCCGTTGCGGTCGGCTTTTCCTGCTCAGTCTATTCGGGGGCTATCATCCCCTTCCTTGGGCCATTGTTTGCAGCACAGTTTCTCATCGCCAGTGATCGCCCTATGCCGTTGCAAAAGGCGTTAGCGGTCACTTTGTTTATTCTTGTCGTCGGGGCACTTCTGCAATTCGTAACGATGCTGACTGGCGACCGGCCGCCGGTTCTGTTGCTACTGCTTGGGCTGATTTACTTTGGATGTTTCTACCAGCAGGCGAACGGCAAGGGCGGCCCCACAATCTTTCTTGTTCTGGTCATTGCGGTTATGGTGCCGCTCCTCACAATTCTGAACGAGGATCTCGGCGACACCATTCTAATGATCCTGGTGCAGGGTGTGGTGACCGGAATGCTCTTGATGTGGCTGGCATATGTCTTTATCCCGGACAAAGGCAGCCCCACTGTTAAGCCGGCGACGGCAGCGACATATCCGCGTGCGGCACACTACGCTGCCGCCAACACCACCATACTCCTGATCGCGGTGGTTGCCTGTCTGACACGCGAAGCGCTAGCCACGGCGATTGTCATTCCGATAACAGTCGTGTCACTGCTCTCACAATTCGACGCAACAGCCAGCACGCGCGCGGCCCTGGGGATCGTGATAACCAATATCACTGGAGGCGTGGCCGCGTCCGTCGCATTCGGGCTGCTTCAGCTACGGCCGTCCCTCATTTTCCTCTTTCTATTGGTCCTGCTGGCCGGCCTGGTATTTGGCGGTCGTGCCGCCATGCGTGCGCCGGCCGCCAAACTTTACGCGGGCGCCTTGACGATCTTCCTCCTCGTATTCGGAACCGGCGTCTCACCGCTTCCGGGGTCTGCCGCCGAGTCCTTCTCCACCCGCGTCACTTACATACTGGTGGCCATCGCCTTTGCCACATTCATGACGACGTTGCTTTGGCCTCGGCAGGAAGGCAGTCGCGATTGAGTGCTTGTCGGCGGCTGACGCGCGCCGATTGATCGCCGCCTCCTCCTTGGCGAGCCGCGGAGGCTGACAACCCAGCGGACATCATCGCGAACAGCGTCAGAGTGCAGCGTCTCTCGCCAACTAACCCCGTAGTCAACGCGAATGGCCGCGGTTGCCGCGACCGGTTGTTGCGGAAAAAGTCGGCTTTTCTATAAGGTCTGATTATTTGAAGGGTCGTAGAGGCCGACACAGAAAATTGGCGTGGGGGCCTTGCCAATTTTCGATCAAGCAGCGTGTGAGCCGTGTAGCGGAATTGACTCAGCATCAAACGGCAAACATTCACGCAGAACGTGAATTGGCCGACTTTTCGGCAAACCCACGATTTGGGACTTTTTCAACAATATCGGCACAAAGAAGCCCTCGCAGGCTTTGAGAACCGCACTAAGTGCTCTTCTTGTCCCATTCCAACAGCAGTCTGTCCTGAACATCGATCGGCCCATGCAAATCAAGGCTTTGCGGGCATGAAATCAACACCGGTTCAATTGGGACAGCGGAACAAGCCTTCGCGATGGCCCCGGAAAAGGAGGAACGCGTTTCGTGTCCAACAAATCCACTGGCCTCAATTTTAGTATGATGTAATTTTGACGCAGCCATCCATAGGCTGCATCCCAAGCTTGCCTTTCTCCCTAGGTTATGGAGTTATCATCGATGCGCGTCGCATTCGTCGGGACAGTCGAGGGTTCGAGGATCGCTCTTGAAGCGCTCGTGTCTGTGGGTCGCCCGCCCGGCCTGCTCCTCACCCTTCCCGGTGCAAAAGCAGGTCGACATTCGGATCATGCCGACCTTATGCCGATTGCGCGAAGAGCAGGGATCGATGTTGTCGAAACCTCTGATGTCAACGACGAGGCCACGCTTGCAACCCTCCGACAGTTCGCGCCCGATGTCATCCTTGTCATCGGGTGGTCTCAGATCTGCGGCCCCCAGTTTCGAAGCATCCCTGCACGCGGTTGCCTGGGTTTCCACCCGGCCGCCCTGCCAAGGCTACGGGGGCGGGGAGTCATCCCCTGGACGATACTCTGCAACGAAAAGGTCACGGGATCGACCCTCTTCTGGCTCGATGATGGCATGGATTCCGGCGACATCCTGCTGCAACGATTGTTCGATGTCGCCGCCGACGAGACCGCGCGGACCCTCTACGACAAGCATACGCGCAACCTGTCGGAGATGATCGTCGAGGCGACGGATTTTCTGGAGAAGGGCTCGGCGAAAGGTATCCAGCAAGACGAACAGGGCGCAAGCTATTGCGCGCGCCGAAGAGCCGAGGATGGGTTGATCGATTGGCGAAGTTCGGCCGTGGACATCGAGCGCCTCATTCGCGCCGTCGGCGATCCTTATCCCGGGGCATTCACCTTTTTCGGCGATCGCAAGATCGTTGTCACCCGCGCGACCGTGCACCCGAATGCGGGCAAATATATCGGCCTGACGGGCCAGGTCCAAGTGTACACGAAAGCCGGCTTCCTCGTCTTGTGTGGAGACGGCAATTGCCTGGAAGTCATTGACTGGCAGGGGGATCGGCCAGCGTTACATGGCAAGCTGACGGATGGCCGCCCGGGACTTTAGACAGGGGCAGCTTGAATCCAGGACGACAGGCGCCAACGGAGGGCTTTAACGATGAGCAGACGGGAGTTGTGCGTTCTCTTTTCTTCCGCCGGACGGCGGGTCGAACTCATCCAGTGCTTTCGCGCCGCGGCCGCGCGGCTTGATGTGACGCTGCGAGTAATCGCGTGTGACAGGAGGCCGGAGCTCAGTGCCGCCTGTCATACGGCCGATCGGGCATACGCCGTGCCCAGTTGTGACGACGAGGCGTTCATCGACGCCGTCGCCGACATCTGTCGAACAGAAAACGTCGATCTCGTGGTGCCGACAATCGATCCCGAATTGTTGCCGTTTTCCCTCAACACCGAGCGCTTCGCCGAGGCGGGAACACGGATCCATGTGAGCCAGCCCTTGGTGGTGGAAATCGCCCGGGACAAGCTGCGCACGATGCACACGTTCCACCGGGCGGGCCTCGCCGTCCCACGCACCGATACGCTGGAGAATGCCCGTCAGGCGATCTCCGACTGGACGTGGCCGGTCTTCGTCAAGCCGCGCTCAGGCAGCGCCAGTCGCTCCATCAGTATGATCCGCGACCCAAGCGCTCTTCCCAAGGATTGCGCCGAACCGATGATCGTCCAGGAATACCTCTCCGGCCCCGAATACACGATCAGCATGTTCATCGATCGTGATGGCGTGGCCCGATCTTGCATCGCACACGAACGGCTCTCGGTGCGGGCGGGCGAAGTCGAGAAGGGGCGAACTGTGCGCCTGTCGGAGCTTCCCGCGCTTGCGCGGGGGATGGCTGAGGCACTGCCCGACGCACGCGGCGCCCTCTGCTTTCAGGCAATCGCCGATGCAACCCGCGGATTGCAGGTAATCGAACTCAACGCGCGGTTCGGAGGCGGTTATCCGCTTGCCGATCACGCCGGGGCGTGTTTCGCGCAGTGGCTGCTTGAGGAAGTCGCCGGCCTTCCCGTCAGCGCCAACGACGATTGGCGAGATGGAGTACTCATGTTGCGCTATGATCAGGCTCTTTTTGACGGGTGACCAAATGCGCTCCTTTGCTCGCGGGATCATCTTTGATCTCGATGACACACTCTATTTAGAGCGCGACTTCGTCTTCAGCGGCTTTGCGGCTGTCGGCGCATGGTGGCAGCAAAGAACCGGACAGACCGATTTTGCTGTGCGGTGTGCCCGTCTTTTCGCGGCGGGAGTCAGGGGCCAGGTTTTCGATCTTGCGCTTGCGGAAACGGAGGGCGAGGTCGACCCTTCTCTGATAGAGCAACTGGTGACGATTTACCGGCACCATCAGCCATCAATCTCACTTGCCCCCGACGCGGCGCGTTTTTTGTTCGATCGCCCGAACGATGACTTCATCGGCATCATCACCGATGGACCAGTCTCGACCCAGCGTTCGAAAATCAAAGCCCTTGGACTCGAGCATAAAGCTGACCTCGTCCTCTTTACGGATGCCTGGGGCATGTCTTATCGCAAGCCACACCCAAGAGCATTCGAAGCTGTCGAGACTGCGTCGCATCTAACGGCAGCGCAACTCACCTATGTTGCCGACAATGCCATCAAGGATTTTGTCACGCCCCGAACAAGGGGCTGGCAGACCGTTCAAATCCTGCGCGACGATCGCATCCACCGGTGCGACGCGCCGACGCCGATGCACCAGGCACAATCACGAATCGTTACATTCGACGAACTCGAGTTAGCGCTCGACCGCTGTCCTTAATCCCCTCACTTGTCGCAATTCGACACTTGCGAACCTAAATGCTTGATCTTTATGGACGTCTGCCTGCGCCATCAAAACCCATCGATCTTGTAGATTACGTTTATCGCCCCAAAGGATTAATCCTTCAAAATTAGTTTACTTTCCGAAATCAAAGTGGTCTCTAGAGTTCAATGCAAATAGGGAAAAGGTAAAACACGCTCCGACACCGAACAGGTCGAGAGCGTATATCTTTTTTATGCTATGGAATTGACGGAACTCCACCAGAAGTAACGCATATACTTTCGGTCGTATTACTCGCCCGGCCCATTCTGGCCACCGGTTAGCGAAGCCATGTCGAAGGAGGGGCGTTATGTTTCGCATTCCGACCGCCTTTAAGGCGTTTTACGGTGCGTGGGCATTTCGTGTAATGAATCATCGAGCCATCGCAGACAGCGCAGCGTTCCCGGCAACTGCCCGGGACGCCGCGATCACACTTGCGCAGCTTGGCGTCAGGAAACTCAAATCGGCCGCTCGTGGCGCACGAAAGAACGCTGCTCTCTATGCGGTGGATTTGGCATCCGCTGCGATCGCGCTTTTCCTCGCACTATTCCTGCGGTATGGGCCTGGAGGCCTGAGCGATCGCCCCGATACGATGCAGATCCTGGCTTGGTCGTCTGCCCAGTATTTGGCGGTCTGCGCGGCCATGTTCCCGCTCTCGGGTCTCTACAGTCGAAACTGGAAATACGGGTCAATCAGCGACCTCGTGATTATCATCCGCGCGGTGGTCCTGACCTCGCTCGTGCTCATCGCCCTTTTGTTCTTTTCGACACGCCTCACCGATATGCCGCGAACTGTCGTGCCGCTGCAATCGCTGCTTTTGATTGCCTTCCTTGCGACCTCCCGCTTAAGCTTCCGCGCAGACGAATTCCTGCCTTCCAAAAACAAGCGTTCGGAAAAGGCCGACGCCGATGGCCATCGCCACCGCGTTCCCCTGCTTCTGGTTGGAGCCGGCAACGCCGCGGATCTCTATCTACGCGCTTTGTTTCGCGATCCGGCGGCGCCCTATGTGCCGGTCGCCTGTCTCGACACGAGTGAATCTCAAGTTGGCCTGATGCTGCATGGGGTACCGATCGCAGGCAGGCTCGAGGATCTGGAACAGGTCGTCGCCGATCTCAGGGCCGAGGGCAAGCAACCCTGCCATATCGTTTTCACCGAACCCCTGTCGTCCTTCGATGAGACGGCTTCGGGCGAGTTACTCCAAGCCGCCGAACGCCTTGGGATCGCAGTCTCGCGGCTGCAAAGCGCTACGGAGTTCAAGCAGACCAGCAACGAGAACCCATACGAGCTCCGATCGATCGAAATGACAGACCTGCTCGAACGGCCGCAGGCCGCCCTCGACAAGGACGCCATCAGGCGCTTGATTGCCGGCCGGCGAGTTCTTATCACTGGGGCAGGCGGGTCGATCGGCAGCGAACTTACCCGCCAGATCGCCGCTTGCGGCCCGGCCGAGATCGTCCTGGTCGACAATACCGAATTCAATCTCTATTCGATCGACCTGTGCCTAAAGGAAGAGTTTCCGGAGATCCGCCATTCGAACTGCCTTGGCAGCGTTCGGCGCAGCCAGAGGGTCAATGAGATCTTCGAAGCGCACTTGCCGGAACTGGTCTTCCACGCCGCCGCGCTCAAACATGTGCCCATGGTTCAGATCAATCCCTGCGAAGGCGTCCTGACCAATGTCATCGGCACCATGAACGTCGCGAACGCAGCCAAGCGGTTCGGTGCACTCGCCATGGTGCAGGTGTCTACCGACAAGGTGGTGAACTCCTCCAGCATAATGGGCATGACGAAACGGCTTGCCGAACTCTATTGCCAGGCGCTCGATCTCGATGGTGTCACAAGCGGGCAGGGACCCCGCTTCATGACCGTTCGCTTCGGCAACGTGCTTGGATCAAGCGGATCCCTTATCCCGCTCTTTAAGCATCAGTTGGCCAAGGGCGGTCCGTTGACGGTCACGGACGCGAGAATGACGCGTTTCTTCATGACCATCCGAGAGGCCGTCGAGCTGACGCTTCAGGCATCGGCTTACGGTTTTCAGAAGCAGATAGGCCAAGGCGAAATCTTCGTTCTCGACATGGGCGAGCCTGTGAAGATCATTGACATCGCTCGACGCATGATCCGTCTGGCGGGCTTCGTGCCGGACAAGGACATCATGATCGAGATCGTTGGATCCCGACCGGGCGAAAAGCTGTTCGAGGAACTGTTCGATCCGACCGATAAGCGCATCCAGTCGGCCATCCCCGGCGTGCTTGGAGCGGTCCCTCAACCCGTGCCCTCTTCGGTGTTGAAGAGCGCATTCAATCGTATGCAGCGCGATGCCGAACGATGTGACGAGAGTTCTGTTCTGGCAGCGATCGCGCAATTGTTGCCGAATGCGGAAATCCCCCAAGACATGATTTCCGCAGCAAGGGCGGCTCGTCGATCGACCGGTCGCAGTGTTGGCGTTATCGCGCTCGGCAAAAAGACGGCGGTGCGGCCGCAGACCACCAGCAGGCCGCGTCAGTAGGTATTGGTGTACGCAAGGAAGGAGCATGGCATGGCAGGGATCCCCGTACTTCATTGCATCACGGGGCTGAATGTCGGCGGTGCGGAATACATGCTCGCGCGCTTTGGCGCAAAGCTCGCTCAAACGCATTACGACCCTTCCGTGCTGTCGCTGATGTCGCCCGGCCCGATCGCGCGCGATTTGCAAGCGGCCAACATCGATGTCGCGACACTCCAAATGAACCAGTCTCGACCAGGCCCTCGTGCCTTGGTCAGACTGCGTGCGATCGTGAGATCGTCTCGCCCGAGCCTGCTTCACGGATGGATGTATCACGGCAATGTCGCAGCATCGCTCGGAGCGCTGCTCGGCGAGCGACAGCCCACCATATGGAGCATTCACCACTCCATCGCCAACCTCGCCTCAGAGAAACTGCTGACACGTGCCGTTATCCGGCTGAGCGCTTCCCTTTCCCATCGCACAAGCGCAATTTCCTACTGTTCGCGGGTGTCGGCCGACCAGCACGAAGCGCTGGGTTTCGATCCGGACAAGCGGCGTATCATTCCAAACGGTGTCGATTGCGATCAGTTTCGCCCACGGCCCGACGCGCGACGGTATCTCTGCGACACGCTCTCAGTGCCCACTGAGCGCTTTCTTGTCGGCAATGTCGCGCGCGCACATCCGATGAAGGACCATGGCACCTTCGTGCGTGCAATCGCCACGCTTCGCAGCCTGGGGCTTGATGCTCACGGGATCCTGATCGGCGACGGCCACGAAAATGGGATCGTCCGACATTTGGCGGCCGAACTCGGCATAACACCGATGATCACCGTCTCAAACGCACGTGCGGACATTGACCGCCTGATGCCGGGCCTCGACCTATTCATGCTGTCGTCGGCTTGGGGGGAAGCATTTCCACTGGTCGTGGCTGAAGCAATGGCCAGTGGCGTGCCGGCGATCGCCACCGATGTCGGAGACTGCGCATGGCTGCTAGGAGACCGGCAGATGGTCGTTGAACCGGAAAACGCAGATGGCCTTGCAAAACTTGCCGCGTCGATCCTCTGCCTGTCGCAAAGCGCCCGGCGGCAACTGGGAGAACGCGCGCGTAGGCGCGTCGTCGAGCGGTTCTCCCTGAGATCCTACGTCGACAGCCACCTCGCGCTCTACGACGAGATCCTCGACCAGCAAGCCACCAATGCGGCGCGGCAAATTGGGTGGCAGGCACCGGTCAACGCAGCCCGTCGTATGCGGTAGCGGCCATGAAGGCATCAAAAACCGTTCCCAGCAAAA
This sequence comes from Ensifer canadensis, assembly GCF_017488845.2. Classification (NCBI taxonomy): domain Bacteria; kingdom Pseudomonadati; phylum Pseudomonadota; class Alphaproteobacteria; order Hyphomicrobiales; family Rhizobiaceae; genus Ensifer; species Ensifer canadensis. The sequence goes on from NZ_CP083374.1 coordinate 888,682, forward strand.
CGGAAGCACCCCGCACCAGGATAGTCCTGATTGCGAGCTTGACGTCGTCGCTAACGAACTTTCGTCGCGAATTGATCAAGGATCTTGTCAAGGCAGGGTTTGATGTCGATGCCATGGCCCCTGACCATGATCCGATCGTGGAAGAAGAACTGGATACGCTTGGTGTGCGTTTCATCCGAATTCCCATGTCGAGGGCCGGGCTGAACCCCTTTGTCGACCTGGTGACGCTCGCTGCTCTGGTCCGTCACTTCCTGAAAGAACGTCCGGCGGCGATCCTGCCCTATACGATGAAGCCGATCATCTACGGCGGCATTGCCGCGCGGCTCTGCGCGGTGCCCCATAGGTTCTTTCTCGTCACCGGACTCGGCCATATGTTCGCTGTCGAGCCTGACGAAAGCGCCGTTCGCCGATCGCTGCGCTCGATTTGCGTCGGGCTCTACCGATGCGCGATGAAGAAGGCACGGGCCGTCTTCGTATATAACGAAGCGGATCTTGCCGACATCAGAGAGCGCCGGCTGGTCGACGACCCCTCTATTGTCTCGACAGTGCCGGGGTCGGGCGTCGATCTTGATTACTACCACGCATCGACGCCACCGCTTAAGCCGACGGTTTTTCTTCTGATCGCCCGGCTCCTGCGCGACAAGGGGGTCCCGGAATATGTCGCTGCGGCGCGGACAATTCGCGCGCGCCATCCCGACGCCATCTTCCAACTGCTGGGGCACTATGATCCCAACCCGACGGCGATTAGCCAAGGAGAAGTCGCTGGATGGGTGCAGGAAGGTGTGGTGCAGTATCTTGGAACCACCCGCGATGTGCGTCCGTACCTTGCGGCGTGCAGTGTGTTCGTGCTCCCCTCCTACTACCGGGAAGGCATCCCCAGAAGCATTCTGGAGGCGATGGCGACCGGACGCGCAATCATCACGACGGATCTACCCGGCTGCAGGCAAACGGTGGACCCAGGTGTCAACGGCGTTTTGATCGAACCTCGCAGCGTCTCGTCGCTTGTTGAAGCGATGGAAGGCTTCATTGAGAAGCGTTCCGCGATTACCGCCATGGGGCGCGCTTCGCGCCGGATGGCGGAAGAACGGTTCGACGTCAGGCTGGTAAACCGCCTGCTTCTTGCGCGTATGCAAATAGACGACAAAGCGACGACCGCATGCACCGACGACAGTCAGCACCAACCCTCAGGCGGGGCTGCGGCCCAGGCGACGAAGTGAGGGTTGGCGAAGTCGCAATCGCTCACCTGCCGGCACTTGCCATACCTCAGGACCGAGCCGTCCAGGCGCAGCACCGTTCCGCCGGCAGCAGCCAATACCGCATCACCGGCGGCAGTATCCCACTCCATCGTCCGGCCAAAACGCGGATAGACATCCGCCCGCCCCTCGGCCAGCAGGCAGAATTTTAGGGATGAACCAACCGAGGTACACTCCTGGACATGGTGCCGGGCAAGGAATCTCTCGGTTTCCGCGCAGGAATGGCTGCGGCTCGCGACCGCGATGATCGCGGTTTCACGACCGCGCGCGCGGATCTCCCGTCGCTCGCACACGCGACCGAAGCGATCGATCTCCAGGCGCTGCGCGATGCCACCGGCCGCAACATAGGCTCGTCGCAAGGCCGGGGCATACACGATACCGGCAATCGGCTTGCCGTTCTCGATAAGGGCAATGTTCACAGTGAAATCGTCTCGGCGAGCAATAAACTCTTTGGTGCCATCGAGTGGGTCGACCAGATAGAAGGTGCCTTCCTCAACGGAGGGAGCACAGCCCGCAGCTGCCGCCTCCTCCCCGACGATGGGGGTGCCGGGCGAAACTTTGGCGAGACGTTCGAATATCACCGCCTCGGCCCTGAGATCGGCTTCGGTAACGGGCGATCCATCGGCCTTCGCAACGGCGTCAGCGCCGGCATGATAGACATCGAGAACGGCGATGCCCGCAGCCAGTGCCGTCTCCTCGAAAAGTTCGGACAACGCGTTCATTGCAACTGTCGCCGTGCGAGAAAATCTTCGATCTGGAGGGCGAGATCCGTCGGCTCGCTGTCGATAGTCGAAAGGCGCAGCTCCGGATGCTCCGGCTCTTCATAGGGTGACGAGATGCCGGTGAAATTGGCGATCTTGCCGGCACGGGCTTTTTCATAAAGCCCCTTGGGATCGCGGCGAGCGCATTCCTCGATCGGCGTATCCACGAAAATCTCGATGAATTCACCTTCGGCCATCAGTTCGCGTGCCATGCGCCGCTCGTCGCGGAACGGCGAGATGAAGGAAACCAGAACGATCAGGCCGGCATCCGCCATCAATTTTGCCACCTCGGCCACGCGCCGGATGTTTTCCACCCGATCCTCGTCAGTAAAGCCCAAATCCCTGTTCAGGCCGTGTCTGACATTGTCGCCGTCGAGAAGATAGGTATGCCTGCCATGGGCATTGAGGATCCGTTCGAGCGCGTTGGCGATCGTCGATTTGCCAGAGCCGGAAAGCCCCGTGAACCACAGGACGGCAGGTGTCTGCTGTTTCTGCGCACTTCGCGCCTGCTTGTTGACGTCCATGGCGTGCCAGTGGACGTTGGCCGCGCGCCTCAGTGGAAAATCGATCATGCCGGCGCCAACGGTGTCGTTGGTCAGGCGGTCGACGATGACGAAATTGCCGGTTGCTTTGTTGTCCTTGTAGGCGTCGAAGGCGATCGGAGCCTGCGTCGAGATATTGCAGACGCCGATCTCGTTCATCGTCAGCGACTTGGCTGCCTCCCGGGCAAAGCTGTTGACGTTCACGCGATGCTTGAGCTTGGTGATCGTCGCGTTGACGCTGTCGGTTTCGGTCCTCAGGATATAGCTGCGGCCCGGAAGCAAAGGGTTGGCGTCGAACCAGATAACATGAGCTTGCAACTGATCGGCGACGAAAGGCCGAGCTGATGGCGACGTCAGCATGTTGCCGCGGGAGGCATCGACCTCATCTCTAAGAACCAGGGTAACGGCCTGGCCGGCCTCGGCGCTTGCGACTTCTCCGTCATAGGTCACGATGGACTTGATCGCCGTTTTTTGTCCAGACTTGGCGACCGTGACCGGATCACCGACGGCTATCCGGCCGGACGCAATCTCGCCGGCATAGCCGCGAAACCCGGCATTGGGCCGATTGACCCATTGTATTGGAAAGCGGAACGGGCGCTCGGCGACCTCTTTGCCGACATCGACGGTTTCGAGATATTCGAGCAGGCTCGGCCCCTGGTACCATGGCGTGTGCATTGACCGGGAGGTGACGTTGTCGCCATAACGCGCTGATACGGGAATGGCCTGCACGGTTTCAAAACCGAGCGTCAGCACGAATTTGCGATAGTGGGTCTGTAGCGCTTCAAATATGCTCGAGCGATAGCCGACGAGATCGATCTTGTTCACCGCAACGACCACGTGGCGAATGCCAAGAAGCGAGGCGAGGTAGGTGTGGCGGCAGGTCTGCGGCAGCATGCCGTGCTGGCTGTCGACCAAGATAATCGCCAGATCCGCCGTCGATGCGCCGGTCACCATATTGCGGGTATATTCCTCGTGGCCGGGCGTGTCGGCGACGACGAACTTGCGCTTGGCGGTCGAGAAGTAACGGTAGGCGACATCTATGGTGATGCCCTGTTCTCGTTCCGCCTCAAGCCCGTCCAGCAGCAGCGAGTAATCAAGGTGATCGACCTTTCCCTGCCGTTCGCTCTCCCGTCCCAGGTCCGCGACCTGATCCTCCAGGATCAAGCCGCCGTCATAGAGCAACCTGCCGATCAAGGTGGATTTTCCGTCGTCGACCGATCCGCAGGTGATGAAGCGAAGAAGCGACTTGCTACCTTCGACATCAAGGAGCCCCGCCACTTCAGGCGAAAATACCGAAGGTTGACCGTGCATCAGAAGTATCCTTCCCGCTTCTTCCTTTCCATGCCGGACGCTTCGTCGCGATCGACAAGCCGGTTGCGCCGCTCCGAGGAGCGGCTGAAGACCATCTCCTCGATGATCTCGGGAACAGTCGTTGCCGTGGACGGGATGGCGCCGGTGAGGGGATAGCACCCCAAGGTGCGGAAACGCACTTGGCGCTGACGGACGATCTCGCCCGGCTGCAGCGGCATGCGGTTATCATCAACCATGATCAACATGCCGTCCCGTTCGACGACCGGACGTTCGGCGGCGAAATAAAGCGGGACCACCGCGATGCTTTCCTGCAGGACATATTGCCAGACATCCAGTTCAGTCCAGTTCGAGAGCGGGAAGACCCGCATGGTTTCTCCCGGCGTGAGCCTGGTATTGAAGGTCTTCCACATCTCCGGTCTCTGTCGCTTGGGATCCCAAGCCTGACCGGCAGTGCGCAAGGAAAAGATCCGTTCCTTCGCCCTCGATTTTTCCTCATCGCGCCTCGCGCCCGCGATCGCCACGTCGAAGCGATGTTTCTCCAGCGCCTGGCGCAATGCCACCGTCTTCATGAGGTGGGTGTGGACGTTCGAACCGTGCTCGAAAGGACTAATGCCTTGAGCGACACCATCTTCGTTGATGTGAACGATAAGCCTGAGATCGTTGTCTCGTGCGACTTGGTCCCTGAAGGCGATCATCTCCTTGAACTTCCAGGTCGTATCGACGTGAAGCAGCGGAAACGGTGGTTTTGCAGGAAAGAATGCCTTCATCGCCAAATGAAGCAGCACGCTTGAATCCTTGCCGACGGAATAAAGCAGCACTGGGTTGGCGGATGTTGCCGCGACCTCCCTCATGGTGTGGATGGCTTCGGCCTCAAGGCGGGCAAGATGCGAAAGAGCCATGCGACAACCCCTTTGTGTCGCGTTGCGAAATCGACCGGCGCAAATCAATTGTCGTCGGGAAAGCGGCACAGCGGCTTCCCGAAACAGGTTTCGTAAATGATGTTCGAATTTAAGGTCCGCGCCGCCCCGGTGGCAATTAGCGAGAACGGGTTAGCCTAAAAGGGTAGGTCGGGTCAGGCGTGTCGCCCCTGCGCCCCCTGGTAGTGGGCGATAATGGCCTTCGGGGAAATCGGCGCCTGCGCTTTCCGACCATAAAAATACACGCCGCTTGCGCCATCCTCCGCAAAGCGTGCGGGAATGATCGCATCCAGATATTGCGTCCAGAAGAAGGCGAGCTTTGCAAGCTTGCCCAGCATCACCGACCGAAAGACACTGCGAACGAGATAGTCGACTGACCACATGAACTGCGTGCCGGGGCCACCATTGGCCCCAGATGAAATCGTCTCGAACCAGCGGAACAGATATCGATGGCCGCTTTCGCTGAACCGGGTGAAATCGAATGCTCCCTCGTGCACCTGCTGCATGAAGGGCGTTTCAGCGTAGACGAGCCCCTTGTCGCTCAGGACGCGCCAGATCTCGGACACGACCTGGGCAGGCTGGAGGACGTGCTCAAGAACGGCCTGGATGACCACTGCGTCGAAAAAGTCGTCCGGCAAGGGAATCTGATGGGCGTCGGCTATGAACTGGGTGAGGGGGGAGGCATAGACGTCGAAGGAGTAGACGCTGATCTCCGGATGCTCATAGAGCGGTTCCATTCCTTGGCCAATACTCCCGCCGCCGATGACAAGAAGCTTGGCCGGGCGGGCCGCGGTCGTCTGCAGGTCATCAACCAATCGATTGACGTTGGAGACAGTACTCTTTTTTGTCGGCGAGAGCAGTTTCTTGAAGAACCTCGTCAAGCGACCGTATTGTTTGCGCTCGATGGGGCTTGCCGCCTTCGAGCGTAGGAAATCGCCTTCGCTAAACACGGATTCCGAAAAATCGATCATAACCGGCTTGCCGTCGACCAGGCGATAGGACATCTCGGGGTTCTCGGGACAGACCGGTTTCAGCACATCGGGTGAAACGCGCGCCAGTTTCGAACCGGTGCGCGGGCAACGCAATGCTTCAAAGCATTCTTCCACTTCGACCAGCATCACTTATCCTCGCCCTCAGCAACTGGAACCGCATCTGACAGTTTGCGTTGCGACAGAAACTTGCGTTCCTTCAAACAGTTTCCGCGCACGAACTAGCGAATAGGACCTAACCCTGACCTAGGGCGTCCGGCCCGCAATATTCGCGCAGGCGGTAGCGCTCCATTGCCGATGCTCCTTTTCTCCACAGCGCGACAATAGCTTGTTGCCAGTCCTAGCGTAAGGATTATTGGGACAGTCCAGAACCGCCCATAAAGGTGAGGAAACGCATTAGCCATCAACGCGAACATAGACACGCTGACAAGCGCGCAGGCAGCGTAAGCTGCACCTCCCGGCACGCGATACGTCCGCACAATCGGGAGAAACGTGGCAGCAATCATAACACCAAAACCTATGGCGGCCATGATTCCGCCTTCGGTCGACAACAAAAGATACAGGTTGTGCACGGGCTGCCTGATGGCGCTGGTGACTTGGTATTGATCGGCGCCGACACCGATCCACAATGTCTCCTGCACTCGACCAAGGGCCTCATGCATCAATTCGACGCGATGGTCAAAGGTTCCAGCCTGGCTTAGATCGCCCGTTTCCAAGGCGCCGAGCACGCGTTTTTGAAAGACCGCCGGCAGGTAGTCGCGGCCGGAGTGCACAATCCAAATGGCAAAGGGTGTCAAACAGGCAAGGCCGACCACGACATACTTCCAGCTGCCGCTCAGGACCATGAACCCGAGGAAAGTGAACGCAAAGCCGGCAAGACCGGTATTCGAACCCGTCAGCAAGATGCCATAGGCCATGGTTGCCCCAATGACGATCGCATAGACTTTGCCGACTTTTCCCTTGGAAGCCAGCAACATAAGCATCGGCATCGCAAGCGCGATTACGGCCGCGCATTCGTTCTCCCTTTCGACAAATCCCGTCAAGCGACCATTGCCGCTTACGAAAGCGGTGTTCTTCTGGCCATCGATATGGATCAGGTAAATCCCATGCAAGCACATGAGGAAGATCGACGCTACGTAGACCTTGGCGAAGGTCCACATGGTGCCCAGATCGCGCCCGCAAACAACAAGGGCAACAACCAGATAGGCGAACAGATATTGCCCGACGATGACGATGCCCCGTATCGGGGCGGTGGACAGAAGGCTGCTGATCATCAGCCCGGAGCACAGCAACACCAGACCGCAAAGCCACACAGTCGCCGATGCCCGCCCCCACAGCCGTAGCGGCAATCCACCGGTAAGCGCACGCAACCCAAGAGCGGCGCAAAACAACAAGTCGCTCAAGGTGAAATAGAACATGTTCGTGCGCAAGAAATTCACCGCCGAAAGGAAAACGGCACACACGGCACAGGCGAATTCAATCCTTTGCCAAAAGGTGTGTCGGTCGGAGGAGATCGGCTGAACACCGGACGTTCGTGTCATGTGCGTCATTGACGTCGACCACAACCATTGGGAAATGAGTTCGTTATTCTACAGGCCACATATTTGCACACATGCTTGAAATGAATCCGCTAAAATTCCCTTTGACATTGTTCCCAAACTGCTCCCAAGTAAATAGGCGAATGTGAAGCCTAATATCACTTGTTGACCGACCGACGTGGACGCAAATGGCTCCAACGGAGGACTCGGGATAGGCCATCATGCTGTTATATGACCGAGAGTACGAAGCCGATGAGAAGGGTGGGCGCCGATTTGGACCAGTACCGCCGGTCTCGCGCGACACCTCGTCCTATGAACTTGCGGATATCGTCGACTTCTTCCGGCGCCACGCCAAGCTCATCTTGATTACAGCCCTGACGGGCACCCTGCTCGCTACCATTATTACCCTGTCGCTCACCAAGATCTATACGGCCTCCTCGACGCTCGTCTTCGACCGCAACGATATCCGGCCGTACGAAGCCGTCATCGAATTGCAAAAACAGGAACGTGACAAGTCCGCGATGGAGACCGAAATGGATCTCATCAAATCTCGCGAATTCCTCGGCTTTGTGGTTGACGACTTGAATTTGATGGAAGACCCATACTTCAATGCCAGATTGTCAGCAGACACTCAGCAAGACGCATCGTCGTTTTGGGGATGGCGGTGGTCTCCACGCAAAGCGCAGGCAGGACCGCGGCGCGTGACGGCGGGCCAGAATGTTCATCGGCCCACTACCCTCGACCCAGTCAACCGTGATCGGGTCATCACAAAACTCGCCGCTGCCATCTCTGCCGATCGCAAGGGCGAAAGCCTTGCGATGACAATTTACGTTCAGCATCCCTTGGCGCTTTATGCAGCCGAGATCGCCAATGGCGTAGCAGCGGACTACGTGGTTTGGTCAACCCAGATGAAAGAACTTGCAGCGCATGCGACTGTCGATACCCTTCGCACCCAGGCCAAAGATCTAGTGCAGTCGATAGCCAAGAAGGAACGCGAGATCGCCGACTTCACGATGCGCAGCGACCTGACATTCGATCCACGCGACGATGTTCTGCGTGCCCGCACCGAACAGCTCAATCAGCAGTTCATTCTGGCGAGGGTCGACGAAGCCGGCGCATGGGCGAAGTATAATGAGGCCAAGAACATTCTTTCAAAGACCGGCATCGACTCCGCCGGCCGCGTTATGACGTCGGACCTGCTCGGCTCGCTGCGAACCGAACAAGGAAGGCTGGAACGCGGCCGGGCCCAACTTGCCTCGAAATTTGGCAAGAACCACCCCCAGGTAGTCGAGGTCGATGCGGAATTGGCGTCGAATCGCCAAGTGATCGAAGGTGAAATCAATCGCATCCTCCAGGAACTGGAAAACGATGCGAAAGTCGCAACCGTCAGGGTGCAGAAATTCCAGGAGGAAGTCGGTCGGCTGCAAAAACAAATGCAGGACCGAAATCTCGATGAAATTCGCCGTCGTGAATTGGAGCGTGACCTGCTGACCGAGCAGAAGCGCTATGATGCAGTGGTCCTGAGACTCGGCACGCTCGATCCGGAGAAGGATGAGATCAAGGCCACGGCCCGCATTGCGTCGTTCGCCGAAGTTCCGATCGATCCGTCGTTTCCCAAGCCCGGCTTACTCATTCCCATTGGCGGCTTGGCTTCGCTACTGCTGGGCATGGTTGGCGCGATGGCGGTCGAGGCGGCGGACGGACGCGTTCGGACGGCCCGCACGCTCGAAGCGATCGTCAACCAGCCGAACTATCTCTCCATCCCCGATCTAACGGCGACGTTGAAACCGGATCAAACGCTATATCGCTCCATTCTCGCCGACCCACGCTCACCATTCGCACGCTCAATGCGCTCTCTATGTCTCGGCTGGAAGAGCCAGGACGCATCCAAAGTCGTGATGTTCTGCTCTCCTTCAGCCAATGAAGGCAAGACAACTTGTGCCGTGGGCATGGCCACCGTTGCCGCTCTGAACGGTTTGCGTTCCGTTATCCTGGACATGGACCCCGGCCCTACGGGGGCGACCACGATGATCGGAGCGCCGCAAAGGCCATTCAATCTCGATCTTGTGGCCGATGGCGCCACCGATCTGACCTCAATTAGCGCGCAAGCACCTGACTTTCCTTTTGTTCACGTTCTCACCTCGCGTCTGACGCTCCAGGATCAGGAGCGTATTTTTGGAGAACTGCGCAGGCACTTCGATCTTATCATCGTCGATACGCCTGCGGCCGATAATGATGACGACGCGATCTGGCTCGCAAGCCATGTCGATGCGGTGTTTGTGGTTGCCGCTGCGGAGCGGACCTACGAGAAGAACCTCCTTGACCTTGTCGAGCGACTAACGACAAGCCGCGCGAGGATCATCGGGAGCATCCTAAATTTTGCCGGCATCTATCGGCCAAAGCCGATGTGGAAATCGCCGCGTGACTGGCTCCGGAACAGGTTTGACTCATGGAGGAGAACGGATAACTTGGGATTGCAGGTACGGCGCTCCTAACCCGAGTTCGAGCCGTCTACACCGATCGGCGCTTGATATCTTCCATGGGGGCTTTCAACCAGTCGCCCAAGTCGCGGCCAAGCAAACCTGCAAGGCGGTCGGTCTCGTCCTCATAGTAACCGATCATCCGCGAGGTCAATTCCTTGTTGAGCGGTACATACTTGAACTCTGCCGAGATCATTGATCTCAAAAATTCGAAGCCTTTCGTGTCACGCAAGGGCGCAACGATCGGCTTAAGTGGCTTGAGTATCTGCCGTAATCTGGCGTCCACCAGAGGTTTGGTCTTGTCCTTTACCCTCTGAGCGACTGGCTCAAAAGCGGGGTTTCCGTCAAGGCCGAGAAAGTGCCGCAGGTCCTGAACCTGCCCGGCGGCATCCCTCTTGAGGTCTTCGTAAAACAGAACGAGCAGCCTTTCCCGAGGGAAGAACTCGAGAAACCGGCGCAACTGCCGGAAATACAACCCACCCTCGAGGAACCTGCCGCCCGCACCCTGGCGCGGATCGAGATAGCGCTCGATGTCGCCAGTCGCCTCGCCGCGGCGATGGAGCATGCAGTAGTCAGAATAGGCCCGCTCGACGGGATTTCTCAGCTGTGCCACCAGCAAGACGTGCGGCAGACTGTGGTGGATACGCGCCGCGGCGGCAGGGGTATCAAGGTAGGAGTTCGACTTTTCACCGATGATAAGGCCCTCGCTGGCCGGCTTGAAGTTCTCCAGATACCAACGATCTCCGCGATCGTGGTAGCGACTGAAATAATGGATCTCCGGATCCGGCATATGGACACGTGGATCCAATTGCAGCGATTGTTGCAACCAGGTGGTGGCGCTCTTCGTTGCGCCAATGATCAGGAAGTTGATATCGCCCATTTCCATCGTCTGCTCCTCAAGGCCAAACTCAGGGTGCTGTCCTTCTTACTCCAAAGCTCCGGTACTCGCGTCCAACGATGCGCTCATAAAGCAGGCTGATGCCTTTGACATGAGCCTCGGTGCCATATTTCGTCAAAGCGTTTTCACGAGCCGCCGAACTGATGCGGCGATGTTCCCCGGCGTTCATCAGCAGTCTCGCCAGCGGATCGACGAAGGCCTCCGGCTTTTCAGGCTCAACGAGGAAACCAGTCACACCGTCGACGATTGCCTCGATGTTGCCGCCGTGGCGGGTCGCAATCACAGGGGTCGCGAGCAACATGGCTTCAATCAACGTCCGCCCGAATGGTTCGTTGATGGCCGGTACCAGCAATGCGTCGAGCGCACTCATGCAAGGCGCGACCGGCGCGCGAAAGCCCATCGTTTTGATACGCCGCTCGACTCCAAGTTCCAGCGCGCGCGCTCGCATCTCCGGTTCCGGGTTCGGAAGGTCCGGTGATGGGATGCCGAAGACGAGACCAACCAGCGGGAAATCCGGAAAGCGCTGGAGGAAAGCGTGGATGACCTCGACAAACCTGACCGGGCGCTTCCTGTCGATCAAGCCACCCACATAGCCGACGAAGCGGGTTTCCTCGGGCAGCTCGAGTTCCCTGACGAATTCGCGCCTGCAGTCGTCCCGATCGGGCAAAATGGTTGGGTGATCGAAGGGGCTGTGCAGTACGCTCAGCTTATGGGAAACCGGCAGGATCGGCCGCGTCGGCTGCACGTAGCGCGAGACCGTAACAATGTGATTTGCCAATAGAGGCGCCATGACGTTAACGCCGAAGGCACCGGGATCGCCGCGATGATGCCAAAGCAGCCGCGCGCCGGAAAGGCGAGCCGCCAGGCCCCAGGTCGCGTGCATCTGGCCGTCGTTGGTATGTACGATATCAACCTCATGTTCACGAAGGAATGAACTGAGCAGCGCAGTGGTTCGTGCATATCCAAAACCGCGCGAGAGCTTGCCGGCCACGCCATATGAATGGCGAGGCGACATCACCGCAACTTCGGGCGACTTGACGAAAGGCACTCCACGTTCTGCGAGATAGGCTTCAAGTGCCTTTCCGGGCTGATGCAGAATGACAAGTGGTTTATATTTCGATTGATCGAGCGCACAGATCAAACCAACGGCGGAGATGTGGCTGCCGCCGACTTCATCTCCCACAAATGGATAGGCCACTACGAGACGGTCAACGTCGCTCAGGATATTCTTCTCCCCGGATCGCCTCTCCCTGGGAGCCACGGTCCTTTCTGCGGTTGAGCTAATCTAACGCGGCTTCTTCCGATGATCCATTACAATCCGACTGCCGGCTGTCGATCGCTCGCCGCCGCAGTAAAGACCATCGTCAGCCGTCCAGCCTTCATGTGCAGACCCACCCCTGAGGGCTGGAAATTGGTAGGTTGAGGCAGCGACGGCGGCTTGTTTTGCGTTTTCAAGCAATCCCCGCCAGTTGGGCCGCAACCTTCGGCAAGTATCCTGACGAAATCGTCGCCGTCGGCCACAAAGCGCTCATCGAGCCAGAAAATTTAGAAACCTGGGAACCGATATCAAAAGTATCGCATTGGGTCAGCCCCGTCGCTTCGACCTGATGGGCGGTCTAGTGACAATCAAGCGGCATTGTGAATGCAAGTCCCACAAACGAACGCAGGGTCGTAGACGTTGACACCGTCTCGAATGCCGATTTTTGCTAGCCGAGAACAACGATCCGCCGCAGCTCTTCAATTCGGGCATCGATATCACCCAGTTTCGGATGTGCCGCGCCAACGACCGTGCATCCCGCTCGCATCGGAAATTTCCCCCGATATATCCAACGACATATACTCCGCCAACGGGGAACGAGTTACAGTCTTTTGTTGAATGGCTGGCGGATAATCCGATGGGTGATTTGCTGTGCGATGACTGTCCTGCGTACGGCGGTATTGCCAAGTCGGAATGATTGGGCTGGAGTTGACCATGTTAGGTTGCAGCGTCATCGAAATCATGCCATCGAACGGGCGGGTCCCTGCGGAATTGATCGAAGCAGGCTATCGGTCAAGCCAGTATGGTCTCGTCGTATTTATCCTGAACAACGTGACCTACCAGGCTGTTAATTTGGTTCTCGATCCGGTCGTCAGGACAATGCCCCTGTCAATCCCAGGCGTGCTTTACGTAAAAATTGGCGACGAGCAACGAGTGCGCGAAGCGGTAACTTCCGCTTCGATCGTATATTTCGCGAGCAATTCTCTTTACAACTTCGCTGCAAATTATGGCGCAGCGCCCAAGCTGGTCCATTTAGATTTGCCCCCGCAGTCGAATGACACAGACGAGTTATCAGCTATTCGAGAACATATTCCCCCACCACAAACCGTCGATTGGCACCACCACAGCTTTCATCATATTTCCGCGGCATAACTCAGACTTCAATTCTGCTGTGAAGAAGACAATTGTCAGTTGCTGCGAATCCCAAATGAGCAAGAAGGCGACGCTGGCGAAAATGGGCCTACCAGCCCCTTGAAAAAGTCGGTCGTTGGCACGGGCAAGGCTGTGCAATTGATCATTCGGTTTAAGTTCATTTTTTAGTATGTTATGCTGACGTAATTAAGCGTTTCAGGCTGGAATGCAGCAAATCCAGTGTCTGAGAGGAAACAACGGCCGGTCTCGTATAGAGCAGATAGCAATCAATAGCTTAATTCTGAGCGCCGTTTACGAGCGAGGGTAAGGCGGCCCTAGCTCGGTCATCGCTGGAGACGGGCCATGCGTATGAATGCCTGGCGGAACTTCATACTTAGGGGCAACATTGCCTCGCCTCTTCGACCCCAAGGTTTTAGCAACACCTGCGACGCGGACGCAGCACGCGGTCGAACGACCTGGATCAACACACACCGTGCACGTGCGGATAAGGTCATTGCTATTGGCCGTATCATGTCAGTGATCGCAAGCCTCTCGATAGCCTGGCTCGGAGCGATGCATCAGCCGCGTCCTCCCCAGTTTGTACTTCCATTTCTGTCGGTCTACCTCGCATACGCGATCCTCTGCGCAATCCATGTTTGGCGAAGCAAGATTTCGCGTGTTAGCGGCACCCTGATACGCCATGTGGTGGATGTCGTTACCTTTGTTGTTTTCATGCTACTAACTGGGGGCGCTTCCAGTCCATTCTTCATATTTATGCCCTTCGTTCTCCTGAGTGCAACGCTGCATTGGCGTTGGCGAGGTGCGTTTTGGACCGCACTCGTCTGCATGGCAGTTCCTGTTTGCCTGGTAGCGTTCGGAACCGCTGCTGACGTGACGACGGATGTCTCACACATCCTATTCGTGACTGTCGCCGGCGTCCTACTGGTCTGGCTCGGGGCTCACCAGGAAGTGGTTCGCGCGGAGATGCTGCGCCTGGTGGAGAAAACTCCTGCGACACCCGAAGGGCCTGAGTGGCCCGCTGGTGCCGCTCTTGAATACGCAGCGCACGTGATGCGCTCGCCCCGCGCGTTCCTGATTTGGAGCGACCCGGACGAGCCATGGACCTATGTAGCAGTTCGCGAGAATGGCGCTTGCAGTGTCACGCAATTGCCGCCGGACGCCTATTGGCCATGGGTTGCCGAACCATTGCAGCGCGCCAGCCTTCTAATCGCAGACGCCAGCCATTCTCAAATCCTCATCCACCGGGGTGAGGGATATTTCGACGAATGGGCTGACGCAGTGTCTCCCGTTTCTCATGCTCTCGCTGGCGATTTTTCGATAGCCTCTGCCGTCTCGGCGCCATTTCGAGTAGGTGATCTTGAGGCACGCATCTTTCTCTTGGATCCACCGACACTTTCGCTTGACGACGTGGCCATTGCAGAGGTCATCGCCGACAGGATCAAAGCATTGTTCGAGCAGGCTATCTTGATGCGCAGGCTTAGCGATGCAGCGGCTGTTGAGGAACGTATCAAGATCGGGCGCGATCTTCACGACGGAGTACTTCAAGCTCTGGCCGGAACGGCGTTGCAACTCCAGTCCCTGCGTTCGTTCACTCTCGGGGAGCATCAACAGATCGACGGGCGTGTGACCGCTATCCAAGCCATGCTTGCCGATGAGCAACGCGAACTTCGCGCTTTCATCCGCGCGCTCGAACCAGGCCAAGGATACCGCAACTTCGCCGAATCCCATTTAGCACTGCAATTCGAGGCATTGGCTCGGCGTTTGCGCAAGCAATGGTCGATTGATATTCGCTTCGCTCTAAGCCCCATAGATCTGCGTCTTCCCGCCACGATGGTCTACGAGCTCATACGCATGGCTTCCGAAGCGACTGCCAATGCGGTGCGTCACGGTGGTGCGCGAACACTTGAAATCAACTTACAGCTGGATGCCGGTGCGATCTTGTTAACGGTCGATGATGATGGATCAGGCTTCGGCTTTGAGCGACGGTTTGATCATGCGGAGCTGAAGAATACCAAGACCGGACCTCGCAGCCTTCGCGAACGCGCCGCAGCGCGTGGTGGAGAGCTTTCGATCGACAGGGTTGCGCAATGGACACGGATCTTGATCAGATTGCCGGTGCACCAATGAGCCTGCGCGTTGTCATTGTCGATGATCACCTGATTGTTCTGGACGGGTTGCGCCGCATGATCGAGACCGCGGAAAATGCTTGGGTGGTCGTCACATGTCGAAGTGCGTTCGACGCAATTGAGGCGATCGATCGGGAACAGATTGATCTCGTCGTCGTTGATTTGCGAATGCCCGGAATGAGCGGACTCGAGTTCATTCATTACATCCGCACCCGTTGGCCAGATCTGCCAATTGTCGTCCTTACCGCGGATATCAGCGACGAAGAACTTGCCATAGCAATGCAATATCGCGTGAATGGAATTGTACTGAAGGAACAGGCACCGACCATATTCCTCAACTGCCTGCGGACCGTTGCCACCGGCGGTACATATTTTATGGACAGAAACATGGCCTGTGCGCTGGACCGGCTGCGCGAACGTGAATCCAAATACAACGTCCTGCTGCAGGCGTTGACACCGCGTGAAGTTGAGGTTTCGCGCCTTGCCGCCGACGGATTGCGTAGCAGGGCGATAGGGGACGAGCTTGGGATTTCTCCCGGCACAGTCAAGCTTCATCTTCACAGCATCTACGGCAAACTTGGTATTTCAACGCGGGTGGAGCTCGCAAACCTGGCGAAACGGCAATGGATGACGAACGAGACCCGATCTTAGGAAGACGTGAAGCGCGGTTTGCATGAAGCGAGCATTGAAGCGCAAAGGCGAGAAAGCGGAAACGTTGTGATCAAGCGAAACCTTGGCATATTAATCTGCGTGCTCATTGCAGTTTATCTCCTGGTGAGCCCCGCATATGCGCTTCTAAATTTCCGGGATTTTGCCTCGGATGTTCCACTTTTCTTACGCTATGTTGCCATCCCCGGCCTGCTTGGCATCGCCTTCCTGGGAATAGGTTTTTTGGCCAAACCGTCTTTTGCAATGGCTGTTGGCGTTTACGGTCTGAGCGTTCTCATGGCCCTTTTCGCATTTGAGGCGTTTCTCGCCTTCCAATCGATCTCGGTGCGACTGGCTATGCTGGGTCAACTCAACCCTGCTCAGGCTGAAACAGTTGAGCAGGACAAGAACATCGTACGAGGCTTCGCCCTAGGCAGTCTGAACCGTTTTTTGCAAACACAAAAGCTATCGACAGCACTTTTGTCGGGCTTCCCAAATACCAGCGTCGTCCTGTGTACACCTGACAATCAAATCATAAAGTACACTGCGGACCGCTATGGCTTCAACAATCCGGACGATGTTTACGACCTACCAATGGACCTGATGCTTTTGGGTGATTCCTTCGTCGAGGGATTTTGCCTCCCGCCAGGCCAGGATCTTGCGTCGCGTCTAAGGGCCAGCGGTTTTGCAACGGCGGGCGCGGGAATTCGCGGCAACGGCCCTTTGCTTGAGCTCGCGACGCTGGGCCGCTTTGGGCCACTCCTTCGACCACGCCACGTGGCGATGGTTTTCTTCGAGGGCAATGACTGGGAGAATTTCGAGAATGAGCTAGGCAAACCTTGGCTGCGCGATGCGCTTTCGCCAACCGCCCACTTTGGCACACAGTCAACCGCACAGCCGGCATCGCTTCAGGCCAGAGTCATTTTGAACCGGAACAACAGCGAGCCCATCAACTACATTGATATCCTGACAAGAACAGCGATGCTTCGAAACTTCCTGGCTCTGCAGCAAACTTTTACCAGGCTCGGATTGATTTACCCGAAGGCTGCTCGTGAAATGCCGGAATTCAGGGAGACCTTGCACCGAGCTAAAACAATAACCGCCTCATGGGGCGGCAGGTTCACCCTTGTATATGTGCCGCGGGTCGACCGCTTCGTCGGCCCATTTTCTACAGACCGCGTATACGATCAGCTCCGCACAATCGTGACCAATGCCGCGGCGGCCGAAGGAATCGAGGTCATTGATCTTCGCGAGGCGCTAGAGGGCCAACCTGACCCGGCGCGCATGTATGCCCCGGACAGCCATTTCAGCCGCGAGGGGGCAGCCTTTGCCGCTGATGTCATCAGCCGACATTTGGAAACCGTCGATAGGTCGTCCAGGATGGTAACGAATATGAGGTGACTGCGCGCAACTGCGAGAAGCAATGTGGGCGACGTCTATATCCTTTGGCATATTGACCGAGACTTTGCACACCTGTTGAATCCCCGCCAGACGTATGAAACCATAATCGAGCTACGCCGTTACCGTCTTCTGTTCCGTACTTTCTGGGCAAGAAACAGTGAGCGAATCGCACGAGCAATTAATCGAGGATATTCCGGAAGGACCATCGAATCGTAATTTTGGTTACACGGTGGGCGGTATTCTCCTTTGCCTTGTTGTGGTGAGATGGATAATCACCGGAACAATGACACCCGCCATGTTGGGCTTTGCGAGCGTCGGTGGCCTTCTGGTCTTGCTGGCTCTTATTTACCCGGCCTCTCTCACACTTCCCAATGAGATTTGGAGCAAGCTCGGCCTGCTCCTGTTCAAGGTCGTCAATCCCGTCGTGATGCTCATCATTTATGTGACAACGTTCGTGCCAATCGGGTTGCTCCTGAGAATGCGAGGTTACGACCCTCTCGCACTGAAATTTGACCGGGCGGCGGTCACCTATTGGGTCAACCATCCAATAGAAGAGGCGGAGCCGTCCACAATGCGAAATCAGTTCTGACGACGCGGTTTTTTTGCTGTGATCGAACGTCGAAGAAGGACCGAAACATGGAAATGGTACGCGAGCTTTTCCACTATATGAGCGTCCGCAAGAAGTTTTGGCTGCTGCCCGTCTTTATCATGGTCACGGTCTTTGGAGCTCTTTTGGTCCTGACCCAGGGCACCGCGGTTGCTCCCTTTATCTACACTCTGTTCTGACGCGGAGAGGGTGAGTGCGAGTTCTTGGAATCTCCGCCTTCTATCATGACAGTGCGGCGGCCTTAGTCGAGGACGGACGTATCGTCGCTGCAGCGCAGGAAGAGCGCTTCACCCGCAGGAAGCACGATGCGTCCTTTCCAATGAGGGCGGTTGAGTACTGCCTTGCCGAGGCAGGCTGCGGCATGAGCGAAATCGACCACGTGGTCTTTTACGAAAAGCCATTCTTGAAGTTCGAGCGATTGCTTGAAACTTATCTCACAACGATCCCGAGAGGCTTTCTCTCGTTCAAGACTGCGATGCCGATATGGATCAAGGAGAAATTGTTTCAAAAGAAAATACTGCGGCAGAAGCTCGGAAAACTGGCTGGTTCGAAAGAGTGGAGTGGCTCGCTCCTGTTCACCGAGCACCATATGGCGCATGCAGCGAGCTCTTACTTTCCGTCTCCTTTTTCGAGTGCAGCCGTGCTGACCATGGACGGCGTGGGCGAATGGTGCACCACATCAATAGGGCATGGTACCGCTGATCGCCTCGCCATTTTCAAGGAGATACACTTTCCCCATTCTCTGGGCCTACTCTATTCCGCTTTCACCTATTACACGGGATTCAAGGTAAACTCAGGCGAATACAAACTTATGGGCTTGGCGCCTTACGGGCAGCCGCGTTTCGCCCAAACTATTCTAGATCATCTGATCGATTTGAAAGAGGATGGCTCGTTTCGCCTTGATCAACAGTATTTCGACTACTGCACTGGCCTTACAATGACTTCCCCGGCCTTCCATCGTCTCTTTGGAGCCGAACCACGAAAGCCGGAATCCGTCTTAACCCAGCGCGAAATGGACCTAGCAGCATCCGTCCAAGCAGTGACCGAAGAGGTAGTTCTGAGGCTCGCACGCTTTGCGCAGATTGAGACGGGCGAAAGAAACCTGTGCCTTGCCGGTGGTGTCGCGCTGAACTGCGTCGCAAACGGTAAGCTCCTTAAGGCGGGCATATTTGAGAATATCTGGATCCAGCCGGCAGCCGGCGACGCCGGAGGTGCTCTTGGCGCGGCCCTTACTGTTTGGCACGGCTTCCTCGGCAATGGTCGGAAGGTCAATGGTCGCGATAGCATGGAGGGCGCCTATCTTGGCCCCGCCTACGGCCAAAAAGAGATCGAACAGCGCCTTGCAGCCGCCGGAGCCATCTACGGCGTTCTTTCAGACAGCGAGGTTACCGAGAGCACCGTCGATGCTCTTGTTCAGGAGAAGGCTGTGGGATGGATGCAAGGGCGCATGGAATTCGGACCCCGCGCGCTCGGGGCGAGATCCATATTGGGCGACCCGCGGTCGCCTACCATGCAGAGAACGCTAAATCTCAAGGTTAAATATCGCGAGAGCTTTCGCCCCTTCGCGCCCTCTGTCAGGCGCGAGGATGTATCGGACTGGTTCGATATCGATGTTGACAGTCCCTACATGTTGCTCGTTGGCGACGTATTGGAAAGTCGAAGACATCAACCGAACACTGATGAGCAGGAATTATTCGGCATCGACCGCCTGAACGTCTCACGATCGGAGATCCCAGCTGTTACTCACGTCGATTATTCGGCCCGAGTGCAGACGGTGCATAGAGAGACCAATCCCCGTTACTGGGACTTGCTGACTGCCTTTAAGGCGCGCACCGGCTGCCCGGTTCTCGTCAATACGAGCTTCAATGTGCGTGGCGAACCGATCGTCTGTACTCCAGAAGACGCTTTCCACTGCTTCATGGGCACCGAGATAGAACGGCTTGTCATTGGAAACTGTGTCCTTCGAAAGGAAGATCAGCCCGACCGCCTCAAGCAGGACTACAAGGAGCACTTTGAACTAGACTAATACCTTGGTTCACATTGCCGCGCTGAAACAGGCATAGGGCCTTTTGGATGAAAATTGGTGCCCCGCGCTCGTCTCGCTTCTGAGGCAACGGTGGAGAATTGGGAGAGCCTTGATCAAGCTGGCAGTACGCCAAAATTTAAGAACGCCCCGATCATTCCCAGCCGAGCAAAACCGACGGTAGCACTGTGCGATTGTGAGGAAGCATGCGACTTGCGTTAGTTGAAGCAGGCCTGGGCGCCGGAGGAACGGAACGGGTCGTCAGCCTCATCGTGAAAGACCGCCACGCGCGCGGCGATGAAGTGCATGTCTTCGCCTTCAGCTCCGATGAGGATGACATTTACTTTTCCTTGCCAAGCGGCGTGACTGTCCACCGATTGCCGGACGCCCGAGAGGGCCCGTTTTCAAGGAGCTCTATCAAAACCGTCAATCGGATTTTACGCCTTCGTGCAGAACTCCGGAAGCTTCGCCCGGATGTCGTGCTTTCGTTTCTGACGAAGATCAACATTGTCTCCCTGCTTTCCACGCGCGGCCTAGGCATTCCGGTGCTCGTTTCGGAACGCAACAATCCCGGTGCTCAACCCAAGCATTTTCTCTGGAACATGATCGAACCTTTGGTACTGAGCCAAGCTCACCGCTTGATCATGCAAACGGAGGCCATTTCCAAGACCCTGCCCACATCGCTGAGGACAAAGGCGGTCGTCATCGGTAATCCTTGTGACCGAAACCGTATCCGTAAACCTACCCGTAGAGCTTTACGTGTCGTGGCAGTTGGGCGGCTGGTGGATCAGAAGGGCTTTGATACGCTTATTGAAGCCTTTGCCAATGTCTGTGCGGAGGTTCCCGAATGGTGCCTGACGATTTACGGCGAAGGTCCAGACCGGCATCAATTGCAAGAGAGGATCCGGGCTCGGCACATGCAGGACAGAATCTCGCTCGCAGGGGTGACGGCAAAGGCCGGCTCCTGGATTGATGACGCCGCCCTATTCGTTCTCAGTTCGCGTTATGAAGGATTTCCCAACGTTCTGATGGAGGCGATGGCGGCAGGGCTGGCGGTTATTTCCACACGGTGCGACTTTGGTCCGGCGGAGATCATTGAGGACGGGGTGTCAGGTCTTCTTGTTCCCGTCGACGACGTCGACAGTTTAGCGGCAGCATTGAAGCTCTTGATGCTGGACGAAAGCCTGCGCGGAAGCTTTGCGGAAGCCGGCTATCAAACCGTCCTCCGCTTTTCGACCGAAACCATCATGGCAAAATGGGATTCCTGCATCAGGCAGGTGACTGCAGCCAACCGGCGGAGCCCAAAGCGCCCGCTGAGAAGGGGGCGAGATGAACTTCGATCGGGTGAATGACAGCGGAGGAACCGCACCCGCGGACGCAGATTTCGCCGACATACTTATCCATATCGGCTATCACAAGACCGGATCGACCTACCTTCAGGACCATTGCTTCCAGCCCATCAATGGCTACTCCAGCAACATAGGCGGGTCGAGAACGCGCATTGTGAAAGACATCGCGTTCCCCGACAATTTCGTCTTCGACCCCTTTGTGTGCCGAAGCCTTTACTTACCCTATATCGACACCGCGCGCGACAATGGCCTGCGCTTCGTCCTTAGCCACGAACGGCTCTCCGGATATCCGCCAAGCGGCGGTTATGATCGCATGCTCATTGCGGACCGGCTCGTGCGTACGTTCCCCGCGGCAAGAATTCTGATCGTGGTGCGAGAGCAGGTATCGCTGATCAGATCGATATATAGCCAGTACATTACCGACGGCGGGGATCTCTCGCTCCAGCGGTTTCTTGAGACGCCTGAACCACAATTAGGACGCATGCCTGGGTTCCGTCTCGAAGTCTACGAGTTCGACCGACTGATCCGGCACTATCAGGATCTCTTTGGCAGCGTTCTAGTGCTACCTTTCGAGATGATGGTGCGGGACTTGGAAAGCTTCGTGGGGCAAATCAGCCAGTTCATGGAAATGCCGCCTCCCGCCTCGATCGCAAAGGTCGTCACTAACAGCAGGCGTCCAGTCACGATGCAGTTCGTTCAACGCTTTGCAAACCGTCTCATGAGCAACAACGAACTCAGCCGCGGCGGGATAGTTCAAATCCCCCGCTTCGCGCGGCGTTTCGCACGAATGAAGCCGGTCTTCGAACGCCTAACTCCGCAATCATTTGACGAACGGCTAAACAGGAAAATTGACCGCAACATACGCGCATTCGTTGCCGGCCATTATCGTGATAGCAACTGCCGTGTTATGGAGCTAACTGGCTTGGATCTTGGAAAATTCGGTTATGCGGTCTGATCACCGTTTGTAATCCAACATTGAATGCCGTCCCAATCGACGGACAACCTCTGCCCACCTTCTATGAGCATCCTGTTTCTACAACATCGACGGGCTTGTAACATGATAATCCGGGAGTGACAGGGGAGGGATAGTTTCGGAGAGTGTAGGATACTGTGGCGTAGGTTTTTCGTAAGCGGTGTCTGCTTACACCTTGACCGAGCTGCCTATTGCAGTGCCGAGTGATGGAGGACAGGACGGGGATGGCAACCATGCGCCAAGACCAGTCATCATAAGAGGCCCCTTTTGAGACAAGAGTCGATCTGGAAACACGGAGGTTAGCCGTTGCCTTACGTAAAAGTTGAGATCGCAAAAGGGATCGCCAGCGTCGATCAGAAGCGCGCTGTCATCCGAAGGATGACAGAGGTTCTTGTCGAAGAGTTGGGCCGCAATCCCGAATATGTCTTTGTCGTGATCGATGAAATAGATACCGATAATTGGGGCAGGAAAGGCGTCACGCTGACCGACTTGTGGCAACAGGCAAAGACGGACTAGCCCGTTGCCCCTTTGGGCCAACTGCAGGCATTTACGCGGCCGGGTGGCGGCATAACTCCGATTGTTGGGTCAAATTCACGGCGCAGTGCGCACCTATGCGCCAGATCCAGTGTTCATGGAAAAAATCGTGAAACTCTTGCACGCTGCGAAAGCGAGTTCGAGGGTAGGCTGGTGCCCTTCGTTGACTTGAGTTAAAACCACTATCGTTCGCCCAGCCTTCTTGTCCCGGCGAACCGATGTGGAGCCTTAGCAGGAGATTTCACATGACAGACGCAGCGAAGGCGGTTTCGAGTTCGAATTGTTTGTTGTTTCGCCTGTCTTTCTTTCGTTGGGGCAGTGCGGTCGCCGGCGCTTTCCTTGCGCTGACGTCGGCGGCGGGACTGTCCCTGGCACAGGAACAGCCGGCATTCCCGGGCGCTGAGGGCTACGGAAAGATGGCAACGGGAGGAAGGGGCGGGGCGATCATCCCGGTCACCAACCTCAACGACGCTGGCCCCGGTAGCCTGCGCGCCTGCATCGATCTCAGTGGCCCGCGCAATTGCGTGTTCAAGGTCGGCGGAACCATCACGCTGAAAAGTTCATTGGTTGTGCGGGACCAGAACGCCAATCTGTCCATTCTCGGCCAGACGGCACCGGGTGGCGGCATCCTGCTGACTATCGACCAGACAAACAGCGAGGGTCTACACACGCCCTTCGTCGTCAAGGGATCAGTCAACGTCATCATCCGTCATCTGCGGATGCGGCCGCAGTTTTCCAATTCGATACCGAATGTTGATGGCGTGACGATCGAGGACAGTCGGCTGGTTTATGTCGATCACGTGTCGACGTCCTGGGCGACGGATGAGAACTTCAACGCCTATGCCACCACGACGGATCTAACCGTTGCCAATTCCCTGTTTGCCGAAGGCCTGAACAAGCACAGCAAATGCGCGCTTCTCGGCTCGGATCCGCGGGGCCCACAAAACATCAGCTTCTGGAAAAATGCTTGTGTTTCCAACAGGGACAGGAACCCGGACAATAACCACTATGGCGGCTCATGCATCGAGATCGTCAACAATCTCTTCTTTAACGCAGCGTCCGAGTGGGGCGAAATATTCTCGCAATTTCCCGGGGGGACGCCGATCTCCTTTGTCGGTAACTACTTCAAGGCAGGCCCGAGTACCAACGAAGTCACCTATGCGATGAACTGGAACGACACGGCCAGTGTCGACAACCCGAAGCTCTACCAAAGCGGCAATGTTACCTGGAGTTTTGGAAAAAAATCGATCGTCGCGATCGCGCCCGACACGCTCGGCTTCGTCGTCGACAAGCCGCCTTGTCCGTTGGCGATTGCTAATCCCGAGCCGGCCGAGGCGGTCTATGCCTCCGTCACGGCGACCGCGGGCGCCTTCCCGCGTGATGGCGTTGATACACGGGTGATCGCCGAAATCGGGCCCATCGGGCAAAAGGGCGGCGGCAAGATGGTCAGCGTGCCGGGTGCCCTGCCGGAAATCGCCAATGGCGAGCCTTATCTCGATTCCGATGTTGACGGCATGGCCGACGCGATCGAGCCGCAGTTTGGTGCCGCAGCGGTCAGCAATGACCCTTGGGTCGACGGCGACGGTAACGGGTGGTCGAACTTCGACGACTTCATGCAGTGGCTTTCTGAAGAGCGCATCGCCGGACGCTATCCCACAGACTGAAGATGTTCGACTAGATGAGCCGGCGATAAGCCACATACATCATCGCCAGCCACACGACTGACATGACGATATGGGCAACATTGGCGCCCATGGCGCCAATCTGCGGAATGAAGATCAACGCCGTCACGTAAAAGCCCACGACCGAAATCAACACGCTCGTGAGGACTCTGTGTTCCTCTCCTATCGCCAACAGTGCCGAGCGGAAGACGGCACCGACGAGGGTTAGTGTTACGGCAATCGACTGGACAATCACCAGTGGCGCGGCGCCGACGAATTGCGGTCCGGCTGTCCATTTCAGCAGCGGCTCGATCGAGACGTAGAATGCACCTATCATCGCGACGCCGAATGCAAGGAGCAACCACTGCGTCTGGGATACGGCGCGCCGGAATTCGGCGCTCGCGCCCGCGGCCCATGCGCGAGCGAGTTCAGGATAGAGCACCGTCTGGACCTGGCTGCCTGCTTGTTGCGCCAGGCGACCGACGCGCTTGGCGATGTGAAACAGCCCTGCTGAAGCCGGGTCGGCGAGGTAGCCGACCAGCAATGTGTCAAGTTCGTTGGCGCTTGCGCGAATGGTCAGCGAGACATTCGCCGATATCGCGAATTTCCATAGGCCGGGAAAGCGGGTCCGAAGCTGTGCCATTGACGCCGACGCCAGACCGTGAAGCAAGCCTTCGCGCTTGAGGGCAACTAAGGAAAAAGTAACCAGCGAAATGGCGCTCAGGATCTGCGCTGCCATCCAGATCAATGCGAATTCGAACAGCCCAGCACCGGTTATGTAGCCGAGAAAACAGAGGATGACGCGCAAGAGGCTCGAAATTACCTGGCCGTAGGCTAGGGAGGTGAACCTGCCAAAAAGCCTGAGGACCGCTGTCGGCATGCCGGAAAGCTGAAAAGGCAAGACGAAGCAGTAAACGAGGACCAGTTCTTTCACCGGCTCCGAGAGGTCGAAGAAGGGTGCGGCGAGAAGAACCAGCAAGATTGCGATCAGGCAACCGGCGATCGCGGCCGCGACATCGAGAAGGAGTCCAAACTTCAAGATGGCGCGCAGATCGTCGTTACGCCCGGCCTCTTTTGCCTCGCTCCCGAACTTAATGAGCGGCTGCCAGGACTGAAAGCTGACCAGCCGCTCGACCGCCCTTATGTATGCGAAGCACAGCGCTAACATGCCATAGTCGGCCGGACCGAGTGCGCGTGCGGTCAAGGCAAAACCGGCGAGCCCAATGATCGAGCCGAGGAAATTGCCCGTCATCAGATGAGCGACCGCCTGCAGCCTCTCCTTAAGGCTTTTTTCCCGCCTCGCGATGTCGCCGAACGCCTTCACGGCGCGTCGTAGTTTCTTGCGGATCGTCACGCGCGTTCCAGAAGATCATGCCGGGGGCGCCGGCGAGAGAAGGGACAGTCTAGGTAGCTCTTTCGGGGTAATCCATCGGGGTAATAAAAATCGAAATTACTCTCCCTTTGGGGATATGTATTATAATGTTACCGCATCTTTTTATTTTCAACCAAAATCCTTTGACGGCTCGGCGAACGTCAGAATATAGTCGCCGACAATACGATCTCCGAGCGTTGTCTTTTCTTTCGAGAGGCGCAATCGCATGACCGGAATCACGAGCTCATTCGACAGGAGCCTGGCGAGAAGGATTTCCAAATATCTTCTCGCAGCGATCCTGTGTTTTCTGCTCAGCGTGACGACGGGGGGAGGGCTTTCCGCCGACTATCGGCTGTCTACGGGCGATATCCTCACCTTCGACTTCCTGGACGACGCCGAGATTCCCGTGACGGTAACGATTTCGAGCGACGGCGATGCCCAATTTCCTTTGATTGGATCCGTCAAGATCGCTGGATTGACGGTGACCGCGGCCTTGGAAAAATTACGCTCCGAGTACCGTTCCCGGGAAATCCTGATTGATCCAAAGCTCTCGCTCAACATCTCCACGTTTCGTCCGATCTTCGTTCTCGGCGAAGTGCGAAGCCCCGGTTCCTTCCCCTTCTACGGCGGCCTGACGGTAGAACAGGCCGTGGGTCTCGCTGGCGGCACCCAGATCGCATCCGTCAATCCGTCCGATCGGATCGTGGCGCGCGCAAGGCTCCGCGGCGAGATTGAGGGAGCTGACGCGCAAATCGTCTATGAGGCGATTTACGCTGCCCGTCTGGTTGCGCAACTGAAGAACAGCGCGAAGATCGACCTGAAGGACGTGCCGGAAGTCGCCAGCGGATACCTCGCCGACTTACCTCTCAAAGGGGTTATCGAGGTCGAGGAAAAGATCCTGAGTGCCGATCTCGCCGCCAACAAGTCCCAGAGCGCCATTTTGTCGGAAGGAATTGTCCAGGGGCAAGGCGCGATAGACATCCTCGATCAACTTGTGGCTCAACAAAAGGAAGTGGTCGACATCAATGAAAAGGACCTGGCGCGGGTGAGCTCGCTGCGCAAGCGTGAACTCAACACCGAAAGCGACCTTTCACGCGCCAGGAGCAACGCATCGAACGAAAAGTCCCAGTTGCTTGAGACCTTCGCGACGCTTGCCCGTTCACGGCGGGAGCTGAGCGAAATGAAGCTGGAATTCGCCAAGCTCGGGGCGGATCGCGAGAAGGAAATTCTCATGCAACTGCAGGAGCGCGACGTGGAGATCAAGAAACTGATCGCCAGCAGGCAAGCTGCCCAGGAGCAAATTCTGCTGATGGCGGCGGCGAGCGCCGATGAAGCAAACAAATCCAAGATCAGTTACACCTACGAGATCCGCCGCAACCCCGTCGGCGGCAAGCCGGCGAGCATTGAGGCTTCCCCATTAACGGAAATGCTGCCGGGCGACGTCTTGGTAGTGGCAATAACGGGCATGTAAGCAAGCACGGTCACGGCGGCACCGCCGACCAAACAGACGACGTGACGGAGAGCGGATTGAGACGGAACGGCCGACATGCACTCGAGATGGGCCCTATAGCTTTACCAGCTGAAAATGGCCGGGTAGACAGCGTTCTCATCGCCGGCGTGTTGCTTATCCTCTGCCTGCCGCTGATGCTGTTGGCGGCCGCGATTGTATTCGCCACACTCGGTCGGCCACTCATTTTTCGACAATTGCGTGCCGGTCTCGGGGCTAAGCCATTTTCCATCGTCAAGTTTCGCACCATGCGCGAAGGTCGCGATGCGAACGGACACCTGTTGCCCGACCAACTGCGCGCGACGAGACTGACATGGTTTCTGCGACGCACGCGCCTCGACGAATTGCCGCAATTCCTTTCCGTTGCGCGGGGTGAGATGGCCTTCGTCGGACCGCGCCCGCTTGGTCCCACAACCATCGCGGAATTCGGTGAACTCGGCCGGGTCCGATGCCGGGTACTGCCCGGCATCACCGGATGGGCGCAGGTCAACGGCAATACACGCCTGTCGAACGAGGAGAAACTGGCGCTCGACATCTGGTATGTCGATCATGCTGGTCGATGGCTCGACACGCGCATCCTCGTCATGACCGTACTCACGCTTGTCGCCGGCGAGAAGCGAAACGACAGGCACTTGGCAGAGGCACGGCGTCATGTCGCCGAACGATACGGCGCCGCCGCGCCTTTCGCACCACTAGGAGAAAGCCATCGATGAGCAAGCGAGCCAAGGCAAAGAGGGGTCCCGCGTTGCCTGTTCCGCTCTCGTTTGGCCGAACCCTGGTGATCGCGCCACACCCGGATGACGAGGTGTTGGGAGCGGGCGGAACGATCGCTCGACTGACCGCGGAAGGCGAGCGGGTGTTCGTGGCGATCGTAACCGAGGGGCGGCCTCCCGCCTTCACTTCGGAAAGCATCGCTCTAGTCAGAGCGGAGGCCAATCAGGCCCACGCATTGCTAGGCGTGGAGGAAACATTCTGGCTCGGTTTCGAAGCAGCCGGTCTCGACCTGGCCGGGCATTCCGCCGTCAACAGCGCGCTCTCGGATCTCGTTCGTCTCCTATCTCCCGAGACAGTTCTTCTGCCATTTCCCGGCGACATTCATCGAGATCATCAGCTAGCGTTCCTTTCGGCGTTGGTGGCAAGTCGACCCCACCAGGAAAGCTTCCCTCATCGCATACTGGCCTATGAAACACTGTCCGAGACCAACTGGAACGCGCCCTATCTGACCCCAGGCTTCACGCCAAACGTCTTCGTCGACATCTCGAGCTATTTCGAAAAAAAGCTCGAAGCAATGCAGTGTTTTGCGTCCCAGATCCGCTCGCCGCCACACGAGCGATCGACGAGAACGCTGTCGGCGCTGGCGCAATTGCGCGGCGCGACGGTGATGAGCGAAGCGGCCGAAGCGTTCGTCCTTGTTCGTTGGATGCTGCCACAGACGCGCTCATGACAGGATGGAGTTCGGGGGGACACAGATGCATCGATGGCCCATCTACGATGAACAGCAGATCGCAGACGTCTGCAACGTGCTGCGAACCGGCGAGGTCAACGCCTGGACTGGACCTCACGTTCGCGCCTTTGAAGCGGCCTATGAACATTATCTGGACATGCGGCATGCGATCGCGCTTGCAAACGGAACCGTCGCGCTTGACTTGGCACTTCATGCACTCGACCTGCAGCCCGACGACGAGGTCGTCGTTACACCCAGGAGCTTTATAGCTTCCGCATCCTGCGTGGTCATGGCCGGGGGTAGGGCGGTGTTCGCCGATGTCGACGAGGAGAGCCAGAACATCACGGTAGAGACGATCGGCCGCTGCCTGTCAAAAAAGACCAGAGGCATTATAGCGGTTCATCTCGCCGGCTGGCCCTGCGACATGCCGGCAATCATGGCGCTGGCGGCCGAAAACGATCTCTGGGTGATCGAGGACTGCGCCCAGGCGCACGGAGCCTCCATAGCAGGCCACCCCGTCGGAACGTTCGGCGAGATCGCCGCATTTTCGTTTTGCCAGGACAAGATAATTTCGACGGGCGGCGAAGGTGGCCTGGTCGCACTAAACGACGAGGCCATGTGGAAACGCGCCTGGAGCCGCAAGGACCACGGCAAGAGCTACGATGCCGTGTTCAAGACGGAGCATCCCCCGGGGTTCCGTTGGCTGCATGAGACGATCGGCACCAACTGGCGCATGACGTCGATACAGGCAGTGCTCGGGACGGCGCAGCTCGCCACGCTTGCCAACACTCACGATATCCGTGCGGTCAACGCAGCAATCCTTCACGACGCCATCAAGGATCTGTCGGCGCTTCGCACCCCAATGCCGCCGCCGGATTTCGTCCATGCGTGGTATCGCTTCTACAGTTTCGTGAAGCCAGAAATGCTGCGCGACGGATGGAACCGGGATCGGCTTGTGGCGGAGATCAATGGCCGCGGCGTGCCGTGTTTTAGTGGCAGTTGCTCGGAAATCTATCGGGAACAGGCATTCATCAACGTCGGCATGGTGCCGGCGCACCGACTTCCAGTCGCCCGGTCTCTCGGAGAAACGAGCCTGGCCTTTCTGGTGGATCCCAGTTTCGACGAGCAGGCAATGAGGACGATCGCGGACGTCGTCAGGAACGTCGTCGTGGGCGCTACGAAGTGACCGCGTGAACAGCAGCTCGTTCGCGCATGCAGTGAGCTGCGATCGGTTCGAGCATACGGTCTGCTCGGGACAGAATGGACCGAAACCAGGTTCTGCCGGATTTTCGGCGAGAAACGAGGAACGCGTCCGCCAACGCAGCATGAGAGGTCACCCGAACACGCTTGAGCATGCCCCTGTGACACCCTGCAAATGCTGCTCATCGGCACCCCCTGACGGCGCACTGAAGCCGTCGCGGCAGCGGGTAAAACAGAATACACTGCAACTGCGATCCGGAATGTAACAACCATCATCTAATTGACCGAGGACGTGTGGAACGCGAAGGGGAACATCAAGGAATGGCAACGAGCCCGTATCGTGGCGCGTACGACCATCCGGACCAAAAAACGACCAGAACCACGATTGTCGTCCCGGCACTCGGCGCCGGCGGCACCGAGCACGTCGTCAGCCTGGTAGCAAATCACTGGTCACGGCAAGGGCATGAGGTAACCATCATTACTTTCGAGGCACCAACTTCGGAGGCCTATTATCCGATCGATCCGCATATCGATATCTGGCGGCTCGGTGGGGCAGGGCGGCCTCGATCGAACCTTCATTCCGGTCTGATGGCGTTTCGCAGGATGCGAAAGCTTGCCGCCGCGCTTCGAGCGTCGCGCCCGACCTTCATCCTCAGCTTCCTCACGCGTACAAACGTTCTCACGCTGCTCGCAGGCTGGCGGCTTGGTGTGCCGATCATCGTTTCCGAGCGCAACAATCCCGAACTGCAGCCCGTTGGACGCGGCTGGAAGCGAATGCAGCGATGGCTCTACCCGCGCGCCTTCGGCTTGGTAACGATGACGCGCGGGGCGCTCGAAGCCTTTCCACCCGCCATGCGCAAGCGGGGCTGGGTCGTTCCCAATGCATCCGATCTGCCGCCGGGTTGGAACAGGAGACGTGAGGATAACACGCTGACTGCCGTCGGACGCCTGACCCACCAAAAAGGCTTCGACCTGTTGCTCGAGGCATTCGCCAAAATCGCGCCGGATTTGCCGGAGTGGCATTTGCGCATATGGGGGGAAGGGGAGGAGCGGGCAAACCTTGAGGCGCAAAGGAACCGCCTGGGTCTTGCCGACCGGGTGAGCATGCCGGGCGTCACGAAGCGGCCAGGAGAATGGGTGGAGACGGCCGACGTGTTCGTACTCTCATCGCGCTATGAGGGATGGGGGATCGTGCTTCTGGAGGCGATGGCCGCCGGGATTCCCACCGTGTCGTTCCGGTGCCAATGGGGCCCCGAAGAAATGATCAGCGATGGCGATGATGGAATCCTGGTCGATAGGGAAGATGTCGACGCCTTGGCCGCGGCCCTCGTAAGGGTTCTGCGCGATCCGCTGCTCAGATATCATCTTGGACGCACTGCGGAACAAAGTGCACGGCGCTTCACCCAGGAACGGGTGCTGGCAGAGTGGGACGCGGTCGCGGCAGCAACACGCGTGGTGCTCCACAGCGAGTAACGCGGCGTCGCGACCAGCATAGAAATCCCATGCCTTGCGGCAACCGTCGCAGATGCCGCGCGTGCAGGTGCCACGGAAGAAGGCGAAGACCTTGTCATGGGCGTCGAAGACCATCTCCTGGCTCTCGCGCACATCTGGCCGGACGAACATCATCCGGCTGTGGCAGGCCGGACATGGGCAACCTTGACGCTCGTCCTCACGCCGTTGCTCAAAATGATCTCGTGGCTCCAGTCGGATAGGTGAGCCTCACCTGGGGCGTAATAGTGGGGTGCATAGGCTTCCGCCGTCCCAGCTCCCCGGTTCTTCGATCTCGATGAGGTTCCGCAAAGCAACGGAGCAGTTGCGCAGGGAGTGCCAACAATCAGCGACCTGCTGCGCTTTCGGCGCTCCCTCCGGAGTCAAATCCTATTATGCCCTTTGTCGACCATTAGACCATTGCTGCAGGACAAGCCCTGGAGGATTATATCCATAGGCCGCATCAAAAGGACGCATGCGTTCTGGACCATTGCGGGTGGGCATGCCGGTCTGAAATGCTTGCGGCAGGTTTAAGGTGAGTGAACGACAATCACTCGGTCCGGGACTTGGCGAAAGGGCCGCTGACAAGTATCTACGACAGTCATCGCTCGCTCATACTCGCTCGCAGCGGTCCAAAAACGAACCAAGCGGTTTGGGGCCTAGAGACGGCTTGAGAGTGGTGCGGTTGGAAGCGGGCGAGGAACGAGCACTATGAGTTCGAGTATTTTGGCAGCAAGCGGTGGCGTGAAACAGATCATCTGTATCAATTGGGGCACAAAGTATGGGGCGCGCTTCATTAACAGGCTGTACGCGATGGTTGCTCGCAACATCACGCCTCCTTTCACGTTCACCTGTTTCACCGACAATCGAGGCGGCCTCAACCCAGAGATACTCTGCGAAGACCTGCCTCCTCTGAACATTGACATGCCCACAAATACCAGAGGCATTTGGCCAAAAGCTCGGCTCTGGGGGCCAACCTTGGGGAAACTAAAAGGCCCGGTGCTTTTTCTAGATTTGGACCTCGTGATTGTGTCGTCGCTGGATAGCTTCTTCGAGGTCGGTGAGGCCGATGATGTTGTGATGGCAAGAAATCAAACTACGCCCTTTGAGCGGCTTGGCCAAACGTCGCTCTTCCGGTTTCCAGTCGGCAAGCTCTTGCCGCTGCAGGAAAAGTTTCGATCTAATCCGCAGGGTGTTGCCGACGAGTATCGGTATGAGCAGCGCTTCGTGAGTCGAAATGCGCCAGGGGGCATCAAGTTTTTTCCCAGGAAATGGGTCCTCCATTTTCGCCAGGACTGCCGTTGGCCATTTCCGCTTAACTATTTCCTTGCCCCGCGTCTGCCACGTAACGCACGCGTAGTAATTTTTCCGCGTGGTCTTCACCCGCAACACGCGATCGAAGGGCGGTATGGATCGAAGGGATCCCGTAAAGCAGCATTCGAACACATAGCAGGCGTATTCCAAACGCAGCAACGGAAAAACAAAGGCACATTTCAATACCTGAGACACTATATTCGCCCGACGCCTTGGGTCGATGAGCACTGGCGCGAATAAGGGTGATGCGGCCCTCGGCTCTACATGCGGTTCATCTTCGATCGGATTATCGAGGCGATACGACGCGTTTCATCGAGCGGCTCGTAAATGTAGGATTCAATCTTTCCTTCGAATGGCCGGGTCAGTTGCAGGCTCTCATGAAGATCTCGATGATAGCGCACGAACTTGTCCAGTCGCGGGCCTTCGACCGGCGTTATATCAAGCGTGAATACCGGCTTGCCGGTTGCTAAAGCTTCGCAAGGCATTGTGATCGAATCTTTGGCGATAAGGAAAGCGTCGGCCGCGGCCATGTAGGCCAGATAGGGGTTCTCGGTTTGACGATCCCACACTGCAATATTTTCTCCGTTGAGTTCTAAGAGGGCCTGCTGCGTGTTATCTTCTGATCTTCGCGAGACCGACGCTACAACGCGCCAGCCTTCCCGCTCTAATTGCCTAGCGGCGTGTCTTATCGTCTCGTGCGTGGTTTCGTCGTAGACATACGCGCCGTTCGAGCCCCCGACAAAAATCGCCGCAATCGGGCGTCCATCCGGCGAAAAACGCCGGCGTGCGGCATCTCTAAGAGGCGCGAGGCGCGCCCATGTGATCTGATGCGGGACCCCGACCATTTGATGATAATTCGGCCGATTGGCTAATTCATCGACCCAATCATGGCGCGACACGAAAACCAGATCATAGCCTTCAATCCGCGGACGCTGAAGGTGCACCGTGAAAGGCAGTCCACCATAGGCCGATTTTATGTCCAGAACCGTTGGCTCGGCGCGAAAACCGCAGGAGATTACAAGTTCAGGGCGCTCCTCTGTTCTGCGAAAGAGCGGTGGTTCGAACAGTCTTTTTATTCCGCGAGCCCGACTGATCAGTTTGACCGCAGGTTCCAGGACGAATTGTTTTCCGACGCCAAGACATTGCGTAAGCGTTCCTGCCTTGCTTTCAGCTACCGCCCACACGCAACGCGCGTCCAACGATTTGTCTTCGTCGTAGTGCACTTGCAAGTATTTACTCCGATCTGATCGCTTTGGGACAACGGAACATGTATTACGACGATCGAAAATCCCTGTTAGAACTTCTATAGCCGAGTTGCGGTATCTTGATTGAGCTCGATCTCATACTGGCTGATGAATTCCAACATACTTCGGTCTTCTACCACGTTCTCTTCTATGTATCTTATTGTTGTAGCGACTTTGTTCCTGTACTTATCAACGGCCCCGTCGAAGGACCAACCCCTTTCTGTTTTTTCTTTCAGTTCTTGTACCGACTTTGCGTAATAATGATTGAGCTGAATGAACTCTGCCGAGTAAAAAGCGGGAGCCTTCCTCTGTTTTCTAGTAACTGACTTTCCGCCGTCGTTCGCAGTTTTATCGCCGTGAGAACGTGTTTGGAAGTGATGCACGGCAACCTTGGTCACCTCGACCGGGTCGACGATGCACTTGAAATTGCTGGCGTCAAGATGCTGCCGCAACGGGTCTGCCACGCGCATGGTGTACGCAAGGCAAACGGGTCCTGCGGGCCGGGAAACATGACCGCTATGGCCAAACATGTGCCACGGCAGGGAAATGTTCGGAAAACCTCCTGAACCGCGCAGGGCTTCTTGCAGGGTTCGTCCTTTCTTAGGTAGCAAAAATTCGTCGACGTCGATGAAAGCCATACGATCGTATTTGCCCCCGAAATTCAGGATTGCATGGGCGAAAGCAACCGTCTGGCCATTCAGAAGTTCGCCGCTTTCTTCATCCCGCATGCGCAAATTCCAAGGAACAACGGTGAGTTCTTCCTCGGTCAAGATCCGCCGCAATACATCGAACGTTCCATCACTGGAGGCGTCGTCGTAGAGGTGAAAATGACGAACACCCACAGCTTTATGAAAGCGTACCCACTCCTCAACATAGTTGCTTTCGTTCTTTACGCAGGCCACAATAGCAATGCCATTCCGGCCCGCCTCTGCCGTTGGAGGTGTGATCTCGAGTTCTCGTGTAAGATGCCGATTAGCCTTCAGTCCAAACATCGAAGCGCCTTAGATTCTGAGCAGTTAAACAGTCGTTTTTCTATCCTTGCCACTGGTGGGAGCGGAAGGTGTGGACTTGAGCGCTTCGTTGAACATGCATTGGGATGATTTATCAATAGCGCTTGCTTTGATTTAGCGAGGACCATCTTTACAAAATAGTAAGCCGAATCCCAAAGCATCGAAGTACGTCGAGGTACGGCTCATCAGTAAGGACTTATTCGATAATGGATTTCCCCGCTTCTGCAACGACGGCAAATTTAGTGGCGGCGGAGCAATGGCGCGCCCTATTCGCGGACTTCTCACACATCGTCCTTGTGGCTAATAGCGACCAGGTAGATATCGAGGAGCTTCAGGCCGAATACCCGTCAACTACGCTCTTCATCTTTTTCAATAAGGTCTACAAGGTTCTTGATAAAAAATTTACTGGGCACTCCTTGCTGATATCGCGTGCTCAACCGCGCGGCGCCAACATTGTGTATCGACAGGAGGTCGCCGATGTCGTCAAGCTGTTCGCGCCTGAAAAATTCCTCGGCATTATGAATATCCGCCTAGGGGCGGGCGAACGTCTCAACACCACCTCCGACTACTTGGGAACCCCGACCGGGCACTTGGATCTGACCGGGTATTGCGCCGAGTTCTATCCTGCGAACAAGACCCCAACTAGCGGCTTTGCAGTGGCGCTTTGGCTGATTGACCAGCAGCTCCCGGCTAAAACCATATTGGCGGGTTTCTCGGCCAAGCGGAGCGAAAAATGGCGGGTCGTCGCAGTTCACGATTGGACATTTGAACAGGTCTTTTTGCGCCTCTTTGCAAGGGTGGGAAAATTGTCTATGCGCGGAGGTGTTTCGACAAACAGCTACGCATCGCTAGCCTCTCGCTTCCCCGAGTTACCGGCTGCCGAAATCTCCTTAACGATCGCTGAAGTTCTGTCGACCCGCCTCAGTCAAACTGATGCGCAGGTTGACAAATTAGTCTCTCTAACGAACGTGTTGCGATCGGTAGATGAACTTCTACGCGGACTTAAGCCGAAATTTCTGAAGCGTACGAAGCTTCAGAAAGAAGAATGACTACCAGTGCATCACCAATATGAGGTTCGTATGGGTTCTTGGATCTCGGATACGCGCAAGCGCATTTACCGAAATGTCAAATACTGCCTCACACGCCCGGCTCCTCCTGTCGCGCCTTTCGAATTCAAGGGGCCGGTTGTAGTCGTTGGTTCAGCGCCAGTTTCTCACAAGCCGACGGGATTAAACGACGAATTCTCGATCATTACGGTGAACGGTTCTCAGTCCGTTATAACCAGCTGGGGGGTAGATGTGCCCCACATAACGATGATGATGTTCAATCAGGTCGATGGGACCACGCCCAATGCCGTTGAGGTCAGACGTGTACTAAAAGGTCAACGTACCGGTGCGCTTTATGTCTTCCTGTGGAGAAAGGATGCCCGCGGGAGGCTGGAGGATGGTCTCAGGGCGTTTGAATACAGCTACGAGCACCTGCATATAGTCGATCGTTATGAGCGCATGGCGCTGCTGGACCGTGTTGCCGGTCTGCGTTCGCTCGAACTAGATGCGGACTCGAAATGTTCCAATGGCATGAACGCCGTCCTTTTTGCCCTTTATAACGGGGCGCCCGCTGTTATTATAACAGGGATAAATCCGAACTCAGCTGGCCATGTTTACAACGAGGCGGGTCTTAAACGTCAGCATGCTCACATGGACAAGATGCTGGTCGAAAGGTTGATCAAAGCCGGTCGGCCGATCTACACGGCCGACCCGGCGGTATCGAATGAATTAGGCATCCCTTTGTGGAACCGATAGAATCAGTAGTTGCAGGAAAGGCGTTTTCGTATTATTCCGGTTGCACATTCGCCGTAGAGGAACCAATGAGTTCAAACCGCCCGTTCCTCCGTTCACTGATCAAAATCGCGACCCGTCTTGCGTTAGGCCGTTCAAGAGCACATGTGCAGGATTGGTTTCCCGGCCTCAAACTTCAGCGCGCTAGCGAAACTCAAGACGGCTCGATATGGTATCAAGGCGAACTTGTGGGAAATCTTCTGTCAACATCTCGCACTTTGCGGTTCGCTCCAAGAAGTGTTTTGATCATCGGGTCGGGGCCCTCCATTGAACAAAATGATCTTACCCGGATCGATGGATCTTCCTGCATACTCCTGAATGGCGCCTTGACCCTAGTCCCAAGCGTCATCGCCCAACCTTTGGCCGTGGCGATCGAAGACGAGCGTTTCGTATGGAGGCACTTCGATCTTATTCAGCGAATCCCGGTTGATAGCCTGTGCTTGGCCTCCGTGAGTACCATAAGGGCGATCTGCGAACTTGACCGGACCTGGTTCAAGGACAGGGCGATCGCGTTGATCGATAACGTGCGAAAGCCGTACGCGAAGAAACGCAGATCTGTCCCAGAGTTGCGAGCGCTCTCCTATGTGAGACTGAGTGAGGACGGCGCTACCGGGTTTTCCGAGAACCCGACTTCTGGGGTATTTCAGGCGGGCTCGGTTGTTATTTCAGCGATGCAATTTGCCATTCGCTGGAAACCTCGTGAGATCGGTCTCTTGGGGATCGATCTCGGCAACGCCGACATGTCCAGGTTCTACGAGACGACGGAAAAAGCCTATTCAGGCATCCGGAAGGCTCAACCGCGTATCATCGATCATCTCAACATGGCAAGGAACGTAGCCGCCGAAAACGGCATCGAAATCGCAAATCACTCGTCCGTCTCGCCTCTTGTTGATTGCGGGTTCGGCTACGATGAAAAATTTTCAAGACCCGGCTGAAGATCAGCCAAATGTGCGGGGCTCAACATCAGACCGCGGCGACGTTTGATCGCCACGGCCCGTAGTGAAAACTATGTTGGCGCGCTTTCCACGCTTAGCTGGCGCGTTGCGTCACGTGCAAGACGCGATCTCGTGCGGCAAACCATTCATCGGCGTAATCGTCCCCTTTATATTCTTCGAAATAGGGGCCGCCGTCGGTGAAATGAACGAGATTCGCCTCTGGCGAATATTCATACTCGTTGACAAGCCAATTCCAGCTCGCCGGCAGTTCGCCAATGTGATCGTCGGACTCAAGCCACTTGAACTGATGCAACTCAAGGCCGGTTGCAGAATTGACGAAGTCAAGATCAAGCTTTCGGCATTTGGCATTATTGAACAG
The DNA here is from genome assembly GCF_017488845.2 of Ensifer canadensis. Lineage (NCBI taxonomy): Bacteria > Pseudomonadati > Pseudomonadota > Alphaproteobacteria > Hyphomicrobiales > Rhizobiaceae > Ensifer > Ensifer canadensis. The sequence goes on from NZ_CP083374.1 coordinate 926,834, forward strand.
GATCACGCTGGACCAGTTCTTTTTTTCATACTTCGTTTGAACTTGTCCCAGAAACTTAGTTTCAACTTTCGGAACATAATCGTGTTTTACGCACATGGCGGCGTAGCGATCATCTCTCAACTCCCAAAGCTTCGCGATGTCAGTCCGCATGAGCATGTCGCAGTCGGCAAAAAGTGACCATCCCTCATAGTTGCTGAGATACGGAACGAGAAATCGCGAAAAGGAGAATTCCGTTGACTGTAGCGCGTTGCGCTCACGAGTGAAGATCTTTTCGACGTTGTTCAGGGATATGGGCGTGAACGCCACAGGGATGGAGCTCTTTTCCAGAATACTTTGGCAAAGAACGTGGTAGGCAACGACTTCCTTGCTGTCGAAACCGATATAAATATTAGCGCTTTGCGTCATGACACTTCCGATTCAAGTTGGCTTCAAAATGTCCCAGGCGTGCTTCTAATAACGATCAAGAATACTGGATTAAGCGACTACTTGTGGATTCCCGGTCGTTGGAGCCGGTTTAGCCAAAAATGTTGGCCACGTGAAGCCTGGGACAACGCAGAATGGCGATTTCTTTTCGCAATCGACATTTCCAATACAAATGATCCCAACTGAATTGTGTGAACTGATGGGCCGCATCTGGCGAATCCCTCGGTCCTATCTTAGTAGCTGTTCGTGAGACGAAGCGAACATTACGGCTGCTGGGACGGTAGAAAGAATGAAAAGGCGCAATCTTTTAGCAAAAAGAGCGGATGCCATTTACGTCCTGGTCGCTGGTTACTGCCTTTTGAGCCTTGTTCTCAAAATTCTGAGGCCCGATTCGCTCGAAATCGACGAATCCGAACAAGCTTTCCTTTCCCAATTTCTGATGCTCGGATATGGAGCGCAGCCGCCCTTTTACAATTGGCTTCAATATGGAGCCGCAGCGGTTATCGGGATCTCTGTTACGTCGGTGGCAATCGTAAAAAACGCCCTTCTGCTGCTCTTCCTACTATTGTACGGCCTTACTGCCAGAATACTGACCAAAGACCGGCTCCTACAGACGGTTGCCATTCTCGGTGTACTGACGCTTCCGCCAGTGTTCCTTCTGGCACAGCGCGACCTTTCTCACACCGTTGCCGCATTATTTTCCGTGTCGCTTTTCCTATACGGCTTCTTCCGTCTTCTTAAGAATCCTCCCAATCTGGCCAGTTACTTAATCGTCGGCGCGGCGGTAGGAATTGGTGCGATCTCCAAGTACAATTTTGTGATTATCCCGGTGTCCGCACTACTCGCCATCCTGCCAGAAGCCTCACTACGAGAACGCTTATTTGACTGGCGTGTACTAGCTTCAGCTGCGATTTGTGCACTCGTCATAGGACCCCATGCCTACTGGGTAATCAACAACATAGGCCATGCCACAAGTGTGACTGTCGCTGAAATGCGGGAAGGGTCAGACGCCACGTTGCTGCCGCACGCCATTGAAGGGATGATTTCCCTCGCAATCGCGAGTTCCAAGGGCGTTGCGCTCACTCTTGCGGTCTTCGGTGGGATCTTCTATTCGGACATAGGTAAGATCGCGCGCGCAGAAAGCCTGTGGACGCGTGTCGTGGGGAGGATGCTCGTGGCCTCCTTTCTGATGGTAGCGCTTATCGTCGTTGCGATGGGAGCGACTCACATCCGCCCGAAGTGGCTGGCACTTTTTACCGCGCTGCTGCCACTTTACCTGGTGCTGAAGATCGATGCGGCCAACATTGATCCGGCCCCGCGCCTTCCCGCGCTTCTTTCGATAGCAGGCATCCTTTCTGTTGGCGTTGTACTGATGCTATGGGTGCGGGTCTACATCGGCCCAGCCATAGGTGACTATTCATTTGCTCACACGCCATACAATGGCTTTGCCCGCGCCGTGAGCTCGGAAGCGCCTCCGGCCGCGATCGTGGTTGACGACGCGATCTTAGCGGGCAATCTTAGAATACAGTTCCCAGACGCCCCAATCATTCTGATCGGGTTTTTTCCGGATGCGCAGGTCCATCTTCCTTCTGGACGAATTCTGGCTGCTTGGTCTTCCCAAGGTCAGACCCCAAAGAAGGTTCCTCCGCGTATCGCTAAGCTATTGGTAGGCGAGGACGTCAGTATCGCAGATAGGGAGCCGGAAATTGTTTCCATTCCTTACAATGCCGGGCGTCCCGGTGATCTGTACGAATTTGGCTATATATGGGTGGAATCCAGATGATCGGCGCAGCGTCGGCGAGACATGTAATCCGTGATATCGCCACGGTTTCGAACGAAAGGTAGGCCCGTCTCTTCAGACAGCTCTGACTCTGTTGTGAAAATGTTGCCGCGATCTCTCAGCCGCGTCAGAACGAAAGTGTCTTCAGCAATTTGGCGCCGCACTTTGCCTTTGTCGTTGTAGGAATGCCCCATCTGGGTCAATGAAAAACCTGTAAGAGTTACGGATGGGACGCCCACGAAAAGTCCATAGCAGAGAGCAGCAACTCCGTTCGTGACCTTGCCGACGTCGCCCACATCACCGGGAACGCCGCCACTGACAAAGTTCACGATCGCCTCACGCTCAGCCTTGGTGGCACGCATGAGGCTCTTGTAGCGGACGCTTGGTTTCAGAAGGAGTTTCATGTGCATCACCCAAAGCGGTCTCCTATGCAGCCATAGCAGACCTCTGGTCCTCACGTACGGATGTTCACCCCACGACTTCTTCCGCTTGCGAAATGTCAAATCTGCGGGTGGGAGGCCTAGGGCGTTTGCCGTCTTGCCAGAATTATTGACATCGACGCGCGCGCAATATTCGATTAAATCCGGCGGCAACGTCGGGCCGGGGGCCGAACCAAATATCAGCCACGGGGTGTCGAGAATCCCCAGTGAGGACAGCCAGTGGCGGTGACTTTCACGCAGGGTCTCAATCGTTGCAATTTCACTGGTCATTGCCACATTCCCGCTGATCAGGCAAAGAGGAGGTCGCGACTACTTGCGGCTACCACCTAGGTGGCTGCTTCGGTCGACATTAACGCAAATATGTATGCCGCCAATTGAGAATAAGGGCAAAATTGCTTGATTTTGTCAGATTTCCGGTCTCCGTTGAATTTTTGAAGCAATTTAGGAAAAGAAGATGACCGCTCGTGACGCGATGTTAGCCTCGGTTACTCGCACGATCGCTACAGCTTACGACGCCATCAGTGTGCTCGCAGCCGGATTGGCAACGCAAGCGGAATTGTCTGACCGATTCGTCGATGCCGTCGATTTGCTTTCCTCGCGGGCCGGACGGGTCGTTGTCGCAGGCGTGGGCAAGAGCGGACATATCGGGCGTAAAATCGCCGCGACGCTGGCTTCGACCGGTACTTCTTCCTATTTCGTGCATCCGACAGAAGCAAGTCACGGCGATCTTGGCATGATCACCGCGCAAGATTTGGTTGTCCTACTTTCATGGTCTGGCGAGACCGTCGAACTTGGCAACATCCTCACCTATTCGCAGCGCTTCAATGTGCCGGTGATTTCTATCACGTCGAATGCCGATAGCACCATCGCGCGCAACTCAACGATCGCGCTCGTCCTTCCAAAGGTGCGCGAGGCTTGCCCACACGGACTTGCGCCGACAACGTCTGCAATTTTGCAATTGGCGGTGGGCGATGCTCTTGCCATAGCACTGCTGGAAAGACGAGGGTTTTCGCCCGAGGATTTCAAGACCTTTCATCCCGGCGGCAAGCTAGGTTCCCAGCTATTGCTCGCTCAGGAACTAGCTCACTGTGGTGATGCCGTGCCGTTATTGCCGATTGGCACTCTCATGGGCGAAGCGATCATTCAGATGTCTTCAAAAGGATTCGGCGTTGTCGGCATCGTCGATGCTGATGGTATGTTGGCTGGCATAATAACCGACGGAGATCTGAGGCGGCATATGGCGAAGGAACTATTGGGCCTGACAGTCGACTTGGTGATGTCGCATCGCCCTCGAGTCATTCAAGGCAACCTGCTGGCCAGTGCGGCAATGGAATTAATGCAATCGCAAAAAATCACGGTTGTGTTTTTGACAAACGATCAAGGTCAACCAACGGGGATCCTGCACGTTCATGACCTGCTGCGTGCCGGCGTCGCCTAGGCATTTTCCCAAGCGCCGATGACGCCAGGTACCAGTTAGATAAAGACGACCTAAGCCTGGAAATGACCGGTCTGGTAGCGTCGCCACTTACTAATGAGAGTGCCGCACCGGTTTCATGATGAGAATCGTAGGGGGCCAGATTGGCGGTATCTCAGCACCATAACGGCTATCGGCCCGATCTGGACGGCCTTAGGGCTGTGGCAATCTTGCCGGTGCTTCTGTTTCATGCCGGTTTTGAGGTATTCCGCGGCGGCTTCGTCGGAGTAGACGTCTTTTTCGTCCTCTCCGGTTTTTTCATGGCGAGGATTATTCTAGGCGACCTCGAGCGAGGCAGCTTCAGTTTTGTGGAATTCTACCTACGTCGTGCGCGACGCATATTCCCTGCACTATTCGTGATGATGGCTGCTTCTGCCCTAGCCGCGTGGCTGCTATTTATGCCCCAGGAATTCGAGTATTTTGCCTCCAGCCTGAGTTCTTCGGCGCTATTCGTTTCAAATGTGTTGTTTCAACGAGAGAGTGGTTATTTTGATATAGCGTCAGATTTGAAGCCTTTGCTTCACACTTGGTCACTTTCCGTTGAAGAACAATTCTATATTGTATTTCCCGCTGCCGCTTACATTTCGTACAAATATGCGAGAAAGAGAATACTGTGGGTTGTCTTTGCAGCTCTGACGATGTCATTCGTCCTGAGTGTATTTGAGGTATATCACAAACCCGAAAAAGCTTTTTACCTGCTGCATTTCCGCGTTTGGGAGTTACTGATTGGAGTTGTTGTGGCGCTTTCGCCGCGGCCCTGCTATTCAGCTCGAACCAGCCAAGCGCTGACCGCAATCGGTCTCTTATTGGTGTTCGGGGCTGCCTTTCTGTACTCCTCTAATACCCCGTTTCCGGGAATTGCTGCAGCGGTCCCTTGCGTCGGCACGGCACTCGTAATTCACTCTCATTGCACAAGCGGGTGGATAGCACGCTTTCTCGACAATCCCGTCTGCATTTTTGTCGGTCGGATCTCATATTCGCTCTACCTTTGGCATTGGCCCCTTATCGTTTTTTCCCGCAACTATCTTGGCAGTGATCTCACCACCGAGCAGGCCCTCATCGTCGTTGCGCTGTCGTTTGCGACGGCTTACCTTTCCTGGAGATTTGTTGAGCAGCCTGCGCGATACGGGCGGCTAGCCATATCGGGCGCGGCCACAGCCGGCCTGAGCAGCGTAGCGATCGCCTCGGCGATCGCCTTTGGAATTTTGGTCAACAGTCTGAACGGTGTCCCGCAGAGATTACCTGAAGAGGCGCGCAGACTTTACGAAGCCACTTATGATGACGGCCCTTTCATCGCCGCTGAGTGTTTCGCCGATTCCAACGGAAATGGTCTAACGCCGGTTCAGATTAGGAAAGGCGAGCTTTGTACTCTTGGGGTAGAAACCAAGAGTGAGCCGCAGTTCCTCGTGTGGGGAGATTCTCACGCAGCGGCGATTGCTCCAGCGATCGACGTCGCGGCTCGCGAAGCGGGGCTATCGGGCATGTTTGTTGGGCGAGGATCGTGCCCGCCACTCCCGAACTCGGATTTCGGGCCAAGTTGGGCAGTTAAGCGTTGTGTCGAACACAATTCTGCGGTGATGGCTCTCATCCAACAAAGGAAATTCCCTTATGTTTTTATGGTTGGCTACTGGCCGAAGTACGTCCACAGGGCAGAGCTGCCGCGTCAAGGCGGCGTTTTCGATCCCAGCATCGAGCCTTCTACGGTAGACTGGTCCGCCCCTGTCCGCGAAAGTCTCAATACGACGATCGCCACTTTTACCCAGCAGGGGACCAAGACTGTGTTGGTGATGGATGTACCGGAAATGGGTCATGAGGTTCCGGAAGCCCTTGCACAGGCCGTGGTTTCAGGTAGCACTCTCGATGTGGCTCCACCTCTTGAATATACTCATAAGCGTCAGGCATTAGCGCGTAAGGTTTTGGAAGAGGTCGCGAAGTCGAGTGGATCTTTGGTTGTCGATCCGCTGAGTACTCTTTGCGATAAATTTCGCTGCCATGCTATGCGAGGGGCAACTGTGTTATATAAGGACGAAGATCATCTGTCCGCAAAAGGAGCAGAAAGCCTCGCCGCAGTGTTCCGTCCGGTGCTAAATGTAATCGAAGCAAAGGAGCAATCTTCCAACAGGTTACCACGTTCCTGATGGCATAGCGTCACGAGAGGCTGCCCCATAGGTTCTCTGTTGGTTTGGCCCCTTGTCCCTCAAAATGCGAGTTCGAATTGCGTCTGCTAGATTTTGATCGGCGCATGGCTTCGGCGGTACGATGGTTTACAAGAGCGTTGTCGATTGCGCGCCATCAGATTGGCTACCCGTATTGGCCGATACAAGTAGTGACCTTTTGCCGTTGTAGTGGGGCCAAAACTTTCGCCCGGTCGGAATGAAAGCTTGCAGCTGAAGCGATGGCGGCGAAAATATAACCACCGATCCGCGGTGACTTTCATACGGCAACTTCGATCCTTCATAGTCCGACATTCAGGGTCACGGCTCCTGCGGCGACCTGAGCGCCGGGAAGCTCCTTGCGCCCCGGGGCTTGCGTCAGATTGTAAATCTAGCGGTAATTCGTTCTTGGCCGGAGAATGGCATTGGAGGCTTAAAGGTTACCGGTTCACGCTATTCAAATTGAAAATGGTATCTTCTCCTGCTAAAAAAACCTGTCGCGATTAAAGTTTCTGGGAGGGAAAAATCGTGCGGATCGATGATGAACGATTGAGAGTTGCGACTCTCCACTTTGTGGTGAAACAACTTGTTGCGAGAATACTTAAAGACAATCCTACCGCCGACCTAAAATACGATGTTCTGAGCGCACTTGAACAAATCACCCCGTGCTTCGGGTCCGATGACGTCGAGCGAGGTGTAATTAGGGTAAGCATGCATAGCGAGGCGAATGCAATCTTGGATTGGGCGATCGAAGGAAAAGGATCGTCGACCTCGCTGATCGAAGGTCTGCCCTTACCGACGACTAGCCACTATCGCGAGTGGCGCTAGTTCGCGTTGATTGGACCTACCAGGGCAGAGCCTATTCAATGGGCGCCTCGCGTCAGCGAAGATGGCATACCTTGCACGGGCGGATTTTTCATCAACAGTGTTGCCGATTATTCTCCCAAATTCCCCGTTAATTCAACCTCTGACAAGATCGGTTTGCCGGGATGAAGGGCTTGAAAACTGCAGTTCTCATCAATGACACGTCCACGAAAGCCCATCTCGGATGTCGAGTGGTCGTCGGTCAAATAGCTCGTTTGGCGAAATCGGCCGGAATTCGGATCGTTGCGTCCGCTTCAGTTCATACTGATTGGCGAGAGCATCAGAGCCTTATTGCCACCATGCGGTCTGTCGATCTTGTGATCGTCAACGGCGAGGGAACTTTGCATGATGCTACTAGGCAGGCGAGGGCGCTCGCTGAAGTGGGCCCGTTCTGTCGGGCTGCCGGCGTTCCGAGCGTGCTCATCAATAGCGTATACGAACGAAACAACGCAGAGATAGCCGCGGCATGCCAGGCCTTTAACAGAGTGTATGTCAGAGAGTCCATCAGCGCTCTTGAAGCGCGAAGGGTGGGACTGAGGGCTGAAGTTGTGCCGGATCTCACCTTGTCTAGCGATGTCATGGATGCTTTCGTCGGGATGCCAAGAGTATCCACAATCGTTGTAACAGACAACGCGAACAGAGATGTCGCACGGAATGCACTGGAGGAAGCGTTGAAGAGGGACGATATCTCTTTTCTTCATCTCGACACGTCAGAGCCGAGCAATCCATTTTTGGATGCAGGGGATATGCCAGAATTCGTATTCATGAACTCTGGAATGGTGACCGAGCCGCCGCCACCTTCTCAGCGACGACAAAGCACAGCAATTCGCTCGTTTCGAAAGTCGCTGCTCAAGCCCAATGTGTTTCGGCGCATGAAAATGATCCGTCAGTTAAGCGAGCCTCTAGCGTCCAAACAAATCCTCTCCCGAATTGCTGGCATGCGAGGTGTTGTGGCTGGGCGCTTCCACGCGGCGTGCATGTCGATGTTGTCCGAGACGCCATTTGTCGCCATGTCGTCGAATACTTCCAAAATGTACGGTATGCTAAGTGATGCGGGTATCGGACAATTTCTAACTGATGACCCGAAAGTAGCATTCGAAAAAATAGAGTACTGGAAGGAAGCCGATAGCTTCGCTGTTGCGGCATATATTCAGAAGGCCCGGCGAGACGCCAAAGCCATGTTCGAAGAAATCGGAAACCTTCGTTAAGCAGGGATCTGCGTTAGAGAACTTTCCGCTTACCCGAGTATGTCTGCCACAGCGGGATACTTGTGCCTGGCCGAAGGACTCGCCAAATGAGCAGCAAAGCTTTATAGAGCCGATTGAATGGAAGGGCGCTCCTGATGCGGACAAGGAACCATCTTATTGAAGGTGAAGGATCGAAAACAGCCGGCAATTGATTCCGAAGCAATCACTGGAGTTCTCCGGCGCGTCATGGCCGAAAACGGCCGCGACCACATTCGGGGCTATGCATTTGCTATAGGGTGTCTGCTAGTCGTCGCCGCAACGACCGCCTTCACCGCATGGATCATGGAGACCGTGATCAATGAAGCCTTTGCCAACAAGCGTGGAGATGTGGTCCTCCTCATCTGCGTTTCACTTTTTGGCGCCTTCGTATTACGAGGTTTGGCAACTTACGGACAAGCAGTTGCACTCTCTACAATCGGAAACAATATCGTTGCTACCTACAAGCGACGGCTTTATTCCCACCTAATGGCGCTTAGTGTTAGTTACTATCACGAGCAACGCTCGGCGCGGCTACTCGCCAAAATCAACCAAAATATCGGCGGCATCCGCGACGTGCTGAATATGACGGTTACTTCGATTGCCAGAGATCTCCTAACGCTGGTCGGACTGATCGGCGTAATGTTCAACAAAGACTGGCTCCTTTCGCTTATAATTTTCCTCCTCGCACCTTCCCTGGTTCTCGGTCTGCGTTACGTTTCGAAGCGCCTTCGTTCGGCGACGCGCGACGCGGTAGAGGCAAACAGCCGCGTCCTCGGCGCGATGCAGGAGACGATACAGGGCATCTCCATCGTCAAGGCCTTCACAATGGAGAACGAATTGTGCCGCAAGGTTGATGCGACCATCGAAAAGGCCGAGGGTCGGGCAAACCGCATTGCGCGCCTGAGCGAACGCACCGCACCAATGACTGAGGCTTTTGCAGGTTTGGCGATCTCGAGCGTGCTTGCCTATGCCGCCTTCCGCACCATTTACGCCAATGTACCGCCCGGCGCGTTTTTCGCGTTCGTTACCGCGTTGCTTTTGGCATACGATCCGGCACGCCGCCTGGCGCGTCTGCAGGTGTCGCTGGAACGTGCGGCCGTCAATGCTCGCATGCTCTACGAAATCCTCGACACGGTTCCGCATCAGCGCGACCGCCCCGACGCGACCGAGCTGAAACTCGGCGAAGCGACGGTCGAGCTGCGCAACGTGCGCTTTGCCTACGGCAACGGGGAGGAGGTCCTCAAAGGTGTAAGTTTCCGCGCCGAAGGCGGCAAGACTACCGCGTTGGTGGGCCCCTCGGGGGCGGGCAAGTCGACGATTATCAGCCTCATCCCGCGCTTCTACGATCCAGCGTCCGGCCAGATCCTGGTCGATGGTCAGGACATTGCAGGCGTGACGAAGCAGTCGCTGCGCGATGGCCTCGCCTATGTCTCGCAGCAGCCATATCTCTTCGAAGGCTCGATCCGGGACAATATCCGATACGGTCGATCGGGGGCCACCGACGCGGAGATCGAGGAGGCGGCGCGCCTCGCCTATGCGCACGATTTCATCCTGGCACAGCCGCAAGGGTACGATACGCCGGTCGGTGAACAGGGCATGACGCTTTCGGGTGGTCAACGCCAACGCCTGTCCATTGCACGTGCACTCGTGCGCAACGCACCAATTCTCCTGCTCGACGAGGCGACCTCGGCACTCGACGCCGAATCAGAGGCCGCGGTTCAGAAAGCGCTTGACCAGGCGATGAGGGGACGAACTGTCATCGTTATCGCCCACCGGCTCTCCACGGTCCTCAATGCCGACAAGATCGTCGTAATGAGGGACGGGCAGGTCGTGGAGGAGGGCACCCATCTCGAGCTCGCGCAGCGAGATGGAGTTTACGCACGGCTTCATAACCTAAACAGTGGCGTTACGGAAAAATCACTTTCGACAGAACCTCAATCTGCCGGCCATCACGATCACTCGTCGCAATAACATGCTCCAGGACGTTATCCGCTGATAAGCTCTATGGCCTGCCCCCAAGCGCAACCTTGTCGACGGGATGCTGGTGGACTGGGGCATGTCGATCCGACTGGCCTGCAAGCCTGGGTGGGAGTGGTGGTGTCGTCACCAAAAAGGCGCTTGGCCGCGAAGACATGCGCCTCGATCAGTTCAAAGATCGGCAGGAGCGCGGCCGCCGTTCCATAACCGACTTGGTCCGCCCGCACGAGAACTGGCGATGCTCAATCCTCGTCGATAACAGCCAGGTAGCCGTTGCCAACCAGCCAGTCGCGAAGGATGCGCTTGATTGCTTCTTCGCGGCTTACCGCATGTTCAGCCATGAACAGCTGAATGCCGCCTTCAATTTCATCGTCGATCTCGATCGCCATCACTATCCCTCGGTTTTCCCGAGACGATGAAACCGAAAACCCGATGAATTTGCAAGGCTCCCGAACGGGAGAATGCCCATGCCCAGGACTAGCGGCGTCATAGCCCATCGGCCGGCACCAAAGGTGTGCCGAACACGACCATTCAGAGCGTGCCTTACAACACGCTGATCGACGATCCGACGGCCGATGCGAACGGAGCTCGTCCGATCACGGCAGGAGGTACCGGGCCGAACTAAGCCCCGTTCGATCCCGGCAAATATCCCATGACGCGCAAGCAGTGGGACGCCCTGACCAGCGTGCGCACAAAGTGCGTTGACCCTAGGAGGCATTCGCAGTTTCGAGAGGAACAGGCCGGCTGCCTTAACAATGAAACTGGAAATTCTCTCTTTCGATCCGTTTCATGAAGCAACCCACCGATCCGAGCCCTGAATCATTGAACTTAGGCGGTTGCAGGCAGGGGCGTGCGATTCTACCTTGAACGTATGATGGCTTCAAAGATAAACCATGTGATCAAACCAGCATTGGCTTGCCTGCTAAGCGCGGTGACGTGTGGCCACGTACAGGCCCAGGGTCATGACATGGCGCTGCGGGGACTACTGCGAGCAGCCTACCAAAACATGGCAACGACTCATGAGTGTCGCGACATCATCGGTCCGTCCGGTTACGTACTGGCCCGAGCGAAGGCAGCGAATGCTTTTCGTCTGACCGGCATGCCAACGGATGTTGCATTTCGGGCGGTGGAGAAGATGGTGCGCAAGATCGAAAAGAACGCCACCAAGAAGACCGCCTCGTCATCCCTGAGCGAATGCATCGCAATGACGCGGCAGTCGGAGGGGAACCTTCGCTTGTGGCAATCGAAAATAGACGGTTCGACTTGGCGATAAGTTACGGGTGTGTCGGTTGACACGGCTTTGACATTGGCTGTCTGGAGGGCCGAGTTGGTTTCAGATTGTCATCTGTTCACCGATTTCACGACGCGATTTGCCGTCCTGGTAGCCGGACAGGCCCGCGGATCGCTTATCAGCGTCCCGCGCCCAAGGTAAAATGACGTTTGCATGATCTCGGACTGGAAACCGGCTCGCTCACAAAATGTGAGAGCCTTTGAGACGTTCGGCTCGTCCATGAAGCCAAAAGTGATGTCGATGCGCGCAAACCGCTCCGATAGCTTTCTCATCTGCAAGCGCCCTGGCTCCGGCACATACGGTCGCTTCGACGTCTTCACCGTCAGGATGACGTCGTTTTCGTGCAGCAGCACCGCTGGGGTCTTGTCTCCCACTCTCGTCAAGAGACGGCACGTCAACAGAGTGGGCCGACTCTCTTCGATCGTGGCGACGACTACCTGAGGGGTTCCAGTTCTTATCCTTATCCAGAAATTGCCACGTCGCGGGCTCGGGCTATACGGCTATCAAGCTCCTCGAGCCGGCGAACAAAACCGATATTGGCAGGCTGAAGTGCCACGGCCTCGGCAAGCATTTCCCGCGCTGTTGCGAGTTTACTGTCGCGGATATGACGGTTGGCCCGATGATACAGGAAATTCACGCGCTCCACGGGCGAGAAACCCTCGCCAAAGCGAGCCTGCAACCGGTCGGCGCAAGCGGGATGGCGAGCGATTGCCGAGACCGCGATTTGGTAGGGCCTCATGGGTGCGGCGACACGAACCACGCGGGCAAGTTCCCGTAGGCCCGTGACGTTGTCCGCTCGGCAAGAGTCGATGAGCGAAAGAGCCCGCTCTGTTCCAATGAAGGCACGGACGGTGCCATGTCCGGTCATATGGACCGGAACGAGCCGCGTCTCTGCTTGGAGCGCCGCGATCTGCTCCGCGTGCCGGCGATCGACCGAATGGAACGGATCGAAAAAGACATAGCCGCGGCCGGCCGCTTGGTCGGGGGCGATCCCCATATTGGTGTGAAGCTTGGGCGAGAAATGTCGCGTGAACCGGCGATCGAACGGTACTGCATTCGGGTCAATCGAGGCTTGCGGGCAGAAGGCGATGGCGACGGTCGCATCGAAGCGCCGACGATAACGCAGCGCCGCATAGCCGCCCTGTGAATGACCGTAGAGGACACGCTCCGGCGCGGCACGCAAAATGGGTTGCGCCGCGTCGACCGCCTTAACGATGCTCGCTGCCGGAAACCAGTTGGGCCGCCTGCTGATGAAGCCGAGCGCGGCAATGTCGGCTTTTTCGCAAAACCGTTGCGCCCAGAACCGACTGCCGTTGGCCTGCATCTCCATCTCATTAAAGGTGACAAGAAGATAACGCGAGGATCCCGCGCGGTGAATTACCTCAATATTCTCGTCGGAATAGATGAGCATGCAGTCACTCCCATAGATGTACTCAGTATACTTCTAATTTTGAACCAATTTGTCTTGTCGGGCGAGCCAGAGAATATTTGAACTCTTTGAAAACTCAATCCACAGGGCATTACGCGCGCGATGAATCGCACCGAAAAAAATACCAAACAGCGGTACACCAGAGTTGGCTTCGAGATGATAACTGAAGGGAAAGGGCGAGAATGGGCATTACGACACAGCGGCTCACTCTGCGACCTTGGGTCGAGCGGACGGAGAGTGAGCGTCGCCGTGATCGGTTCAAAGCATCATTCGAATAGGGTCATCGAGCGTGGAGCGATTTGGACTGCCTGCATGAAAGTTTCTACGCCCTTCAGGACGATGTGGCCTCAACCGGAACGAGGCGCGCCTCAGAGTGAAGCCGTGATACCGCCGTCGACATGACAAAGGAGGAGGCGTCCGAAGACAAAAAGATGCAGGCGCCGACGAGTTCTTCGATCTTGCCCCAGCGGCCGGCGGGCGTGCGCTTTTCCAGCCAGGCGAAAAGGTCGGATCAGCGACGAGTGCGGCGTTCAGCGGCGTGTCGAAATAGCCCGGTGCAGCGGTGAGCCTCCATCCACCACGCCGAGCACGCCGCGGCCCAGCTCAGTTTGCGCGACGATCACCTGCGGGGAGACTAATGAGGATGGCGCTCGAAGCAGGCAAGTATCACGAGTTGCGCTGGCGCGGGCTGTTCACGTTTGTGAATGGCATTCGTTGACGACGTCCATATGTAGGGATGTCGAACGGGAAGACGCAGGCCCTCATAACGCAGGGCGAAGACAAGATGCGCCTTTAGGACGGTGTCCGGCTGATGACTTGGAGTATACAGATTCCACCCATCCGCCTGATAGACTTTGTGGCGCTGGTCGATCACCGTGAGCGTGATCGACACGTTTAGATCATAGGCGTCGATCAGCGCGGCATAACCAATGGCAGCCAGCGGCCATGAAAAACGGTTACGTCTCGTGAAAAAGGCTTCTGCTACCCAAACACCATGAAATCCGATTCTTGCTCATGAAAAATCATTCCTAAGAGACAATTTCATGAAAAACGATAACATCCAACCTGTCTCGAGACCATGCTTGTAAGTTCCATAACAAGTCTTACGCGATCTTATCGTGTAGCCGAGTACATTCTATTTTCAAGTGCGACATGCCAATGATTTCAATGGTTTCCCCTTGGAGATTTTGGGATGTCACGAAGCTATTCGCAGCTGAATCTGGCGGATCGCCGCCGCCTCTATCACTTTGTCGAACGCAAGGTGCCGATCAATGAAATGGCGCGCCAACTCGGTCGTCACCGTTCCACCATCTATCGCGAGATCAGGCGCAATACATTCCACGATCGCGAACTGCCCGAATACAGCGGCTACTTCCCAACGGTTGCCGACGACATCCGCAAAGAGCGGCGGCGGCGTTTGAGGAAGCTGATGCGGCACCCGCAATTGCGCGCACTGGTCATCGAGCAGCTGGAGGCGCTGTGGTCACCGGAACAGATCGCCGGTCGCCTGTTCGCCGATGGCGTGAGCGCCGTCCGCGTCTGCACCGAGACGATCTATCGCTTCATCTATGGCAAGGAAGATCAGGCGCTGGAGCTCTATCAGCATCTGCCAGAAGGCCGTCGCAAGCGCCGCCCGCGCCGCTCCCGCAAACCCCGCGACGGCTCGATCCCGTTGGACTGCAGGATCAGCCAACGCCCTGATTTCATTGCCGATCGGTCTCAGTTCGGCCACTGGGAGGGTGATCTGCTGATCTTCCGGCGCGACCTCGGTGAAGCCAATGTCACCTCGCTGGTCGAGCGCAAGAGCCGCTACACGGTGATGATCAAGAATGGCAGCCGTCACTCTCGTCCGCTCATCGACAAGATCATCGATGCCTTCTCACCGCTACCCGCCTTTGCCCGGCAGAGCTTCACCTTCGACCGTGGTACCGAGTTTCGCGGTTTCAAGGCTTTGGAAGATGGACTCGGCGCCAGGAGCTGGTTTTGCGATCCGAATTCACCGTGGCAGAAAGGCGCGGTCGAGAACACCAACAAGCGCATCCGTCGCTTTGTGCCGAGCGATACGGACCTGTCTGCCGTCAACCAGCCGCAACTGGTCGCCCTCGCCCACCATCTCAATTCACTGCCGAGGAAGTGCCTTGGTTACCGCACGCCCGCCGAAGTCTTCATGGCCCATTTGCGCGAAAGTGGCTAACCCTCTACGCTTCACACGTCATTGTTGCACTTGGATTAGATTCTCCACCGCAAAGTTGAAGTGTCCTGATCCTGCAAAGTAAGAATGTCACTCTCCCCGGGTTTTGATGACCTGGGAGATTGCGGATGGGATTGATTGCGATGAGCGAGCGTGACCTGCAGCGGATTGAGGTCTTGTCGAAAGTGATTGCCGGGCGGATGACGCTGGTGTCGGCGGCCCATGTGCTTGGCTTGAGTACCCGCCAGGTGCGTCGTCTGTTGGACCGGATCGGCGCTGGCGGTGCGGCGTCGATCCGGCACCAGGCGATCGGCCGGCCATCGAACAACCGGATCTGCGACGGCGTACGCGATTACGCCATGGCGATCGTGCGCGAGCGCTATGCGGACTTTGGTCCGACGCTGGCGGCCGAGAAGCTTGCGGAGCGTGATGGTCTGACGGTGTCGCGCGAGACCTTGCGCCAATGGATGTCGGAGGCCGGCCTGTGGCTGTCGCGCAAGCAGCGACGGACGTTCCATCAGCCGCGGCTGCGGCGCGAGGCCTACGGCGAGCTGGTTCAGATCGACGGTTCCGAGCATCGCTGGTTGTCTAATCGCACTCCATCCGTCAAGCTGGTTTGAGCACGCAATTCCCTTGCCGGCTTGCGAGAGAGGCAACACGGCTGGAACGGATTGAATGGACTGCCCTCACCGGCCATGTCCTTCAGAGCTATCCAGTGCTGGGAGCAGGGTTGTCTCCGCGGTCGACAAATGTCGCCGCACAATGGTCTTCGCAGGTGGGATCTTCCTAATGTTCGAAACGCAGTCTCAACGAGCTGCAGCCAGCGATAGCGGAATGATCCTGCCCACGTCCGCAGCAGGGACGCTCAGCACGCAAAGTTACATGGCGCGCTGAGGGACGAAGGCTGAGCGTCTCCTATATGGTCGCGCCAGCCGATGCGTTGAACACTTCTCCCGTCTTGAGCATGCTGTGCATGATGACCGCGAGTTTCCGGGCGACGGCCACAGCGGCCCGCTTGAAGCCAAGTCGCTCCCGCAGCTTAAGTCCCCAACTCTTGAGACTGCTCTCGGTCCTGGCACTGGTTCTCGTCAGCAGCGCTGTCGCCGCTTCATAAAGCAGCCCACGTAAACGATTGTCACCCCTTCGCGAGATATGGCCGTCACAATCGACTTCGCCTGATTGGTAGCGCCGGGTTGTCAACCCAAGCCAGGCGCCAACCGACCGCGACGTTCGAAAGTTTCCTGGGTCTTCAATTGCCGTAACGTAGGATACCGCCGTGACTGCGCCGATGCCCGGGATTGTCATCAACAGCTTCGTGGCTTCGCTCTCACGTGCCACTATCAGCAACTGGCGACCAAGATCGGCTGCGCGCTTGCGGATATCGTGCCACGCCTCCAAAAGAGGCAAGATAATCTTCGCAAGCTCGTTGTTCCCATCCAAAAGCTTCCGCACATCGCCATCAAACACTCGCCCCTTCGTTTTCGGGATGATCAGACCGAAGGTCTTCATCAGGCCGCGGATTTGATTGCCAAGTTGTGTCGAGATGTTCAGGAGTTGTTCGCGGGCAGCCACCAATGTGCGGGTCATCATAGCGTCAAACGACTTGACGCGAACCGCTTTGTAAAAGCCCGCTTCAGCGAGTTGCGCTAAACCATCCGCATCGTTGGCATCAGTTTTGTTGAGCGTCTCGTTCAGTACCTTTTGCGCGTGTCGCGCTTCAATGCAGATCGCCGGCAACCCCTCGCTCGTCAGCGCGTGATAGAACCACGTCGACAGCGGTCCCGTTTCGAATACCACGCGCTGGGCGCGCGGAGCTTTTTTGCGGATCATCTGTGCGAGAAGATTGGGATCCGAAGGACATTTCCCCCGCCAGATCCGCTTCCCGTCTTCCCGGATCGAGATTGCGGTGTCTTTCAATGAAACATCAAGCCCAATATATTGGTTCATGGTTGCCTCCATCCGATGTTTGGGCCCGGTTCCAATCGAGAGCCCGTTTTTTCATCCTATCGGGGGCAACCACCCTCGCCAGCCAAAAAGCCAGAGACGGTCGCGCCGCGATTACTCCATGTTCGAAGATCGCGGTGATCCATGTTCATTACTGGTGTTCATCGATGATGCGACCGGCAAGCTGATGCAGTTGCGGTTTGTACGATCGGAAAGTGCGTTCAGCTACTTCGAGGCGCTGGAACTCTATCTGAAGGCGCATGGTGCTCCAGTCGCCTTCTATTCCGACAAGCATTCGGTGTTCCGGGTTGCGAAGAAGGATGCCAAGGGCGGCCAGGGCATGACCCAGTTCGGGCGTGCACTTTGCGAGTTAAACATCGAGATTCTTTGCGCAAACTCGAGCCAGGCCAAGGGCCGCGTCGAGCGGATGAACCGGACGCTACAGGACCGGTTGATTAAGGATCTGCGCCTGGAGGGCGTCTGCGGCATGGACGACGGCAACGCTTTCCTGCCTCGGTTCATGGAGCGCTATAACCGCCAGTTTGCCATTACCCCTGCCAGATCTGATGATCTGCATCGGCCGCTGAACCTTGCCCCGGATCGGCTGCGCGACGTGCTATGCAAACGTGAGCAGCGTTATGTCGGTGCCCAGTTGACGTTTTCGTTCGAGCGCCAGCGGATCATGCTGGAAGAGAACGAGGTGACGCGCGGGCTGGTCGGTCGCTATGTCGAGACCTACGCGCCTGCCGACGGCAGGCTGGATGTGCGTTGGAAGGGGCATTCCCTACCCTACCGGGTGTTCGACAAGGACCAGCGGGTGACGCATGCGGCGATCACCGAGAACAAGCGGCTCGGTGAACTCCTGACCTACATCAAGGAACGTCAGGAGCAGCAGACGAAGCCCGCCGTGAAGACGAACAGCGAGAAGAACGGCTACGTTCGACGCGCGCGCGGCCCGGGACGTCGGAAGGATTTCATGAACGATCCTGCGGTCATTGCCCGGCGGCGACAGGCGCTCTCTGACCTCGATGCGGCGGAATGACCGGCTGCTTCAACTGTCCAAGCTAAAGCCGAAGGGGAGCGTCTCATCCGCCCCCTCCCTTCCCTTGCAACCCGGCCCAGCCGGTCCGCTCGGGGGCTTGCCTCAGCGCAAGTGGACATGCCGAGTGTCCTATTTCTAAATGGCTGAAGACGTATCCAAAGTGACATTCCAACTTTGCACAACCGCGGACAGTTCAACCTGGCCGCCACATATCGTGTAGCCGGGTACATTCTATTTTCAAGTGCGACATGCCAATGATTTCAATGGTTTCCCCTTGGAGATTTTGGGATGTCACGAAGCTATTCGCAGCTGAATCTGGCGGATCGCCGCCGCCTCTATCACTTTGTCGAACGCAAGGTGCCGATCAATGAAATGGCGCGCCAACTCGGTCGTCACCGTTCCACCATCTATCGCGAGACCAGGCGCAATACCTTCCACGATCGCGAACTGCCCGAATACAGCGGCTACTTCCCAACGGTTGCCGACGACATCCGCAAAGAGCGGCGGCGGCGTTTGAGGAAGCTGATGCGGCACCCGCAATTGCGCGCACTGGTCATCGAGCAGCTGGAGGCGCTGTGGTCACCGGAACAGATCGCCGGTCGCCTGTTCGCCGATGGCGTGAGCGCCGTGCGTGTCTGCACCGAGACGATCTATCGCTTCATCTATGGCAAGGAAGATCAGGCGCTGGAGCTCTATCAGCATCTTCCGGAAGGCCGCCGCAAACGCCGCCCCCGTGGCTCAGCCACGGGTGGCTCTTGAAGAGCGTTCTGAGCTGCTTCTAGTGGGAAGTCGTCCATCTAGAAGACGGCCCATCAGCGTGCCCGCGCGACCGACGCCGGAGGCTGAGGTAATTCGGACACTGCGCAAGGACTGCAAGTGCGGCCAACTGATGTTGTCGGTCACCGCTTGCGGACGAACTCGGTGCGCAGGACCAGACCCTTGATCGCGTCGTGCCGGCAGTCGATCTCGTCCGGGTTGTTGGTGAGCCGGATCGACCTGATGACTGTGCCCTGTTTGAGGGTCTGGCCGGCACCCTTCACCTTGAGGTCTTTGATCAGGACCACAGAGTCTCCGTCGGTAAGAGGATTACCCGACGCATCGCGAACCTCCGCAGCCTGCGCGGCCTCCGCGGCGATTTCCGAAACCGGCCGCCATTCGCCGGTCGCCTCGTCATAAACGTAGTCATCGCTCTGGTCGCTCATGTTCGCTCCGCTGTAGTAGCCTGCTTGTCTTTATCGGATCGCCGCGATGCTCTCGGCATCGGCTGCTAACCCATAAGTGCCTCTATCCCTATCACCCCGCGAAATCAAATCGCGGTTTAGCGCCGGAGGCGAACCCAGCGAACGAGCAGTTGAGATCGATCTCCGGCGCATCGTCGGTGACTCAAGATTTAGGCTTGAAACATGAACTTCAATGCGTCACTAGTTTAGATTAACAGCTATGGAATAAATCTGAATGATCACAGCTGCACAGATGCGTGCCGCTCGTGCCCTTGCCGGCATCGACCAGAAGATGCTTGCAGAGAAGGCCGGCGTGTCAGTACCGACGATCCAGCGCATGGAGGCCAGCGAAGGTATTGTGCGTGGCGTGGTCGAAACGTTGACGCGAGTGATCGAAGCGCTCAATGCCTGCGGCGTAGAGCTGATCGGCGACAACCAGCCGAGCGAGCGCGGTGGGCGCGGTGTCCGTCTAGTCCAGCCGGGTCCATCCGTCGATGCGAAGAGGTGAAACGCGGAGTTCTCTCCAACGGCGGCAATCGCCGACCGTGACGTCGACGTCCCGTCGCCTATAACGAAGGGCCGGAATAACAA
>NZ_CP083375.1 GCF_017488845.2 Ensifer canadensis
ATGGCACGTTTTTACTCCGACATCTTCTGGCAAGTGGAACAAGAGCTCCTGACGCGCGAAGAGGCGCTCGCTCTCCTGCGTAACTATCAGTCCTCTGGTTGTGTTGCGGAGACGGGTGACGTCCGGTGGGTGCGGCGGCATGGGCCAAACCAGACGGGGCGAATGTTGCTCTATTGTGTTTTGACGGGACGTGAAGGCCTCATTGCCGATCGAACGGCCAACGGCACGCGGATTCTACAGACGGCCGATTGCCTGGAATTGATCCGAGCCGCCGTTCATACATCAGGAATGGACCGGCCGGGCTTCGAACTGAAAAACATCAGCCTTGAACAGCCGCTTGTCCTGGAAGAAGAGGAAGAGCGTCTTCTGGTGGTAGCGCTGACGGCGGAGGAGGGCGATGCGGTTGGCTTCACACTGGCCTCGACATCGCTATCGCTCGCTGACATCGCGCGAAAAATCGAGAATGACGAGCTGGTACGAGGCCAATCACTGTCTTGGCCTTCGGAGCTGACCGTCCATTACACGGGCGGATATTGCCCTGAGGTCCTTGAAGCAGCGCGGAAGAACGAATTGCTGCTGGCTCGTCCCGTCTGGCGTTCGGCGTCGATGAAAACCGGAAGACCGGTCGAAGACCAGTCGAGCCACCATCGCATTGTTCTGTTCGGGGACTTCGGTTCCAGCGGCGTCACGCATCAGACCGCGGACCTGGTGCATGCATTGAAAGCATGTTGGCCCGTCGATATCGCTTTGCCAGAGATAGAGTCGCTCGGGCTTGAGGGTGAAGGGTTGACCGATCGCTTCACCGATGGGAGTCTTCGCCTGAAGACTTACCTGCAAGATTATCTGTCAGCGTCACCGCAGACGTCGACTGTTCTCCATGTGGTTGTCGACGGAGCATCGCTCTTTGCACGAGGCGCGCATGCGATGTTGTTGTGCGTCGCGAAGGAGTATCCGACGCTGACACCTCGGATTGTCTCGTGGGATGCCGGGTTGTCCGTCACGGAGATGGCCAGGGTTTTGACCGACGAGGCGATACACGGGAACATGGATTATGTGCGCTACGCTCCCGAGCGTGCAGGCAAGCACTGGGAAGCATTGGCTGTCTCGGAAGGGAAGCCGGCGCATAGCTGGCGAGATGCGGGTTGCTATCTCATTACCGGCGGCCTGGGCCATGTCGGGCTGGCCTTTGCGCGGGACATTGCAAACACGGTGGACTCACCCTGCATCATCCTCCTGGGAAGGCGCCCGCTGAGTGCTGCGGAAGACGCCCAGAAAGAGGCCATCCGGTCGCTGCGGGCATCCGGAGCCAAGGTTTTCTACTACAGCGTTGACATCGGCGACGAGCAGGCCGTGCAAAATCTGATTGGCGGGATCGAGCAGGATCACGGCCCGTTGCATGGCGTTTTCCATGCAGCAGGTGTGATCGAGGATGCATTGTTTGCGGAGAAGGCCGCGGACAGCTGGAAGCGCATCATGCGGCCGAAGGTCCACGGCACTGTAAACCTCGACAAAACGACCCGGCACATGCCACTCGATTTCTTTGTCCTGTTTTCGTCGGGTACCGCCGTGTTTGGAAATACCGGCCAAGGCGACTATGCCGCCGCCAACGCCTTCATGGCGGAATACGCGGCGCAGCGGCAAATCGAAGTGGCGCACGGATACGCGCGCGGTATGTCACTCTGCATCCATTGGCCACTTTGGGATGGCGGCATGGGAGTGTCTGCCAGCCGGGCTGAGCGCATGTATCGCGAGACCGGCATGAGTTCGATGCAGGCAGCGCAGGGCGTCGAGGCGTTTCACCGAGGCTTGATGGCGGGTAGCACCGAGCTGCTGGTTGCTGCCGGCGACACGCACAGGCTGGCGCAACAGCTCACGCAGGAACTGGGTGGGGGCGATGTCCAGCCGCATGCCGAACCGGGCGACGATCCGATACTGCCGATCGACAATTCCGCGCAACAGCACCGAGACGACGCTGCGCTTCTCAATGCCGTCAGGCGCCATCTCCAATTAATCGTCGCCAGCACCTTAAAGCTCTCGATGCAGCAGCTTCGCACCGATCAACCGCTCGGTCAGTACGGTGTCGATTCCGTCGATACGATGAAAATGACGCGGGACCTCGAGAAGATCTTCGGAACGCTTCCGAAAACCCTATTCTTTCAATATCCCACCGTGGACGAGCTGGCCGGATACTTTGCGGCCAGTTATGCGCCCCAAGTTGAAAAGCTTCTTCAACAGGCGTCACCCACAGCACAGAAGCGCACGCCGCCCGTCAAGGCCGGGCAAGACGGTGACACGCCGACACCGCCGTTCAAGGAGATCGCGCAACCCCAGCCACCGCACATTTCCGCATCGTCGAACGGCCTTGTCGGGCGCCGCGACGACATAGCAATCATCGGTCTGTCGGGGCGTTATCCCAAGGCAAGGGATATCATCCAGTTCTGGAACAATGTGGCCAATGGTGTGGATGCGATAACTGAGATTCCGGAAGATCGCTGGGATTGGAAGGCATTTTTCCGATCGGAGGGCGGCGATCGTCCGGGCGCACATGCAAGCAAATGGGGCGGTTTCATTGCCGGAATGGATGAATTCGACCCGCTATTCTTCAACATCGCTCCCAGTGAAGCGGAAATGATGGACCCGCAGGAGCGGTTGTTCCTGCAACATGCCTGGATGGCGCTGGAAGACGCGGGGTACTGCCGAAGCGCGCTTGCCCAGGCACGTCGGCAAAGCGAAGCTGCCGATGGCGAGCCCGCCAACGGTGACGTTGGGGTTTACGCGGGCGTCACGAGCAGTGAGTACATCCATTGCACGAACAACGATCCCGAGCAGCTGGTTGGCAGCAGCTTCGCCGGCATCGCCAATCGCGTGTCGTATGTGCTGGATCTACGCGGTCCCAGCATGACTGTCGATACGATGTGTTCAAGTTCGCTGACCTGCCTGCATCTTGCCTGCCAGGAACTGGCGTCTGGCGGGATCGACATGGCGCTGGCCGGTGGCGTCAATCTGAACTTGCACCCCAACAAGTACCATCTGCTGAGCCGCGGTCATTTCATCTCGGTACGCGGTCGCTGCCACAGCTTCGGCGCGGAGGGCGATGGCTATATTCCATCGGAGGGCGTCGGCGTGCTGTGCCTGAAGCGCGTCGCTGATGCCGAGCGCGATGGCGATCATATCTATGCGGTCATCAAGGGGAGCGCCATTAACCATGGTGGCAAGAGCCAAGGCTACAGCGTGCCGCAACCGCAACGCCAAGGGGATGTCATTCGTCAGGCATTGAAGCAGGCGCAGCTCGATGCCCGCGCGGTGAGCTATCTAGAAGCGCATGGAACCGGAACCTCGCTCGGCGACCCGATCGAGATTTCCGGCCTAAGCCAAGCCTTCTCCAAGGACACACGGGAAAAGCAATTTTGCGCCATCGGATCGGTCAAGTCTAATGTCGGGCATTGCGAAGCGGCGGCGGGCATTGCGGGTGTCACCAAGGTGATTGGCCAGATGCAAGCGAGGGAATTGTTCCCATCGCTGCATGCCGAGCAGCTGAATTCCCACATCGATTTTGCGAGCGGCCCATTTTCCGTCGTGCGCGAGCGGCAGGCTTGGCATGGGTGGGAGCAAAAGCGTATCGCGGGCATCTCTTCCTTCGGTGCTGGCGGGTCGAACGCTCATATCCTTTTGCAGGATTATATTCCGCGGGTGGATGTGGCTCCGGTTGGGCCGGCTGATGTGGATGGCCCTTTTCTTATTCCCCTTTCGGCGCGCACCCCGGAACAGTTGATCCTGCAGGTTCGCCAATTGGTCGATTATCTTGGACATTGCGAGGAGGTAGGCGGCGAGAAGCGCGAAACGGCAAGGCATTGGATGCGCCCACCCGCCGATCTCGCAAGTATCGCCTACACGCTGCAAGTCGGACGCGAGCCTTGGGAAGAGCGCCTGGCCGTGATCGCGGATTCTCGCCAAGAGCTTCGCGCGTTGCTGGAAGGATATCTCGCGAGGAAACCGAACGAGCTGAAGGTCTTTTCCGGCGGCAGGGTGGCGGGAAGCAGGCTGCTGCCATTGCTTACGAACGATCAGGATATTCACGAGCTGATCGATAGCTGGTTTGCCAAGCAGAAATACATCGAGTTGCTGACGGTCTGGACAGAGGGCGTGGACCTGGACTGGACTCGACTATATGCCGAGGCCGGTTGTGGCCTTCGCAAGCCTCGCAAGGCCAGTCTGCCCACCTATCCGTTTGCCGACGAACGCTATTGGCTTCCAGCGCGGGAAAACCGGGTTCGAGCCGAGGCCAGCTCCGACGCCGGTGAGGTCTTCCAACAGGCCACGATTGTGGACGCTCCCGCCGACTCCAGATTGGCCTTGATGGTTCCCCAATGGGAAAATTTACCGCAATTGCAGGCTGTCGACGGGCCTGCTCGTTGCGGCACGCATGTGTTTCTTTGCGGCTGGGCCGCCGACGACGCCAAACAACTTTCCCTGCAAGGGACGGATGAGCCTTGCCAAATCATAGCGTCCGCTGCATCGCAGATCGATAGGTCATTTGCCGACATCGCGTTGCAATTGTTCGTCGGCTTGAAAGCTTTGCTGACAGGAGATGCCAGGTCGTCCGTGCGCGTGCAGGTGGTCGTACCTGCCCATCATTGCGGATTGTTGTCAGCTCTCGAAGCCATGTTGCGCAGCATTGCCATGGAGCATCCGGCGTTTGTCGGGCAGGTGGTGGAGCTGGAATGCGACCTGACGAAAGACGACGCATCCGACCTGTATAAGCAGGTTCATCGCAGCCGGGATCACGCCGAGGTGTCGTTGGTCCGTTATCGCGATCGCCGGCTCATGCGGCGCGTGTGGCGGGATATGCCGGATACGACGGTTGCGGACATGCCCTGGCGTGAGAACGGTGTCTATCTCATTACCGGCGGAAGCGGTGCGCTGGGCTCGCTTCTGGCCCAACAGTTGGGCGATGATGCCCCATCCCTCAAACTGATCCTGATCGGCCGTCGCCCCGTCTCCGAGTTTGCGGGCAGTTCTGCGGGAGCCATCATGACGGAGATGCGGGACCGGGGCGTCGATATCGAATACCGTTCGGCGGATATCTCTCGGCTCGCGGCTTGCGAAAAGCTTGTTGCCGCGGTCGAGCAGAAACATGGTGTTATTCACGGCATATTCCACGCCGCCGGTGTGACGCGTGATGCTACTGCGTTGCGCAAAACCTCCGAGGAATTCACCGATGTCCTGGACCCCAAGGTGTCGGGCACGGTGAATTTGGATCTGGCGACCCGCCATTTGAACCTGGACTTTTTCATACTGTATTCCTCCTTGGCCGGCGCGATGGGCAATGTCGGTCAGAGTGACTACGCGGTGGCCAATGCCTTCATGGATGGCTACGCCACCTATCGAAATCAGCAGTGCGCGGCTGGTGTGCGCCATGGCCGGACTATCTCCATTAACTGGCCCTGGTGGAAGGCGGAGGGGATGTTTCTCAACGAGCACGCTCAGCGCGTGTTGCGAGAGCAGACCGGCATGCAGCCATTGGAGATCAACGAGGGCATGCGCGCCTTGAAAGTGGCGCTGGCGCTCGGCAGCGAGCAGATCATGGTGATCTACGGTGATGTCGAGAAAATGCACAGAGCGATCGCCGTCGGATCGCAAGACGGCGAAGGAACCGAAACCAACGCAGCGGATGATGTCGACACCGATGCGGCCGGCGACAACCAAGTTTCCCTGTTGACGACCATCACCGACAGGCTGCGCGAGTTGCTAGGGCGCCTTTGCAAACTGTCGCCGCAGCGTATCGACCCGCGTGCTCCGCTCGAAAATTATGGTGTCGACTCGGTAAAAATCATTCATTTGCAGCAGGGGCTCAGCGAATTCTTCGCCGAGGTTAGCTCCGCCATGCTGTACGAGCATGCGACTCTTGCGAGCCTGGCGGAATATCTGGTCGCGCAGTACCCGACGGAAAGCAGTGGCTGGGCCAGGAGCAAAGCGGCACCGTCACCACAAAAAGCAAAGCAGCCAGTCGCGATGGAAGCTGCAAAGCCTGCCATCGGCATCTCTGCGCTCCCGATCACCCCGCAAATCAGCCCCGCCGCGTTCGCGGCCACGCTGGATGAGGGCGGCGACATCGGGCCTATCGCAATCATCGGTATCGCGGGGAGATATCCGAAGGCTGCCAATATCGACGAATACTGGCGGAACCTGGCCGCCGGTAGGGATTGCATCGACACAATCCCCCTCGATCGCTGGTCTCTCGATGGCTTTTTTCTACCGGGCAAGGAGGAGGCCGCGCGTGAGGGCAAGAGCTATAGCAAGTGGGGAGGATTTATCGATGGTTTCGCGGACTTCGACCCGCAGTTCTTTTCCATTTCTCCTCGTGAAAGCTATCTAACTGATCCCCAGGAGCGTCTTTTCCTTCAATGTGCATGGGAGGCGCTCGAGGACGCGGGATGCAGCAAGGAGGCCCTAGTTAGGGATTACGGCAAGCGCGTCGGCGTGTTTGTCGGTGCGACAAAGACAGGCTTTGAATTATATGGTCCCGAATTCTGGCGCCAAGGCAAGGTGTTCCTGCCAAGGACGTCGTTTAGCTCCATTGCCAACAGGGTTTCCTTTTGCCTGGATCTGACGGGGCCAAGCCTCGCGATAGATACGATGTGCGCGAGTTCGCTGGTCGCACTCCATGAGGCTTGCGGCCATCTGCAACGCGGCAGTTGTGAGCTCGCTATCGCCGGAGGAGTCAACTTATATCTGCATCCGTCCAACTACGTTGTGCTGTGCTCTGCACACATGTTGTCGAGCGAAGGTCGCTGCAAGAGCTTCGGTGCTGGCGGAGACGGATTTGTTCCGGGAGAGGGCGTCGGTGCGGTGATCCTCAAGCCGCTGGCGCGGGCGCAGCGGGATGGCGATAGCATCTATGCGATCATTCGCGGTAGCGGCATCAATCACACGGGAAAAACGCATGGCTACATGGTGCCCAGCCCCGCCGCTCAATACGCCTTGATCAGCGAGACATTGGCGAAAGCGGGATGCGATGCCGATTCGATAAGTTACATCGAAGCCCATGGTACGGGCACGGCACTGGGAGACCCCATCGAGTTTCGCGGTATAACGCGTGCGTTTGGTGCCAAAGGGGTCGAGGGCAAGCGTTATGCGCTGGGCTCCGTAAAGTCGAATATCGGACACCTGGAGGCCGCGGCTGGCATAGCAGCCTTGACCAAGGTCGTCTTGCAACTCCGCCACCGGAAGCTGGTGCCGACTTTGCATAGCCGGGAGACCAATCCCGAGATCGATCTGGCAGGCTCGGCTTTCTTTCTGCCCCATGAGCTTCAAGACTGGCAGGTAGATCCGACAACGCAATCTCCGCGCCGTGCAGCCATTTCGTCTTTTGGCGCCGGTGGCGTGAATGCTCACCTCATTGTCGAGGAGTATGTCGATACGCGCACTATAGCGGCCGGTTCGTCCAGGCCGGCCGCACCAAGCATGTTCGTCTTGTCGGCCAGGAGCACGGATCGTCTCGATGCCTATCTCGATCGGTTGATCGAGTTCCTGTCCCATGGCGATTGCGAGATCGCGGACCTCTGCTTCGCTCTGCAAACGGGGCGTAGCGCGATGCTTGAACGTTGCGGTTTCATCGCTCATTCGACGGAAGAATTGCTCGAGGCCTTGCGGTCCCACCGGCAAGGGATGCAGGTTGCCGGATTCTACCGGCAGCGTATCGGGGAAACCATTCCCGCAGGCGATTGGCAGACGTCGCATGCGCAACAGGATTTCCAACAGATCGTGCAGTCCTGGGTACAGGGCGCCGAGATCCCTTGGCAGGACTTCTATTCGTCGCTTTCACCGCTAGAGCGTCCGCGCAAGATGCGCCTACCCAATTATCCCTTCAAGCAGCAACGCTTCTGGCTGGATAGGTTACCCTCTCACATGGCCCTCGAGTCGTCCTTGATATCCGAGAAAGGGGCGGAACGACTGCCGCCCGCGTCAACGACGGCTGCGCTCCAGAGCCTGCAGCCCCCTCTTTCAACAAACGATCGCGGCGTTGCGGACGCCGGCAAAGTTCGGCTGCAACCTGCGAGAGAGGTGGCGCCAACCAAAAGCGAGAAGGTGTCGAAGATGATAAGCTTGTTGGACCCGGATTCCAGCCCGTTCGCAGCCGCAGAACATTCGGCGCCGGCAGCAGATGATCTTATAAGTTGCATGATTTCGGGCGGCACAGTCGGATTGACCATGCAGTGCGAGAGCAATGAGATAGCACATGTGCACCTGGCCGCGCAGGGGAGCGCATCCGAGCTGGTGACAGCGCTCACCGGCATATTCCAGCGTTCGCTGAACGCCGTATCGGGGAGCACTGAAGGCGCTGTCAGAGCCGTAATCCTGCACGGCCCCAAATCCGGACTGTACCATCACCTGTCCAGCCTTGCCACGGATGCAATGGATGGTCTGGTCGAGGCCATGCACAAATCACCGTGGGTGATCTTCTCGGCATTGCATGGGGATGCCATCGGCCTTGGGTGGTTGCTTGCAACAGCGAGCGACGTGCTGGTCGTGGACGCCGCCCGCCATTACGGCTACGGAGTTGACATAGCCGGGCAGTCCGCATTCGTCCGGCAATTCCTGAAGGTACGCTTCCGCGACCGCCCCGCCGCCTTACCGATGCTGGCGGGAGACGTGCTGAAGGGAAGGCAGTGGCAGTCGAGAAGCATTGGCCTGCATGCCGTTCCAGAACGTGAAATATTGGAGCAGGTTTCCCTTATTGCGGAAGCTTTGCTGAAAGCAGGTGATACCGGAAACCTACTCAAGGCACATTGGAAGCAGGTTTTCTCTCCCGGTGGTGATGTCTCGCGCTATCCAGTCTGGCCGAGCCTGCCCGACCTCTCTTCGGAGCTCGTTGCGGTCCCGAGTGCTTTGGACCTCGGTCAACCCGTACCGCTGCCATATCCCTCGTTTGAACTTTCCATCAACAGCAGGGGGATTGCGACCCTTCGCCTGCAAGACCGGGCGACCAAAAATGCCCTAACCGGGGAGCTGATATCGGCCATGGAAGAGGTCATGGCTTGGGCGGAGAAGACGCTGGCATGCAAGGTTCTGATCATCACAGGCTATGATACCTATTTTTGCACCGGCGGCACGCGGGAAGGGCTTCATGCCATTCAGCGAGGCAAGGCGAAATTCACCGATGCCAGATTGTATGAGCTGCCTTTGAGGTGCTCGATCCCGATCATCGCGGCCATGCAAGGCCATGCTATCGGAATAGGCTGGTCGATGGGGCTCTTTTGCGACGCCACGCTCTTTGCCGAGGAAAGCGTCTATCACTCCCCGTATATCTCCTATGGTTTCTCGCCGGGCGCGGGATCGACCTTGGTTTTCCCGATGCGGCTTGGCCTTGATCTGGGGCGGGAGGTCCTATTGAGCGCCATGCCATACAAGGGACTACAGCTGCGCCAGCGACTGCCGGGGTTAGCGGTATTTCCCCGCAAGCAAGTTCTGGCGCAGGCTCATGGCCTGGCGGAGCAATGGGCTGCACAGGGGTCACGCGAAGTTTTAATTAGCAAGAAGCAGCAAAGGCTTGCGCCATTGGTGGAGCAGTTGTCGGCGGTGGTCGCCGGGGAGCTCGCGATGCATGAAAAGACATTCTACCATAACCCGGCCGTCGCCGCGCTGATCGATAGTGAATTCGGACTAGGTGTTGAAGGTGACACCGGAGAGCAGATCCCTGTGGCAAGTGCTGCGAACGAAGCCAGGCAACGGTTGGATTCGGTGCTGAAAACAACCCTCGCAGCTGAAATTCAGCTGGCGGTGGACGAGCTGGATGAGCAGGCGAGCTTCGTGGATCTCGGATTGGATTCCGTCACCGCGGTCACTTGGGCCAGAAATCTCCGGCAGCAATTGTCGCTGGAGCTGTCACCGTCACAGATCTATCAGTATCCGAGCCTGGCGAAGCTTCTGGAATATCTTCTCGGACAGACGTCCCGGTCTGCGGCGTCCGTCGTGGAGTCGGCGATAGCGCAATCGCCTGTCGTGGAGAAGATCAGCACCGTCGCTCCGACGTCGTCTCGCTCGCCCGCGATTGCCCGGATCATCGTAGAAAGCTTGGCAAGTGAGCTGCAACTCGATGAGCATGACATCGACACCCAGGCGAGTTTCATCGATCTGGGGCTGGACTCCGTCACGGCTGTCATCTGGACCAGAAAGCTGAACGTCCATCTATCGACGACACTGTCTCCAACGCAACTTTACCAGCATTCCACCGTCGCGGCGCTCACGCGATATCTCGAAGGCAGCGCGGCGCCTGTGGCAGCTTCTCTCGCCCATGTTCCGGCCGATGCGGTACGGAGAGAAGACGGTTCACCATCAACAGAAACGGGAAAGCTCGATTTGTGCTCGCCAGTGATCGCCGTGGGTTCCGCGAAGGAGACGGTCCGGTTTTTGATAGCGCCGGCGTCGTTCGAAGCTTGGCCAAGGAACTGCTGCTCGATGTGGCGGATATCGATCCCCATAGCAGTTTCGTCGATCTGGGCTTGGATTCGGTGACAGCCATAACCTGGTCGAAGGCACTGGCAGCGGCCTATGGGGTCGAGCTGCGTGCCAGCCATCTCTACCAGTTTCCGAACGTGAACGCACTGACGGCCTATCTTTCGACGGTCTATGTCGGAGCGGGTTCCCCGGAGCTGCTGTCTGGCGGTGTGTCGCCAGAAGACAATACGACCGATGGCACAGCGGAACTTAGTGCTTTGCCTGAATCCGCCCCGCATCGGACCGAGACCGCCGCTTTGTTAGGCACGGAGGTGCCATGCGGCACTGACGAATCCAGGAAAACCGATGTTCCCTGGAGAAGCACGGATATCGCGGTCATCGGCATGGCGGGACGCTTCCCCCAGGCGGCCGACATTGATGCCTTCTGGCGCAACCTCATAGAAGGCATCGATTGCATCAGCGAGATTCCCGAGAGCCGATGGTCATCGGAGAAATTTTACGATCCCGACCCTCAGGCCAAGGGCAAAACGACCTGCCGCTGGATGGGATTGTTAGAGGAGGTCGATGCGTTCGACGCGGAGTTTTTCAGCATCTCGCCGCGCGAAGCCGAAAGCATGGATCCGCAGCAGCGCGTGTTCATGGAAAACTGCTGGCATGCCATAGAGCACGCCGGATACAATCCTTTCAGCTTGGCAAACCAGCGTTGTGGCGTTTTCGTTGGTTGCGCGACCGGAGATTATGCCAGCCTATGCCCCAGTGAGGAAGTTGGCGCCCAGGTGTTCACCGGTGGTTCGAGCTCGATTCTTTCCGCCAGAATGCCTTATTTCCTGAATCTCGATGGGCCTTGTCTGGCCATCGACACGGCTTGCTCTTCGGCATTGGTCGCAGTCAACGAGGCATGCAACAGCCTGTTGCTGGGCAATAGCGATATGGCCATCGCGGGCGGCGTGTGCGTAATGGCCAGCCCGACATTGCATATTCTGTCCAGCAAGGCTGGCATGTTATCCCCCAAGGGCGTTGCCGCACCTTTGACAATGCGGCAAATGGTTTTGTCCCTGGTGAAGGAGTCGGCACGGTCGTCCTCCGGCGTCTGGAAGACGCGGTGGCGCAAGGTGATACGATCTACGGCGTCATCCGTGGATGGGGTACCAACCAAGATGGCAAGACCAACGGCATCACCGCACCGAATCCTGAAGCGCAACGGCGGCTTACCAGCGAAATTTATCGCCGTTTCGACATCGACCCCAAGCAGATAAGCCTCGTGGAAGCCCATGGCACCGGAACCAAGCTGGGTGACCCGATCGAAGTCGGAGCGCTGAGCGAGGCATTCAACGAATTCGGGGCAGGGACCGGCTATTGCGCGCTTGGCTCCGTTAAAAGCAATATCGGCCATCTGGCCCTCGCAGCGGGGGTCGCTGGGCTTATCAAGGTGCTGCTGAGCCTGCAACACCGGCAAATTCCACCAACGCTTCATTGCGACACCGTCAACGAGCATATCGATCTCGATAGGTCGCCCTTCTATATTCCGCGAGATGCGCGCCAATGGGATACGCTCGGCGAGAAACGCATGGCGTGTGTCAGCTCCTTCGGCTTCAGTGGCACCAACGCCCATCTGGTGGTGGAGGAATATCGTCCAAAGACACTTCCAAACATGGAAGACCGTGGGGATGGCCCGCAGCTTGTTGTCCTGTCGGCAAGACGGCCCGAGCAACTGAAGGCCAATGCGAGGCGTCTGCGCGACCATCTGGTCGCCCGCAAAGAGTCGGGAGATCCGCCGGAGCTGGTGGATGTCGCCTATACGTTGCAGACGGGGAGGGCAGGTTTCAAGCATCGTCTTGCGATTGTGGCTTCTTCCATAGGGGATCTGGTCGATCGTCTCGATCAATGGCAAGTGACCCAGCAGGCCGCCGACAACCGCAATACACTGGATCGGAAGGGGGTATATGAGGGCATTGCGTCTCTATCGAACGACGCCGAGCGGTCTGTACAGATTCGCGAGGCGCTGGTTGGCGGCAGGCATGATCGCGCCGCTTCGCTCTGGGTTGCCGGAGGCGACTTCGATGCGGATACCGATGCTTTCGGGAGCCTGCACCCACGCCGTATTGCTCTGCCGGGCTATGCCTTCGCAAGGCATCGTCACTGGTTTGGTCGCGAGAAGCCGGTTGTGGCAATTGGCGCGCAGGCGAAGCCGGATGTTCAGTCCCCCTCCTTGGTCAAACGTATCGAGAAGCCGAAGGCATTGTCCGAAAAGACGGGAAAAAGAATAGCCGTTGTCGGGGCTGGCCCAGCGGGTCTAGTGATGGCGAAGTCTCTGCTCGAAGAGGGGCATAGGCCGGAAGTTTTCGACAGGCAGCCCGATCTGGGCGGTGTCTGGTTGCTTCGCTCGGAAAGCAAGCAGGCGGGCGCCTATAAGAAGGTTCGGTTCCAGACTTCAAAATATACGAGTGTCTTTTCGGACTTCAGCGGGCCTTCCGGCGGCGGGCATTTTTATGGCGTTTCGGACATGCATCGCTATCTGAGCGCCTATGCAGAACATTTCAACTTGTCTCCGCATATCCGCTACCGCACGGAGGTGACGAAGATCGTCGCCTGCGCCGACCGATGGAAGGTGACGGTCGCGCGAGATGGCGAAATCCGCACGGATATTTATGATGGAGTTGCTCTTTGTCAGGGCTTGTTCTGGAAGCCTTGGCAACCCGACTTTGCAGGATTGTCGAGCTTCCAGGGACAGGTCATGCACTCTGGTTCCTACTTCGACGAGGAGTGCCTGCGCGGCAAGCGCGTGCTGGTCGTCGGAAACGGCATCAGTGGCATGGACATTGCGGAAGATGCAACGAAAAGCGCCAGCAAGGTCTATTGGGCCATGCGCCGCCCGAAACTCATCATGCCGCGAATGGCCGGTTTCGTGCCGAACGATTTTCAATCGCCCGCCAGCCTTCTCGCGGACGGCGATCCGGCGCAAATGCTGGAGCGCATCCGACATTCGATGCCAGACTACTATCGCCAATATCGGAAGAGCGGATTGCTTCCCAATCTAGATGAGTTCCGGGAGCAACCGGTTGTCCAGATCAATGACGGCATCGTCCAGATGGTCGCGAATGGTCAGGTGGAAGCCATCATCGATGAAATAGACGAGTTTCAACCCCAAGGATGCCGCTTCAAGCACAGCCAACGCAATCTTGACGTCGATATCGTCATATTCTGTACCGGATACGCCAACGGCGAATACTTGGATTCGCTACCCGGCGTGTCGATGCAAGACGATTTCGCCATGGGTATCTTCCACAGAGATAATCCCAGCTTGGTATCCACATCATGTCCGCTGGGGATCGCCTATTCCGGTACCTTCTTTTTCCCCGAAATGGTGGCTCGCTGGTACGCACGGGTGATGTCCGGAAGCTATCGCTTGCAAGACAACGAGCTGAACTACCATCTCGACCGCCGCCACGGCGCCGTTATGGGGCCTATCGCCAGCCTCGTGTTTGGCCTGAAGCTAGGGCTGTTGCCCGATCCCAAACGTGAGTTCAAGGCATTTTGGCAACTCCTGAACCTGCCATCCTTTCCTCAAATCTACCGCCTGCGGGGCGAGCATTCCGATCCCGACGCTGCGAACCGTTTGGAGGAATTGCGGAAGCTTAGCTTGACCAATGGAAAGCAGACCGCCGCACTTGAAGTGGTCAAGCATCGTATCCTCGCTGGTTTCGATGACGTGGTTCTGCGGGATCTGTTGAGGCGTGGCGAAATTGAGGAACGCGATTACCAAGGCGCCGGCAGATACGCGACGCGAGCGATCGTTTTCGACTGGCAATCTCAATACATCATGCGCGGGGACGCCGCCGCCCGATCCGAGACGACCCCCGCATATGGCGCCCCGCATAACCATGTCGATGACGAGGATTATTACCGCAAGCTGTTGGGGCAGTTGAAGACTGGCGAATTGGACAATCAAGGCCTGCTGAAAGCGCTGGCGATATAGGAGCATTGATATGACCGACGATTTCAAAACTTTGTTTGACCAGCTGCGAAATAATGCATTCGATGAAGTCGAAGCAATCGGGCTTTTGGCGGATCTGCGTCAAAGGCTGCAACAGGCCGCAGCCGGCGTTACCCGGCATCCATTGCTCGCGACCTTGGATTGGCAGGCACAGCCTTCAACTGCACCGGCTGACGCGACGGATTTCGAGGCCATCGATGCAGTGGTACTGGTTTGCAGTGACGCCCGGAAGTCCGCGGAATGGGTCGCCGCGCTTGCTGCTCCTGGGCTTGTACCCCGCGTGGTGCAGCTTCATGCGTCGGAGCATCTCCTGTCCAGACTGGCACTTGCGGATAATCCGGATGAAGCCCTGGCTGGGCACGGGAATGCCTTTAGCACCCTAGATGTCATCAGCGGAGGAAGCAATGTCGCTGTTCTCTTACTGGACGATCTGTATCCGCAGGTCGATGCACTCGGCGAGCCCTCGATCGTGGAGCAGCGCCATCTATATCTGGGCAGGCTGTTGTGGACTTTTGCGCTCATGCAGAATCTGCTCCAAAGGCGCTCTCTAGAGCATTGCCATGTCTTGAATCTGGTATCGCATCGTCACGCCTTTCCCTTGGCCTCGGGACTGCAAGGGCTATTGAAGACCCTCGTCCTCGAGAGCTCTCGCATGGCTACCGGCACGATTTGGCTGTCGGAATCCGACAGCCCTCAAACCCTAGCCAAACTGGCGGCGCGGGAACTGCGGGAGTTCGAACGCGGTCATTATCAAGATATAGCCTGGCTCGATGGCCGACGTCACACGCGGGTGCTGAAAGAGAGCGCCCGCTCTGATCTTCCGGTTGCAGGCGATCCGTTGGACGCGAATGACAGAGTACTGATCACGGGCGGTGCCGGTGCTTTGGGCAGGGCGATTGCCGAGCGTTTGACAAGCGAGTTCGGCGTTCAGGTGGTGCTCTGCGGGCGTCGTCGCAGCGAAGAACTGGACGTCAATGAGCGTAATTGGTTGGCTCGGCATTCCACGGTACGCTACTTTTGCGCCGATGTAAGCGATCCCCGGCAGGTTGGTGAATTGATGGCCGATTTGCGCGGCTCCCACAAGACGCTCGCGGCGATCTTTCATGCCGCTGGTGGCGTGGACGATGCGCCGTTCGTTCATAAGACACTCGCCTCCGCGCGTGCCGTCCTATCGCCCAAGGTGTTGGGAAGCTACTGGCTTGACCATTATGTAACGGCGATGGAAGTTCGCTACTTCGTCTGCTTTTCATCAACTGCGTCTTTGATGGGTAGCGCCGGTCAAGCTGATTATGCAAGCGCCAATGGCTTTATGGACGAGTTTTGCCGGATCAAGCAGGCGGCGATGGCGCCAGGCGCAGACGACGATCATGACGGTTGCAGGTATGTGAGCATCAACTGGCCATATTGGCATGAGGGCGGAATGCGCGCGGACGCCAAACGGCTCAGCCGATTGACCGAGCATAGTGGCCTGGAAAGCCTGGACATACCCACCGGTTGGGAAAGCCTGCTGCGCGTAATGGCGCGTCCATCGCCACAAGTCGTGGTCCTGCCAGGTGATCACGTAAAACTGCGGCAGGTCTTCCTGTCGTCCCAGACGATTGAAGAGACAGGGCGTGCGCCGGTTGACCCGCTTGAATTGCCTCCGGTGGCGGACGGGGCGGAGGCGATTGGGGTGGCGGACCTGGAAGGGGTTCTGCGCGAATTGATCGCGAAGACCTTGAAAATGGATGAGGCTTCCATTTCCGACGACGAAAGCTTCAATAGCTATGGCTTCGATTCCATCCTCCTGACCGAGTTGGCATCAGCCATCAATCGCCGCTACCCTCAAATCACCCTGGACGTGGGGGTGTTTCTGGATCATCCCACCTTGCGGGAATTTGCCGATTGGATGCAGACGGGGCTCACCGAAGGGTATGACGGCGACCAAGGTGATGCTTTCGATGCCGCTGCAACCGAGATGCTGACAGCCGCTGACGATGTAAGCGATGCCCTGCTGACTAAGCTGAGGGAATTGGCTTCCAAGATACTAAAGCTGCCTGTCGAGGAACTCGATGCGCATACGCCTTGGTCGAATTTCGGTTTCGATTCCATAAATCTAAACGAATTCGCCGCGGAAATCGGCCGCGCGTTCCCGGCAATTCCGATCGGCGCCGATCTGTTTCTGTCCTGTGCAACCCTGGCGGAACTGGTCGAAATGCTGGCCAGGCACAAACCCATTCCGGATACCAGGGCCAGGCCGCTTGAGCTGCCTGCTCAGCCGAAACATGTGAACGCTGCTCCTGCTCGCATAATCGATTCCGCAAAGGTTGAAGCCGAGAGCGATACATTGGAAATCGCGATCATCGGTATCGCCGGACGCTTTCCCGCCGCGGCCGATCTCTCCGAATTCTGGAAAAACCTGATCGACGATCGCGAGGCAGTGACGTCCATTCCACCGGATCGCTGGCGCTGGCAGGACTATGCCGGCGACCCTCGCCAGGAACAGGGCAAGACGGATTGCCATTACGCATCGTTCCTGACCGGCATCGATAAATTCGATGCTCCCCATTTCAATATTTCCCCCCGTGAAGCGGAGTTAATGGACCCACAGCAGCGTCTGCTGCTGGAGTGTGCCTGGGAAGTTTTCGAAAACGCAGCCATCGATCCAGGTTCCGTGCGGGGACGCAAGGTGGGCATGTTTTTCGGCGCGGAGAAGAGTGATTACCTGTCGCTGATCGTCGATGCGAAAGTCGATATGGATCCATATATCAATACGGGTAACGCCCTTGTCATGCTTGCCAACAGGGTCTCTTATTTCTATGGTTTGACAGGGCCGAGCGTGACCTTGAATACGGCGTGCTCCAGCTCGTTCGCGGCCATTCATGCCGCTATCTCCAGTCTACACAATGGCTCGAGCGAGATGGCGTTGGCGGGCGGTGTCAACATCCTGCTCAGCCCAGGATTGTTCGTGCTCAATCGCAAGATGGGCATGCTGACAGCCGATAATCATATCAAGCCTTTTGACAAGGACGCTTCCGGGCATCTGTTCGGCGAAGGAGTGGGGCTCGTGTTGCTGAAACCCCTGAAGCGGGCCATCGAGGACGGCGACCCAGTCCACGGTGTCATCAAGGCCATGGACGTTGCGCATGGCGGGCATGGCCGGTTTCTGACTACGCCCCATGCGCCGTCTCACGAGGCCTTGATCCGAGAGGTCCTCGAGCGAGCCGATACGACATTGGAAGAGCTCGACTATCTCGAAGCGCAGGGCAGCGGGGACCAGGTCACCGATCGCATGGAGCTGGCTACGTATCACTCGCTGCTCAACAGCCGTTCTCGCTCCGAGCCCCTTCCGATCGGCAGCATCAAGGGACATACCGGGCATCTGGGGGCTGCCTCCGGAGTGACCGCCTTGATCAAGGTACTGTTGTGCCTCAACCACAATCGTCTCCTGCCGATCCTTCATCATCAGCAATTGAATTGGCAGGAGGCCGTTCCCTTTGCGGGACGCTTGCTGACGTCAGGTGAGGAGTGGCGGCCGAAGACCATTGCCGGAGAGACGGTGCCGCGAATGGCCGGGCTGCACAATTTCGGCTATGGCGGCGTCAACGGCCACATGCTCGTCCGCGAGTTTCTAAAACCTCGCCATCAGTCCAATGATTGGCCCGCTGCGGCGAGAGTTTGGGTCTTTTCAGCGCGCACCGCCGAACAGCTCAAGCAGACGGTTGCACGTTTCTGCCGCTATCTTACCGAGGGCGGGCATCGGCTGTACGGCCAGCAACGTCCCAGTGTCGAACAGATTGCCCATACGCTTCAGATCGGCCGCCAGGCGATGGCGCATCGTCTGGCATTGATGGTGGATGAAACGCTGTCCGACCAGCGGGCATCGGATGAAGCAGGTCCCATACAGGCGCGCCTGCAAGCCTGGCTGGACCAGGGGCGATTGGGTGATGGCATGTGGCACGGCGTGGTGTCTTCCTCCAATCCGGCGGTGAGGGACGATCGCGCCGGGAGCGGTAGACAGGATCGTCCGGCAAAGCTCGCCGAACGGTGGGTGAAAGGAGCGCCGATCGACTGGGCGGGTTGCTACGTCGATGCGCGTCCGGCAAGGTTGAGCCTGCCTTCCTATCCATTCGCGCCAACCCGTCACTGGGTGGCCTCGACGGTGGGAGGTAAGCCTGAGGCGGCGCGGATGCCATCGCCGCCGGTCCTGCATCCCCTGTTGCACAGCAATGTCGACACCGACCAGAAGATACAGTTTTCAAGCACCTTCCATGGTGACGAAAGCTTTTTCCGGGACCACCGCGTTCAGGATCTGAAAACGTTGCCGGGAGCCGCCTATTGCGAGATGGCGCTGGCTGCCGTCGCGTCGGCAATGCCTGAATCTGTCCGTCGATCCATTAGCTACCGCCTGGAGAATATCGTCTGGACCAAGCCGCTCACCATCTCAGACCGGCCGGTTCAGGTCAGCTTCATCATGGAGCGGGAAACCCTGCCAAAAAGCGTGCCGATAGATGCGGTCGGCGTGGATGGGCACGACGCATTTCGTTTTTCGATAAAAAGTATCCAGGATGGCTCGGGCGAGGTGTTGTCGCATGCCCAGGGGATGGCCTATCCGGAAGCCAGAGGTGCGATAACGCGACCGGCTCCCGTCACGATCAAGCGATTGCCCGTCTATACAGACGGGATCCTGGTCGACGGCGCCAAGCTCTACCGCTGGTTCCGCGATCTGGGCTTCGCCTACGGCCCGAGCCATCAATGTCTCGGTGAGCTTTTCTACCGTGAGGACGAGGTGCTGGCGCGCTTGCGGCTGCCTGATGTGTTCGAGCAGGAGGGGCAGGAGTTTATCCTGCACCCGGGCTTGCTCGACGGAGCGTTGCAGGCATCCATCGGATTCAGTGCAGCAGTTCTGGAAGGCGGGGGCGGTATCTCCGCCGATTCTCCGATCCCGTTCGGGCTGGAGCGTTTGCGGAATTATCGCACCGAGCGCGTCACCCAGGATATTCGATGGGTACGCTTGCGCAAGCAGAAAGGGATGCCCGCCAGCCCGGTGATGAAGCTGGATATTGATCTGCTCGACGGCGACGGTGCGATCTGCGTCAGTCTGGAAGGATACAGCGCGCGTCAAGGAAAAGTCAGCACTTTTCGTGTTCCCGAGCGCGCAGCGCCATACGGCGGCGGAGTGGGTCCAGAAGCAACCTTGCTTGGGCCTTTGCGGGCGGGAAGCGGAGAGCATCTTTATCCGTGCAGCTTCCAGCAGAGCGACGTCTATCTGCTCGATCACCAGATTGATGGAAAGTTCCTTCTGCCGGCGATGGCCTTGATCGATCTTGCCCGACGGGTAGCGGATACACTGCCCGCCAAGCCGGATGCTACGGCGCTGCGTATCAGCCGCGCGACTTGGCACAGACCTTTCTTTGTGGAAAAGCAGGGCCGTTGGGCTGCGCTGCGGCTCTGCGAACACGGGGATGCGTGGATGTTGGCACTAGAAAGCGATAGTGCCGATACAACGGTCCATGATGCGCCGGATGCGGTGGCTTATGCGCAGTGCGAACTGGCTTGGACCGAAGTCGAACCGCGCCTGCACTCATCGATCGCCGCGGAAGCGGAAGGGCGCTCATATCTGAGCGCAGAGGAACGATCGCGCCTGCTCCTGACCGCGCCGATGACCGAAGCCGAGGAGGAGGCGTCGCTCCTGAGGACCATCGAAGTTGTCGAATGCTCCCGAGCCGAACGTGCCATGTGGCTAACGCTTGCGAGCCCTGGTAAAAACACAGGGGTAACCCCCGCATTGACCGCGACGACCTTCGGTTTCCTCCTAAGTATAGTCAAGATATGCGGCGAAAACTACGGGCCGCAGGGGCTCGCTGTTCCCTATAGCATGGAAGATTGCTTGCTCTATCGAGCGGTTCCGGAGAGGGTAAAGGTCACCATCATCGAGGCAAATCAAGCCAAGGGGTCAAGATACCGCAGGTACGACATCGGCGTCACAGATATGGCGGGGGTACTCGTCATGCAGATCACCGGCTTGGTCATGGTGTTGCTGGAGAAGCAAGCGGATGCCGGACAGTCTTGGTCGCCGGTTGTCATTCCGTCCATCGTGGACGTCGACAACGGCGTAGCGCAAGTCTTGCATCAACAGATGCGCGATCTTATCGGCAAATTGCAGAGGATTCCGCCCGATAGTATTGGCCTGGATGACGATCTCACGCATTTCGGGCTGGATTCGTTCAGCTTCACCGAGCTATCCAATCTTATGAACCAACAGTTCGGCATCAATACGATGCCGACCGTGTTCTTCGAGCATGGGAATCTGCGTTCATTGGTAGAGGGTTTGTTACGGCAGCATCCTGAGCTCGATATTGGTGCCAGGAAGACGCTGGAGGAAACCCGACCCGATGTTTCGTCAACCGTTTTCAGTCCCCTTGCTGGAGAGCGGGATGGCCCGAGGATATCCGCGCAGGATGCGGCGTCACCACCCAGAAAGCCCGTCCACACGCCTAAACGCGACATGGATGCCATTGCCATCATCGGCATGGCCGGGCGTTTCCCGGGAGCCGACAATCTTGAGGACTTCTGGAAAAATCTGGCCGATAACCGCGATTTGGTCGGTGAAGCCCCTCCGCTCCGCCAAGATCAGCTAAGACTTCGCAGCGACGAGAAAATAGGCCGCGCGGGGTTCCTTTCGGACATCACCGGCTTTGATGCGGAGTTTTTCGATATCCAGGCTCCAGAAGCGTGCCGTATGGACCCGCAACTAAGGCTATCCCTTGAGACCGCCTGGCATTTGCTGGAGGATGCTGGTATCCCGGCCAGCCGGCTGCGCGGCAGCGACACCGCGGTCTATATGGCGGTTTCCTCCACGGATTACAGGACATTGTGGTTACGCGAAAAGGGTCTCGATGATCCTGGCAGGGAAGAACAACTCCCTTACATGATTGCCAACAGACTCTCTTACACCTTCGATCTTCGCGGCCCCAGCGAGGTCATCGATACGGCTTGCTCGAGTTCCTTGGTCGCTCTGCGCAGGGGGGTGGAGAACCTGCGGCAAGGGCAGTGCCAACTGGCAGTCATTGGCGGCGTCAATGTCATCGCCTCGGCGGAAGCCGTTCTGAACGCGAACGGTTCCGGTTCGCTGAGCGAGGACGGTTCTTGCAACTCCTTCGATGCACAAGCGGACGGTTATGGCCGTGGCGAAGGGGTGGGAATGCTGTTGCTGAAGCGGCTCGAGGATGCAGAACGCGACGGTAACCGTATTCACGCCGTGATCCTAGGCACCGAGCAAAATCACGGCGGGCACACATTGTCTCCCACTTCGCCCAGTGCCGGCGCGCAAAAATCGGTGTTGGTAAGGGCCTATCAGCAAGCCGGGTTGGAGCCTAGCCAGGTCGGCTATATCGAAACCCATGGCATCGGTACGCTGATCGGCGATACCATTGAATGCGAGGCGCTATTCCAGGCTTTCACGGATTTGCATGGGCAACAGGCTGGAGCGCCGGATCCGGCAAGCTGCGCTCTAGGCTCGGTAAAGAGCAACATCGGCGACTTGGAAGCAGCAGGCGGTATCGCCGGCGTAATCAAGGTAGTCCTGATGCTCCGGCATCGGAAGATCCCGGGCAATCTGCATTTGCAGGAAACCAATCACCATCCGGAATTCGACGGTAGTCCATTTTACCTAGTGCGTGAGGCAGCGGAGTGGTGGCCCGTCGTCGATGAGCAAGGCACGGTGTTGCCGTTGCGTGCAGGCGTCAGCAGCTTCGGTCGCGGAGGCGTCAACGCGCATGCTATTCTGCAGGAATATCTTCCCGCTGAAGAGAAGGTAGGTAGTCGCGATGAGGTTCGGCTCACAGAACATGCCATCGTCCTGTCCGCCAAAAGCAAGAAAGCGCTGGTCGCTCAAGCCCTTGCTCTGATGAGCTATATTGAGGATGCGTTGGCAAATGGTATTGTCGCCGCCGTTACCGAACGGGAATGGCTGCACAATATTGCCTACACCCTGCAGGGCCGTCGCGAAGCCTTGGTCTGGCGTTTCGGTGTTATTGTGGGATCGCTGAGGGAACTACAGCAGCAGCTTCAAATCTTTGCGAAAGGGTCAGGACCAGCCGACGTTGAGTCCGGCAATTACGGAGTTTCCAAGGTTCTTAACGTTAAACGGTATTTTACCGACGATGAGGACATGCAGGCGCTGGCGGGGCGGTGGCTCGACAAAGGCAGAGTGGATAGATTGTTGATGCTCTGGATGGATGGAGCCCCGGTTGATTGGGACATGCTCTATCGGAACCGGCCAGCCGCATTCGTGGATTTGCCCTTGTATCCCTTTACCAGGAGGTCATTTTGGCTCGACGGTGGCGACGGAGGCAGTACCCTCCCCCTTGCGGAAACGGATGACGCGCCGAAGGATACCAACGATGCCGTATTCAATCAGAAGCCAGTCGGTGATGCCTTGAATGAGCGTGTGCGCCGACTGTTAGCTGAGGTGCAGCCGGCGCGGGGCATGGATGTGAACGACCTCACTCCTTTGTCAACATTGAAGCTCGACGCTTCCAACGCGATCGAGTGCATACGACGCATAAATGAGCTGTTTGGCCTAAGCATGACACTTGGATCGTTTTATCAGCATTCGACAGCGGGAGATTTGTGCTTCGGCGTGCGCGGGCTACTGCGACGGC
Source organism: Ensifer canadensis (assembly GCF_017488845.2). Taxonomy (NCBI): domain Bacteria; kingdom Pseudomonadati; phylum Pseudomonadota; class Alphaproteobacteria; order Hyphomicrobiales; family Rhizobiaceae; genus Ensifer; species Ensifer canadensis. The sequence continues at coordinate 23,098 of NZ_CP083375.1, forward strand.
AGGATAAGGAGCCGGTCAAGGGCTATCCTGTTTCCGGTCCCATCAGCGCGGCTGATTTCAACGACTACTATCGGATGGCATTCGGATCCGTCAAAGCGTTTAAGAGTGAGCTTGTCGAGCTTGCGGGGAATGTGCGGCTTGAGGTGCTGCACAATATCGACAAGCGGAAGCCGCTTTTGGTTCTCCTGCCGCCGATGGCCTGCCTCGGCACGATATGGCTACGTCAGGTACAATATTTCGCCAAGCGGTATTCCGTCATCATCTGCCATTACCCTGGTCACGGGCTTAGCAGCGGTTTAGATACAATGGAAGGCAGCGAGCAGGGTGTGCAAAGTATTGCCAAGCTGATCTGGGCGCTGCTGGATCACTACCGCTTGCATTCTCCTGCGCATTTGGTGGGGTGGTCGATGGGCGGGTTGATCGGGCAATGCATGGCGATGGAGCAACCCGGACGAGTCGCGACTTTGACGCTGGTTAACTCCGTGGCGCCCTCGATCGACAATGATCAAAGGGGGATCAATGACGCAACGCGTGAGCTGGTCAACGAAGTTGCGATCACTTTGAAACCAGCCATCAACGAATATTTCAACGGTGATTTCAAGGCGATAAAGGCCTGCTACGACCCAACGGTGTTCGATGCCTATCTCCAGCTCGTGAAGCAGACGCAGACGTCGAATGCGCTTGATAAATTCGTCTTTCCAGCACTTGTTATCGCGGGTGAAGAAGATCGGGTCATTACGTCCGATGCCTCCAGACGGTTGTATTTGCGGTTAAGCAAGGCGTCCTTCCACCTGTTAGACGATGGGGGGCATTATCTTCCCGTGACACATGCGGATTGGCTCAATCGGTGCCTGGAACAGCATTTGGTCGATGGAGATTCGAAGTATCAGCATGCGCGATAGCATGAGCGTAGCGACGACAGTGATTGACCAAGGCCGGCATGTTAGATTTGGATAGAGAACCAAGGTGAACTTCGGAAGCTCGGGAAAAAAATTCCCGAGCTTCCGGCATAAACGGACGCGGCGTGCCCGGCTTCACGGACGCCGGCGGCTTATCAACATGAGGAGCCGAACAAGACTGCTCGGTCGCGCTCAAATTATTTGCGTCCGCTTCCAGCTTGAAGTTCTGGAGTAGTGATGTGGTCGCCTACACTGGAGGTCACCAAGATGGGGCTTGATTTGGCCACGAGCGTTTTGTGCAACCTGAAAGTCGCGTGAGTTTCTGTTTCACAGGAGCAGATATGCCTCTAAGAAGCCGGCTGCTCCATCAGCCGTCCCCGACCCGGGCATGAGGCACCTACGGCAAGGTGGAAGCTACCAGCACGAAGGCGGAGAGGAGCATTAGATGAGTGGGTACCACCAAGATGTATGAATTTCCGAAGGCGATGCCCCTCATGTCCGGCTTTGCCGTTCGTGAGAACCTCCAGCGTAGTCTCCATGGAGAAACGCCCGTCGTTCGTCCACGTAAAGCCGATCATAGATTAAAGCAGTCGGAGCAACGTGGCAGACCAACTCCCCACATCAATTTCCGTGTTCTTCGCGCGTTAATCCTATCTCCCAGTGTGAAAAACTAGGTGCCGTACCTCTGGAACTTTTCCCAGATGCTGGATGCGGTCAAAACAATAAGATTGAGCCCAATGAGATCTCTGTTCCGCTGCCGACGATGGGCATCGACAATGAGATTCGAACGCGTCGAGGATGCGAGACCGATCGTCGATTGATTGATTGAACAATTCTTACGGGAGCAGAGATTATGAAAACAGGTGCTGCTGTACAGAATGTTTCTTTGGATGCCGGTAGCGAGCGCGATCGCCGCGGGGCTTATCCCGATGTCTCGAAACGATTATCTCAAATACCGGGAAAGAGTGGATTTTTCTCCGCCATTTCGACGGCGATGGCGATACGACGTGACGGTGTCGACTACTTTGTCAAGCAGCGGGAAAATTACGGTGACATCTATCGCGATTGGTTAGGCTCGGACCACGTGGTCGTGGTGACGAGTCCCGATATCATCGGCAGCATTCTGCGCAACGAGGACAGGGCATGGTCTACGGGGATAGCTGCTGGAAAGACAACCGAAGGTTTAAGCTTGCATATTCCTGCCGGCAGGCGTGGAAACTCGTTTGGTTTGGATCTTGAGCATCATAACAGCGCGGTAGAACTAGTGCGGCATGCGTTCAGTAGAATTGCTCTCCACGGCTACCTTTCGACAATTCAAAAGAGCTTCAACGAAGATATTCAAAATTGGCGTATTCATAAAACGATCGGCTTCAAGAAGGAGGTACATCACATCCTTTCAAAGCTTTCAGCGAGACTGTTCCTTGGCATCGATGACAAGAGTGAATCGAACAGGGTACGGGATACGACGGACGCCCATTGGAAGGCGTTCACGTCGATCATTAAAAGTCCGGTCCTCAACCCCAAACGTAGAAGAGCTGTTGAGCTTAAGAGAGCTTTGCGCAGCCAGATTCTTTCGTTGATTCCCATCAGGCGAAAGAGGCCAGGCACTGATGTCCTGAGCTACTTATGCAATCTGGATGAACAGCCTGGGGAGCTGGACGACGAGCATCTTATAGACCTTCTGTTCGGCGTCATATTTCCGTCCTTCGATACAACGGCGCTTGGCCTTTCCAGCATGTTCTATCTGCTCGCGACACACCCGGAGTGGCAAGAGCGTGTGCGGTCGGAAGTATTGTCACTACCCGACGATCTCAGTCTGGACGATCTCCAGAAGATGGAGGTTACCGAGTGGGCGTGGAAGGAAACGTTACGCCTCTATCCCGTTTCACCGGTCGCGCAGAGGACATCGCTGAAGACGCAAACCTTGGCCGATCACAAGATTCCTGCCGCCACTCGCGTCACTCTATCCATTGGTCAGCTGGGTTTTTTGCCGGAGTACTGGGAGCATCCCAAGCGTTTCGATCCGGAGAGATTTTCCCCGCAGAGAGCGGAGGATCGGGGGCATGAATATATCTATATGCCGCTTGGGCATGACCTTGATCGATGCACAAGTGCTCAACTTTCGTCGATGGAAATGAAGTTGTTATGCATCGCTATTTTGAAGCGCTACAGAATAGAATTGCAACACCCTTACGACGCCAGGCATAGGCTCGCGCCGTTGGGATCGGTATCCGGAGACATCGAACTCAAATTGAATAAGTTGTGACCCATGGTGACGGTTTACGTCTTTTCTCAGACTGGGTTCCCAGTTTTGCGGGATTGGCGAAGAGCGATGACAGCCATACCCCCTTCGAGGGCTCATCGGTGGTTTTAGCCAGCGCATAGCGGCTCTCACATCTCGTCCGACGACGATCACATGCATTAGCCATCCGGTAGTATCGGCCGACCAATGCCGTTGCCACCACAACTTCTTCAGGTTGCGAGACAAAGAACGTGAACACAGTTGGAATCGAAGCTATGAATGTCTTTGCTGGCACTGCCTGCTTAGACGTGGCTAAGTTGGCCAGACACCGCGGCTTGGACATGAGACGGTTTGAGAACCTGTTGATGCGGGAGAAAACCGTCGCATTGCCCTATGAGGATCCGGTAACCTTCGCGGTCAATGCGGCCAAGCCGTTGTTGGATTCATTGACGCCTGAAGAAAGAGACCAGATCCGGATGGTCATCACCTGCACGGAATCGGGAATCGATTTCAGCAAATCGATGAGTACCTATTGTCACGAGTTGCTTGGACTAAGCCGCAATTGCCGTCTCTTTGAAATCAAGGGGGCGTGTTACTCCGGCATTGCAGGCTTGCAGATGGCAATCAACTTCGTGCTATCGCAGACCCGGCCCGGTGGAAAAGTGCTGGTGCTAGCCACCGATGTCTCGCGCTTCATGGCGGAGGAAGGCGACGAGACGCCATCGGCCGACTGGTCTTTTGCCGAACCCAGCGGCGGCTCCGGTGCTGTTGCCATGCTGGTGAGCGATCAACCACACATATTTCAGATCGACGTCGGCGCGAACGGTTATTACGGCCATGAAGTGATGGATACCTGCCGGCCATCTACGGACACCGACAGTGGCGATGCCGACTTGTCCTTGCTGTCATATCTCAACTGCTGCGAGAACGCTTTCCTAGACTATCAAATGCGCGTCACCGATGCCGATTTCGCGGGAACCTTCGCGTACCTTGCTTATCACACACCATTCGGCGGCATGGTCAAGGGCGCCCACCGAAATATGATGCGGAAATTAGCTAAGGCCGCGTTGGCCGACATCGAAGCCGATTTCCAGCAACGCGTCATGCCGGGTGTGACGTACTGCCAGCGCGTCGGCAATATTATGGGCGGGATGGCGCCCCTGTCTCTCATCAGCACGATCTGTAACGGCGACTTCTCCGCTCCCCAGAGGGTTGGCGTGTTTTCCTACGGCTCGGGCTGCTGCTCCGAGTTCTTCAGCGGCGTGGCCCGGCAGGAGGGGAAGCAGCGTCTTCGCGAGATGAAAATCGGCGAAAGCCTCGGGCGGCGCCATGAGTTGACGATCGAGCAATATGAAAATCTGCTGCGACGGAGTCGGGAGATCAGGTTCGGGACCCGTGACCTTGTCGCGGATGCCAGCTTCATTCCCGAGGCCCGGAGCGCCCTCGGGAAGCCAGTCCTGTTTCTCAAGAGCGTCAAGGAATTTCACCGCGAATACGAGTGGGTATCATGACGGAAATTTACCGGAACCTCCGCGTCCGTTTTGAAGACGACCTCTGCTTCGTGCAGATTTACCGCCCGGACACCAACAATGCGATCGATGAACATCTGGTTATCGAGATTATCGACGTTCTGGATCAATGCGAGACTGCGGTGAAAATACTAGTGCTAGAAGGCTTGCCCGAGGCATTTTGCTTAGGTGCGGACTTCAAGCAACTACAGTTTGGCGACACTCCAACACCGCAGGATCCCGGACCGCTTTATGATCTGTGGTATCGGTTGGCCACCGGTCCGTATGTCACCATTGCCCATGTGCGTGGTCGTGTGAATGCCGGCGGTGTCGGCTTTGTCGCAGCTTGCGATGTAGTGCTTAGCGATGACAAGGCCAGTTTCAGCCTATCCGAATTACTATTTGGTTTGATGCCTGCCTGCGTGTTTCCGTTTCTTGTCCGGCGCATCGGTTTTGCACGAGCTCACTATCTGACGCTGATGACCCAACCGGTCACCGCGCAACGGGCGTTGGAATGGGGGCTGGTGGATGCATGCGAGGAAGACAGCGCAAATCTGCTCCGCAAGCATCTGCTGCGCCTGCGCCGTCTCAGCAAAGATGCTGTCGCGCGCTACAAGCGCTATGCCGTTGCCCTCGACGATAAGTTGATGACGTCTCGCATGCCGGCCATTGCCGCCAACGTCGAGGTGTTTGGAAATTCCGACAACCTGAAAAACATCGAGCGTTTCGTAGACACCGGTAGGTTCCCGTGGGAGGCGGCGTGATGTTCGGGGAAATCATCTGCATAGCCCCGAGGATTCCCTGCGAGCAGGATCGTACATCCGGTGGATGCAAGGCAAGGCAATCAGGAATGTCTTCATCAGCAATCGGACAATTGGAGCTAATATCGTGAGCCAGGACCTGATCTTCGAAACCATCGTGCGTCATACGCGGGAAGTTCTTCCCGGCTTGGACGGGTACGTATTCAAGCCGACCGACTCGCTGCGCGAACTGGGTGCGAATTCGATCGACCGCGCCGATATCATCATGATGACGCTGGAATCGTTGTCGTTGGATTTCCCTCTGATCGAGGTCGCCAAGGCGCAGAGCATCGGAGATCTCGCCGGCATCATCCATGCAAAGATCTGACCGAGCGGAGTTGATTGTCAGCGGCGTCGGTGTCGTTTCGGCCATCGGGCAGGGGCAGGCTGCCTTCGCTGCTGCGCTGCTGGAAGGGCGTCACCGTTTCGACGTCATGCAACGCGCTGGGCGACAGCTGCCGCAAAATGCCGATGCACCGGCGAGCTCCTTTCTCGGCGCAGAGATCGAGCAGCTGGTAATGCCCGAAGCTATTCCCAAGACCTTGTTGCGAACTGCCTCGCTTTCCGGGCAGGCAGCGCTGGTGGCCCTGCACGAGGCATGGCTGGATGCTTGCCTCCGCGAGGTCGAGCCGGATCGTATTGGCTTGGTAATCGGCGGTTCCAATGTCCAGCAGCGCGAGTTGACGCAGGTCCATGACGCCTACCGAGACCGGGTGAGGTTTTTGCGCCCGACTTACGCGATGTCGTTCATGGACAACGATCTGTGCGGCCTATGCACGGAAGCTTTCGGTATTGGCGGCTTTGCCTATACCCTGGGTGGCGCTTCTGCCAGCGGGCAAATGGCAGTCCTGCAAGCACTGGAGGCGGTGCAAAGCGGGCGCGTGGATGTCTGCATCGCGATGGGCGCGTTGATGGATATTTCTTATTGGGAATGCCAGGGCTTCCGTTCGATCGGCGCGATGGGGTCGGACCGCTATGCTGAAGAACCGGCGCAGGCCTGCCGGCCTTTCGATGCCGGTAGCGATGGCTTCATCTACGGTGAAGCCTGTGCCGCGGTGGTCATCGAGCGCGCCGATACTCTCCGGCGCTCCAACGTTGCGCCCTATGCACGGTTGTCCGGATGGGCAATGGGTATGGACGGCAACCGAAATCCCAATCCTTCGCTGGAGGGTGAGATTGCGGCTATCAGAGGCGCCCTTGAGCACGCTGGTCTGGCGCCAGGCGACATCGATTACATCAATCCGCATGGTACGGGCTCGGCAATCGGCGATCCCGTAGAGCTGAAAGCGTTGCGTGCATGCGGCCTTGGCGACGCCGCTATCAATGCGAGCAAGTCTGTGATCGGTCACGGTTTGAGCGCCGCCGGCGCGGTGGAAGTGGTAGCGGTGCTGTTGCAAATGCGCGCCGGGCGGCTGCATCCAACACGCAATCTCGATCGTCCCATCGATCCAGACTTCAATTGGGTGCGACAACAGGCTGTATCGCATCCCATCGAACACGCCCTGAACCTCAGCATGGGCTTTGGGGGCGTCAACACAGCGGTGTGCTTGAGCAAATGTTAGTCATCCATTCATTCCTGGAGGCGATGTTATGAAGGTACTCATATTCCCCGGCCAAGGTTCGCAAGCCAAAGGCATGGGCAAAGAACTATTCGACCATTTCAAGGAGCTGACGGAGAGGGCAAGCGACGTTCTTGGCTATTCGATCAGGGAGCTTTGCCTTGAGGACCCGCGCAGCGAACTGAACAACACTGGCTTTACCCAGCCGGCGCTCTATGTCGTGAACGCGCTTTCCCACTACAAGTATCGAGAGGAGCAGGCTTCCGCGCCCGACTATGTGGCTGGTCACAGCCTGGGCGAGTACAACGCGCTGCTTGCGGCTGAATGCTTTGATTTCGTGACCGGCCTGAAACTGGTCAAGCGCCGTGGTGAGTTGATGGCGCAGGTCTCTAACGGAGCCATGGCCGCGATCTTGAACGCAAGCAGGGAAGACATCGAGCGCATTCTTGAAGAAAATGGCCTGACCAATGTGGATTTGGCCAATTACAACACCCCCTCGCAGATCGTCATCTCCGGCCTGGCTGCCGAGATCGCCAGGGCCGAGCCTTTGTTCACGCAGGGCCGGATGCGCTATTATCCACTCAATACGAGCGGCGCTTTCCACTCCAGGTTCATGCGGCCTGTGAAAGAGGAATTTGCCGGCTTCCTGAACACATTCAGCTTTGCCAAGCCGAAGATCCCGGTGATTTCGAATGTTTCGGCGCGTCCCTATGACGGCGCTGGGATAGCCGAGGGCCTGGCCGGTCAGATCGCCAGCACGGTGCGTTGGTCGGAAAGCGTGCAATACTTGCTTGCTCTGGCAGCAGACCGCGGCGACGACGCTGTGTTCGAAGAGATGGGACATGGCGATGTGCTTTCCCGCCTCGTGCATACTGTCAAACAGCAAACGTCGCCATCGGAGCTATCGGCAATCGCCGTTCCGACTAAGGCCACGAGGCCGCCGGCGGTCACGGATACCGAGGGGGGACCGGCCGGGCTCGCGAGCGCGGCGGAGAAGGTCGAGGCGTGGAACAGGCGCTATGGGATCGGCACCAAAGTGAGGTCCAAGGTGGTTAACTATCCGGCTCTGGAGACACGCACGCAGGCAATCTTGCTGTTTGGTCATCGGGCTGCCGTCTACATGAAGGGCTATAACGGCTATTTCGATCTGGACGAGCTTGCGGTGCTCTGAGTTACAAAAAGATGCTTTCGGAACCTGTCATCACCATCGAAGAGCTTGGTACCCGCTACGTCGACATCTGGTTGTCATTCTACGACGAGGTTACCGATGACGCGCTACTGGCACACCTGCGCAGTTTGCTGAGCGAGAAGGAGTTGCTGCAGGAGACGCGTTTTCACTTCGCCGATGACCGGAAGCGCTACCTGGTTACGCGAGCTTTGGTGCGTAGCGTACTCTCCCGCTATGCACCGGTGCATCCGGCGTCCTGGGAATTCTGCGTTAATGCCTATGGACGTCCGCACCTCTCTCCTGCGCATGGCGATGAGGCTCAAGGGCTGCGTTTCAATGTATCTCACACACGAGGCCTGATCGCGCTGGGCGTGGCGCGCGACAGGGACTTGGGGATCGATGTCGAGCATCTGGCGGTGCGAGACATTCCCGCGGGCCTGGCGGAGCGCTGGTTCACGCCAGAGGAGGTGACTGAACTCAACCGGACCGAGCGTGGACGCAGGCAGGAAAAATTCTTCGAATACTGGACGCTCAAGGAAGCCTATATCAAGGCGCGCGGCATGGGTTTGTCGATACCGCTGAACCAGTTCAGCTTTCGCTACCCTCAGCCGGAGATCGTTCGCATTGCCATCGGCCCGGAGCTTGGCGATGACCCCGCGCACTGGGCCTTCTGGCATTACCGTCCGGCCGTATCCTACTTGCTCGCGATTTGCGCTGAGCGCCTTGACGGCGTGGCGACGGAGTTGCGCATTCGCAGGTGCGTGCCCACGATTGGCGATAAAATACTGGCATTACGTCCACTGCGATCTTCAGAACCAGAAGCCTGCCTTTATCGCTCGCAAGCCTGGATATCCGGGCCTTCAGTCATCGATCTCTAATCGCCGATATTCGAAGCCTATCAGCTTTCCTGAAACGGGAGCCTTTCATGCAAAAAGTCAAAACGGTATTCATGTTTCCAGGGCAAGGATCGCAATATCCTCAAATGGGAAGGCAGTTGTTCGACAACCACAAGGTCTTTCGTCATTGGATGGAAAAGCTGGATCGCCCAGCCCGCGAGGTGGTCGGCCGATCCATAGTCGAGACGATCTATTCCGCAGGCAAGCATGAGATACTCGATCGCACATTAATCACACATCCGGCCATCTTCATGGTCGAGTACGCGCTGTCGCAATGTTTGCTCAGCGAGGGAATCGAGCCAGATCTCACGTTGGGTGCCAGCCTCGGTTCGTTTGCCGCCGCGGCTCTGGCTGGCCACCTGGATATCGAAGATGCCTTGGCGGCAGTTATCCAGCAGGCCATTGCGTTCGAAAACACCTGTGCGCGCGGCGGCATGATTGCCGTCCTTGCTGGACGGGAATTGCTTGAGCAAAGCGTAGTTTTCGATCTGGCTGAATTCGCTGCGGACAATTTCGCCACTCATTTCGCAATCGCAGTGCCAGATGCGAGGCTCGACGATATCGAGGCCGAGTTGCGGTCTCGCGATGTCGCCTATCAGCGGCTACCCGTGTCTTTCGCCTTTCATTCGCGATGGTCCGAACCGGCCCAATTCCCCTTCGAGGCCTTCATGCGTTTGATACCGCGCAAGCGGGGCGAGTTGCCGGTCGTTTGTTGCGAGCAGGCCGCGATGCTGGACATCCTGCCCAACGATTTTTTCTGGCGCGTGGTGCGCGCTCCTATTCGCCTACGTGATACGATAACGAAACTGGAGAAGCAGGGTCCCTATCGTTATATCGATCTCGGCCCCTCCGGTGTGATGGCGACGTTCGCAAAATACATCGTCTCCCCAAGCAGCAAATCTACGATGCATACGATCTTGACGCCGTACGGGCGGGATCAGCAGAATCTGACTGCATTGCGCAAAGTCTATTGAGCTCTACCCGCGTGCATCCATCCTGCTGGAGGCGCTGGTATGTCTGGGGCTGTGCCCGGAGTTGCCTCTACGCGTGCAGGGCGTGTCCCAAACCCTTCAATGCGGCTTCCTGGACGCTCTCACCCAAGGTAGGATGTGCGTGGATGGTCGCTGCGATATCCGTCAGCGTCGCGCCCATTTCGATTGCAAGGCTGAACTGGCCGGCCAGTTCTGAAATTCCTGCGCCGACAGCCTGAATTCCCAGGACAAGTTCGTTTTCAACGTTTGTAACAAAGCGGACAAAACCATCGCTTCGTTCGAGTGTCATTGATCGACCGTTTCCGGAAAGAGGAAAAACCGAGACTTTTGTGCCGGGGGCTGATTGGGGTGAAAGTCCGACGGAAACTACTTCCGGATCGGTAAAACAGACTGCGGGGATAGATCGCTTGTCCCAGCTTGCATTTTGACCTGCAAGTAGTCCCGCGACCAACTGGCCCTGAGCCATGGCTCTGTGCGCAAGCATAGGCTCGCCGGTCACATCGCCGACAGCATAGACGCCACGCATTGACGTTTCGCATTTCGAGTCGATTTTGAGATAGCGCCCCTGCATGTCGAGTCCAAGTGCCTCAAGGCCGGGCGTGTCGAGAACGGGCTGACGGCCCACCACTACCAAGATCTTGTCGCAGGGAATGTTCCGTTCACCGTTTGCTGTCTCTATAATCAACCCGTCTTCGGACTGCCTTTTCGCTTTCACATTGGTATGAACTGCAACGCCGAGCTTGCTCAGCCGCGCAGCGACCGGCTTGGACAGTTCAGCATCATAGCGCGGAAGAATTCTATCTTCGGCCTCGATGATCGTGACCTTGGAGCCCAGCTTCGCAAAAGCGGTCCCGATTTCCAGGCCGATATAGCCGCCTCCGACGATAACGAGGTGTTCTGGTCGTTCCGTCAACTCAAGGGCCTGCGTGGATGAGATCACACGTCCGCCAAACGGCAGATTGGGAAGTTCAGACGGTCGGGAGCCCGTGGCGATGACGAGATTATCACATGTGATCCTGAGGACTTCCGCCTCGGTGGCAATTTCCACCGTCTTGCCGTCGATCATACTGGCGTGCCCCTGGATGGTTCGGACGTTCGCCTTCTTGAGAAGGCCTCCAACACCATCCGTTAGCTTCCGGATGATGCCATCCTTCCAGGCGACTGTCCTGAGAAGGTCGATGTTTGCCCCGCTCGTGGAAATGCCGAGCGGCCCCGCCGGTGCATCGCAGATCTTGTGGAACTCATTTGCAGCATGGATGAGTGCCTTTGACGGGATGCAGCCGACATTTAGGCAAGTGCCGCCCAGAGCCTTCGCCTCGACGACGAGCGTATCAAGGCCCATTTGCCCGCAACGTATGGCGCAGACATATCCGCCTGGGCCTGCGCCAACGATCAGGACTTTTGTTCTTTCCAGCTTCATTGCCTCTATCGCCCCATGAAGATTATCGCCGGGACCTCGAGCAGGGACTTCATCCGCTGCACAAACCGCGCGGCATCCCAGCCATCGATTACACGGTGATCGAAGCTCGCCGAAATATTCATCATCGTTCTCGGGATGAATTGTTGGCCGTCCCACATCGGACGAACAGCCATCTTGTTTATGCCGAGAATGGCAACCTCAGGGTGATTGATGATGGGGGTGGTGGCAATGGCGCCGAGGGCGCCAAGCGAGGTGATGGTAAAGGTCGATCCGCTGAGTTCTTCCCGTGTGGATTTTCCTGTCCTCGCAGCTTCGGCAAGGCGGGCTATTTCCGTCGCCGTCTCGTACGGATCGAGGGCTTCGGCGTGGCGCAGTACAGGCACGACAAGACCGGTTTCCGTCATTGTGGCAATACCGACATGCAGCGCCGAAAACCGCGTCACATAACCGGCGGCGTCATCGAAGTGGGCATTCATTTCGGGATGCTCCGCCAGCGCCTTTGATAAGGCTGCTGTGATGAACGGAAGCATCGTCAATTTTGGCTTGTCGCCTTTATCCGCGTTCAATTTCGAGCGGAGCTCTTCGAGCGATGTCACGTCCACTTCTTCTACGATAGTAATATGCGCAATGCGGCTGTTGGCAAGAGACATGCGGTCCGCGATCCTGCGGCGCAGGCCAACGACTTTGATTTTCTCCTCGCCGTTTCGTCTACGTTCTTGAGTTGGCAATGCTTCGGCCGTGCATGAGCCGGCTACCTGAAAAACGCGGGCGAGATCGTCATGCGAAATGCGCCCGGCTGGACCTGTGCCTGCAACACGACGAAGATCGATGCCGGCACTTTTTGCACGAGCACGGACGGACGGTGAAGCGAGCGGAGCTTCCCCTTCCGGTCTTGGCGGCGAAGCATAGGCCGGCACAACTGCGGATTTTTCTGAGGCCGGATCATTCGGTTCATGGTGCAACCGGCTGTCGTTCACTGCAGCTGTGGATGTCACATTTCTCGGTTTGGAAATATCCGCGACCTCGGGCACAGCCGCCAACTGCGGCGCTGTTGGGGACGCCGCTATGCCGTCAACGACCTCGATACTGACAAGGCTGGCACCAACGGCGACGGGTTCTCCGGGTCGGCAAGCCAACGCGAGAATCCTGCCTTCATAAAGGGAGGGGATCTCGACCGTTGCCTTGTCTGTCATCACACTGGCGATAATGTCGTCTTCTCGAACGGTTACACCGACGGCGACGTTCCACTCCAGAAGCTCGACCTCGGTGATGCCTTCTCCGATGTCCGGAAGCTTCATTGAAAGGATGGTCATCTACGCCTCCTCCATCGTTTTCGTGATGGCGCGCGCGATCCGTTCGGGGCTGGGGAAGTAATCCCATTCCTGCGCCAACGGATAGGGAGTGTCCCAACCGGTCACGCGAAGGATGGGTGCCTTGAGGTGCCAGAAGCAGGTCTGCTGGATTTCCGCAATCACTTCCGCACCAAAACCGCTGGTCCGGGTTGCCTCATGCACGACCAAGCAGCGTCCGGTCTTCCTGACGGATGCCTCGATGGCTTCGAGATCGAGTGGAAGTAGCGATCTGAGGTCGATAATCTCGGCATCGATCTCCGTTGCCCTGACCGCGGCTTCGGCGACGAAAACCATGGTTCCATAGGCAAGTATCGTAATGTCTGTTCCGGGACGACGAACAACGGCCTTGCCGATTTCGATGCTATAGTGTCCCTCGGGAACGTTGCCTGCCGGATGTGATGACCAGCCGACCGATGAACCGGAGTGGTTGCCGTAAAACGGCCCGTTGTACAGACGCTTGGGCTCCAGGAAGACAATGGGATCCGGATCTTCGATGGCCGAGATCAGCAGTCCCTTTGCGTCATAAGGTGTGGACGGAATGACAACTTTGAGACCGGCGACATGGGTAAAGAGAGCTTCCGGGCTCTGACTATGCGTTTGCCCGCCAAAAATGCCGCCACCGGTTGGCATCCGTATGACGAGCGGACATGTAAACTGCTCGTTGGATCGATGCCGGATTCTCGCGGCTTCCTGGGTGATCTGGTCGTAGGCAGGATAGACGTAGTCTGCGAACTGGATCTCGACGCACGGCTTCATGCCTTGGGCTGCCATTCCAACGGCAAGCCCGACAATCGCGCTTTCGTTGATGGGCGTGTCGAATACTCGCTCTTCGCCATATTTGGCCTGCAAGCCCGACGTACAGCGAAAGACGCCGCCGAAATAACCAACGTCCTCACCGAAGATGATGACGTTTGGATCTTTTCCAAGCATCACATCCATGGCGTCGCGAAGCGCTTCGATCATCGTCATGGTGGGCATGTCAGTATCCCATCTCTTGGCGTTGGCGACGCAGGTGTTCCGGTAAGTCGGCGTAAACGCCGCGGAAGAAGGCGGAGGGGGAGAACGGTTTCGGATTGACGAAAGTCCCCTGTGCCTCGACTGCTTTCTGGATCTGAATGACCTCTTCCAAAATCTCAGCTTCTGCCTGAACATGGCGTTCCTCGCTCCAGTCGCCATGTCTGATCAGGTAACTCTTCAGCCGTTCAATCGGATCGCCGAGTGGCCACGCCTTGGCCTCATCCTTGGGCCGATAGGCAGACGGATCGTCAGATGTGGAGTGGGCTGCCACGCGATAAGTGAACCACTCTATGAGAACCGGACCAAATCCTGATCGAGCCCGCTCGATAGCCCAGCGAGACACTGCAAGGACGGCAAGATAGTCATTTCCATCCACGCGAAGCGCCGGAATACCATAGCCCAATGCGCGGGTGGCGTAGGTTTTGCCCGCACCCGAAGCAACGGCGGTATAGGTCGAGATTGCCCACTGATTGTTCACGACGTTCAAAATGACGGGGGGCTGATAGACCGATGCGCTCAGCATGCCGCTATGGAAGTCATTGGTGGCAGTAGCGCCGTCGCCAATCCACCCGGCGGCGATCTTGCCGCATTTCCTAAGTGCACACGCCATTGCCCAGCCGACGGATTGAACAAACTGTGTGCCGAGGTTCCCGGATATGGTGAAATAGCCAAAGTCTCGCGCTGAATGCATGTTGGGCAGCTGGCGACCCTGGATGGGATCAGCATGATTACAATAGATCTGCCCCATCAGATTTTCCAACGGATAGTCGGCGGCTACGAGCAATGATTGCTGGCGATAGGTCGGGAAATTCATGTCTCCGCGCTGTAACTGCCTTTGGAAACCGCATCCGATCGCCTCCTCGCCAATGCCTTGCATATAGAAGGATGTTTTGCCCTGGCGCTGCGCATTGAGCAGCCGTTTGTCGACCGTGCGCATCCGAAGCATATCTCGGAGGCCAAGGCGCAGTTGATCCGGGTTGACATCTTCAATGCGCTCGGCCCAGGGGCCAACAGCTCGGCTTTCGCTGTCCATTATGCGGATCAAACCCTCCGCATAATGGCGTGAAGCATCTGCCTTTAGGTCAAGTGGCGGTACGTCGTATTTGCCTGCCTCCGGAATCGCGATCCTTGAAAAATCTGGCAAATCATCAGGGCGCGCCGGCGGATGCGAATAGTTGAGCCTAACTGCAGTATTCATTTACGGGCATCCTTGTAGCTGCATCAGGTGGGATCACCAATCGTCGGTCGTCATGTCTCAGCTGATTTGCTGGATATCGGCGGCGAGCGGCATCGGCATTTGTAGAGAACAATCAGGACTCGGTTACGAAGTAATTTTCACTGTCTCGACCACGGCGTTCGAAAGGTATTTCTTCAACTAGACCGTGGCTCGGCAGACGTAGTGGCGCAGCCAAGCCACACCGTGGCTAATGGCAGAGGCGGGTCGGAGCCTCCTGCGTGGAACCGCCGCTCAAGGACTTCACACTCGTGCGCATACGCACCGCCAAAGGGACCCACTTTGCAGACCGTCCTTGCGGCGTGAAAGGTAACGAGAGTTGATTGCTTCCGGTCCGGGATCTTCAACATGCCTAAAGCCAAGTTCTCTGAGTTGCTGCTGCAAATGTTCCGGTTCGAAGCTCGAAAGCCACGGTTCGCCCAAGGCGGCGATCTCTTTTTCGGCAAGGTCGACGACGAAGCGCTCGACTGGGCCGAGATGCGATGCCGGCACACGATAGTCGAAGGTAATGCTGCTCCCGACAGGTTGCGACGCCACGAAGGAAAGCGTATCGAGCACAGCCTGAGGTGTCAGGTAGACGGTAACGCCCATCCAGCAAAAGCACGCTGGTTGGTCCGCATGAAATCCTGCCACAGCAAGCCTCTCTGCGAGCGTGTCATGCTCGAAATCTACAGGTACGAAGGTCACTGAGTCAGGCAAAGCAATCCCGGCGGTTTCCAAGCATTGCCGCTTCCATTGCTGGGTGGACTCATGGTCCACCTCGAATACTCGCACACCGGTTTCCACATGAGGGTTGCGATATGCAAATGTATCCAAGCCAGCACCCAACACCACATATTGCCGTATTCCTTGAGCCACCGCGCGAGCCAGTTCATCCTCGGCGAAGCGGCTGCGGGCAACAAGAATCGCCCTGGACCCGCGAGATAAGGGGTCATTCATGCTAAATGGATCCCGCCGCAACGCGGCCTCTGTTTCGGGTCCAAGGATCCTCAGGGCAATTGGATCAGACAACACGATCGGTTCATCAAGCAACTGATGTACCGCGCGCAGCGAAGCTGTACTCAGTGCGGTGCGACTGGGTTCACCGCCGTGAAGGATATTTTTGAAATTGGAGGGCATATGTTCTCCTAAAGCGGAATGGTATGGGAATCTTGAAATTGTCCGGTTTGAGTTCAGCTGCTTACCGTTGACTTCGAACATTAGCTGGCCTCGGCCCTTCATGGCCGACGATCAATCGGGTCGGTGTTTGGACCCCACCACTTGCTTTTATCGTGGCAAGTGTCTTTTCCTCCAGGGTATGGGGTCGGTTTGGGCCCTGACCACCTCGAAGACGGCTGAAGGATTTTCAAACGGAAAGAAATGTCCGTAGGGAAACGTCGATCTTGAAAATGGTCCTCTGGTGTATTGTGCCCAGGCCGACAAACCCTTGTCATCGGTTAGCGGATCGAATGATCCGGCCAGAGCCGTGATAGGAGCGGCAATTTGCTCGAGCCGATCCGGTATCCAGTTTTGTCCAAGCTTGAGATCCAGGCGAAGCGCCGCAGAATAGAGGCGCCACATCTCATCATTGGCAAGTACTTCAGCAGGCGTTCCGCCAAGTTGTTTCGTCATTTCCCGAAGATCTTTATCTGAAGAGCGATGGAGATCGTTACGAGTGGAATGGGATGGGGCGACGCGGCCCGAAACAAACAGGTGTTTGATCGGCTTCCTTCCAGCCTGCTCAAGCGCCGAAGCGACTCCGAAGCCGACGAGAGCGCCAAAGCTGTGACCAAATATTACGAGATCGTCTTCATTACCTTCAGGCAATGCATCCGCTATGGCGCCAATTGCGTCACCGAGTGTTGAAAACGGTGCTTCTGAAAATCTCTGTTCCCGACCGGGCATACAGATCGAGATCACCTCGGACCATCCAGCCGTAAGCGAAGGCCCTAATCGCTTCCATATTGAAGCACCACCCCCGGCCGGGGCGCATAGGAGCAACCGGCGGCCACCGGGGTTATCCCCGGGCATAGTGATGAGCAGATCGCGAGAGTTGTTTTTCATTTCTGGAACAGCAGTCCTTTTCGGAAGCGAATTGGCAGTTTGCGATCTTTATCGTGCTTTCATCTGATCCCGCCGTCGGCAGCGGTCTCACGACATCATTGAGGCATTCTTGTTGTTTTGACCGCGTGCAGCATCTGGGAAAAGTTCCAGATATACGATGCCAGGCATTGGATGCGCCGAGGTTGGTATGGAGGCGCGTATGGTGCGAAGTCGATGGGAGGAGCTACTGCAATCCCTGTCCGGCATCAGCATCGGCTGGCGCCGCCTGAATCTAGCGGTTGATCCGTGACAAAAATTTAAGATCAGCGCTCTCCGCCGCTGCCCATAGTCGGTGTTTCGCTCCGACATAGTTACCGGCTGATTGAGCGGTCGACTTGTTTGTGACCTTTGGAAGGTATCCGCCGCAAGCGCAGACCAGGCTTTCCGGTTCGATGATCTCTTCTATGCATGGAAGATGGGCAGGAAGAGAACCGCGATTGATTGCACGGGGTTTCGCGTGCTGTTTGCCCGAAGGGCAATCCGCCTCGTCTTCGGCATGGACAGCCGCAATTGCCGTCTCAAGGTCTTCCAACGCGAGATCGGGCTGCTCGGGATCGGCCTTCTCGGATTTGCGACCAAAGGCGGTCCGCTTGAAAGCGGCGACTAACTTCTCCAGCCTTTCGATCCGCTCGTCCTTGCGGACTTCACGCGCTTCGGCCGCTATTAGCCTTGTATTCAAGGCAGCAATATCGTCGGGAAGATCGGCAGCGTCCAACATGGTCGAAGCTTATCAAATCTCGCTCGATTCATGCTCGGAATCTGCCGCTCGAGTCATACTGCCGCATCTACTCAATCGCGTCTGGCGCTCCCGCTTCCACAGCACGGACCCGACGCCAATCGAGGCCTGCAAACAGCGCCTCGAATTGAGCATGGCCCAAGGTCATCAAGCCGTCCTTGATACCCGACCAGGTGAGCATCTGTTCCTTCAACCGCCTTTAGGCCATCACCAGGCCGCTTCCATCCCAGTAGATCAGCTTTAATCGATCCGCTTTACGCGACCGGAATACGAAGATCGTTCCGGTGAACGGATGCTTGCGCAGTTCGTTCGTGACCTGTGCCGCCAAGCCATCATAGCCTTTACGGTTATGCGGAGCACCGCATAACCGCAACTATGCGGCGCCGATGATTATGTGGAGCCGGGGATGCTGATGAGCGCGTTGTCAGGTTTTTCTCCATCCGTCGACTCCACATAACAATGCACTATCGCGTAGCAAGCATCGCGATCAGTTTATCCGGCGGGCGGAATTTGCCGGGCTTGAGACCGAGCGGCGCCAAAGCGTCGAGCATCTCGAGTTTTTCGGTCGGGTCAGCGCGCAGGTAGATCTCTGTGCTCTGGAGAGTGGCGTGACCGAGCCATAGCGCTACCTTGCGAATGTCGCGCGTCGCCTGAAGCATATGCATCGCGCAGCTGTGGCGTAGTACATGGGGCGATATAGACTTCGTCGCCAGCGTGGGCGCGACGCTGGCCGCGGCGGCGGCGTGCTTTTCGAGGATGTATTCGAAGCCGGAGCGCGTCATCATCCGGCCAACATTGTTCAGGAAGAGCGCCGTCTCGCCATCCTTGGGTCTAATCGCGATCCAGGCGCGGATCGCGACAGCGGTCTCCTGCCAGAGCGGCAGCACGCGCTCTCGTCGTCCTTTGCCGATGATATGGATGCTTGCGGGTGACCGTCCGTCGAATTGATCCAGGGTGAGACCGACGAGTTCGGAAACGCGCAGCCCGCCGGCGAAAGCCAGATGCAGCATGGCTCGATCGCGAATGCCCGATGATGTGCGCCGATCCGGTGCATTGAGCAGTGCTTGCACTTCAGTACGCGAAAGCGAAGCTACGAGCGCCTCGTCAATCTTCTTCATCGGAATGGCGTGTACCCGAAAGGCCTGATCCAGCATTGCGGGTGCGCGGTGCTCGAGATAGCGGAAGAAGGACTTCACGGCGGCCAGCCTTGCGTTGCGCGAACGGGCTTTGTTGCCACGCTTCTCTTCGATGTGTTCGAGGAAGGCGAGGATCATCGGTACGTCGATATCTTCGATCTGCAGCAGACACGGTCGCTTGCTCAATCGTCGCGCGGCGAACGTCACCAGCAGCTGGAAGCTGTAGGCATAGGCATCGCAAGTGTGAACGCTTGCGCGTCTCTCCCGGGGAAGATGTTCGCGGAGGAACGCGGTGAGGTGCTGGGCAAGCTGGGTCATGCCGTCACTCCTCGATGCAATGTCTCACCGGCTGCTGACATATGCGCCATCAACTCGGGCGTTGCCTGGAGATACCAGTAAGTATCGGTCACATGGGCGTGCCCCAAATAGGTGCTGAGAGCGGTGATATGCCGCGCCACCGCTTGGGAATCGTGCGCACAGCGTTCGAGAGAGCGAACGGCGAACGTGTGGCGAAGATCGTGGATCCGCGGACCTCGCGATCCTGGAGCGCCTCGCAAGCCGATCGATCGAATGATCTGCAGGAAGACTGTTATTACGGTCGGATAAGCAAGCGGCGTTCCCTGATGCGAAATGAAAAGCGCATCGCTCTGACTTGCTGCCTTCAGGCGAGCCGCGAGGTATCGGTCCACGGCATGTCGGGTTGTCGGGTGGAGCGGCAGCAATCGGCTCTTCTTGAACTTGGTCTGGGTAATGATCAGCCCGTCGTCGGTCACGTCCGGTAATCGAATGGCGATCGCCTCCGAAACACGCATGCCGGTCGCTGCAATCAGCCCGAACATCGTGGCGTAGGTTAGCGATCGGATTGAACCGTCGGGGCCAAGTCGCTGAGCGACGTCGATCAGCCGTTGGATCTCCTCGGCGCTATAGATATAGGGCGTGCGGCGCCTGCGGCTGCCGCGGCCGAAAAGATCAGCGGAGGGAACTTCATGGCGCGGATCTTCGGCATGCAGCGAGAGCGCGAAGCGACGTACCGCCAACAGGCGGTTGCGACGTTGTTCGGGTGAAGGCGCCTGTAGCGCCCACTCGCGCACGGTCGCCGTCGTTACGACATGCTCACCGCGATGCTCGGCAAAGGCGACGAAGTTGCGCAGGAGAATGCCCGGAGTCCGAAACTTGAATCCCAGAGCTTGGTACAGCGCGGCATGATCGGCGAGGAGCTTACTCAGCATGGCAGCTCTCCCGGCCAGGGCTGAGCAATCTGCTCCAGCATTGCTACATCGACCTTGGCGTAGTGTGCGGTCATATCGAGCGAACGGTGACGCAGCACCGTGCCAACAGCTTCGAGTGTGGCCCCCGAGCGCAGCATTGAGGTTGCGGCCGAGTGGCGCAGCAAGCACGCTCCGGTCGACGGGGGATCGGAAATGCCCGCACGTTTTAGCGCCAGCGCTACGATCGTGGAGACATGGCTGGACTGTGCAAATGACCGGTAGGGTGCAATCATTGTGAGAAAGACCGCCTCTTGATGCACGCGCGGCCGTTCCTGCTCGATGTATGCCAGAAGGGCATCGCCGACGTCCTGCGGCAACGGTAGCCGAACTTGACGGCGCGCTTTGCCACTCAAGCGCAGCATACCAGACGTCCATTCGATATCGTTAAGTCTGAGTCCGGCCACATCCCCGGCTCGCAGCCCCAGGCGAGCCAGTAGGAGCAGGATTGCACGGTCCCGCAAGCGCCCACTGGTGAGTTGATCGCAGGATGCAATGACGCGTTCGACATCGGCGGCTGCAAGATACCGCGGCAACGACGACAGACGCCATTGCAAGACGGGCGGAATGGCGTGATCGAGGTTGGGGCGGCACAGCCCGGCACCCGCGAGGAAGCGAAGATAGCTGCGCAAGGCGCTCGTTATCGTCCTCAGATCGGCCGGCCCGGTTCGCTCGCGCCATTCGCGGACAACATTACGGATCCGGGTGGCATCATAGTCGTTCGTCGTCGTGCCGAGTTCCGGCATCAGCTTATGCAAGTGGCGAAGGTGACGGGCGATCGTTCGTTCCGCCAGTCCCCGGTGGACGCGCAACCAGCTCTGATAGTCGTCAAGCAGGGGATAGGGCGACGCGACCTTCAAGGGTGGACGCACGACACCTGCCCTTTGCAGGAAAGCAACGAACCTCCCGGCGCGGCGCGAATATTTTGGTGAGATACGCAGCAACTGCCGCCCACCAGGACATCGGCACAGATGTTCGGCAAAGCGACGATAGACATCGCCATCGATGACGTCGATCGAGATACCTGCGCTACCAAGCCAAGCTGCGAAATGACGAGCCGAGGCCGTGTAGCCCTCAATGGTCAGCGACGTATATCTCTGAGCGGCAAGCTCGGCCGCGAACTGATCGATCCATAATGACAATGGTCCTGGATCGAGAAACCGGTGATTAAGATTATTAGCATCCATTTTTGCTCTCCTCACAACATGAACCCATCGTGAGGGAGCATAGTTATGTAGAGCGATCACGCGTCCTCGATCTATCTAAGCATCGGTGACGACGCAATAATCCATAGATCAGCATCCCCGGCTCCACATAATCATCGGCGCCGCATAGTTGCGGAAATCGATCGGCTTGGTGGCAACCATGCTCCGCACACGGTTCGATGGAACGATATGTCAGGCCCGCGCAGGCACGGGCGATGGCAGCAAACCGAGCGACAGATGCCCCTTCTTCCAATCGGATCGTAATGGAACCCACGGGGCGGCTGGCATTTTTTGATCGGCGGCTCCGAGACGGGTGGATCGACGATCACGGCAGCGAACTCCACCGGGTCCCCGGATGTGGCCAGAACCAGCTTGCCCTGCCGCGCCATTTTTCGCCAAGTGGACAGGTGGTGCAGCTTTAGGCCATGTCGTTCTGCGACCTCGTTCACAAACGCGCCGGGCCGAAGGTTCTCTCCGAAACGATCTACTCCTTGACCTCGTCCGGCCAATGCCGGTGGACTTCACGTCCGGGTTTCCTGGTTGTGAGAGCCTCCAATGTAGTCTCCATGGAGAAACTCCCGTTGCTCGTCCATGGAAAGCCGAACATGGATTTGGACGTGGGAGCGGTACACCCGTTACCGATGCCCCCCGAACCGGTCGTGATCAACGCACATTGATATCAGCCATGCTGACCGAGCTTGGGGCGGCAACCGTAACCAGGCGCGCAAATCTCTATATGGGCTTGAAGCAGAAGTATTCGGTCGATCAACAGCAGTCCGTGCCGCGCTCGCGCCCGGCGATCGCTACCGCAGCGCGTCGATCGCGCGGCTCAGGTGTTTGGCTACTTTTGTGTAGCCCAAGGATTTCGATTCATTGAGCAGAAATATGAGAGCTTGGCGCAAGGGTCCGCGCTGGTCCTGTTCGTTGCCGTCAGGCGACGTATCCTCGTTCGTTGTTTCGATGCGGACGTCGCTGTCGGCGGGGATTTTTCCACGACAACGACGCCAGCTTTCGACTGGTTTGACAAGTAAATTGCCAAGGCGCGATCGTTTCATGGCTTTGGTAAGTTCCTCTGGTTGATCGGTCTGTTCTGAATAAGAAGCGAATCCGATCCGATTGAGCGCGTTGCCACATGTCGACATCAGAGCAGCCGAATGCTCTAGCGAAGTGTACCCAAACGAGACTTCAACAGCACCCGGGATTTTTCCCAGGTGCTTCTTCCCAAGGCAATAGCTACCAATTTTGGTCTCCATGCGTTTCTGTTGTTGTGATGTTCATATCCAACCGAAGACAGGAGTGCACGTCATGATGAATTTGATCGATTCTTCCAATCGGGCCATGCATCTAGAAACACTCCGATCATTCGCCGAGCTGCGATACGAGGTTTTTGTCCGACGTCTTGGCTGGGTTCTGCCGGCCGCCCGGGACGGGCTGGAGGAAGATGAGTATGATACTTCGCGGGCGGTCTATGTGACGATTAGCAATAGCGCCGGGCATGTGGTCGCCGGAGCCCGGCTGCTCAAGACCTCCGATGCGAGCCTTCTGAACGAGATTTTTCCTCACCTGGTGAAGGACGGCGACCTGCCGCGATCGGATCGGATTTACGAGATCACACGTTTCGCCATCGATCATCGCAGGGAGCGCCTGGAGGGATGCATGGATTTGCGGAACCGGTTGCTCTGGGGCATTCAAGCTGCGGCTATGCACCTTGAATTGGATAAGATGGTCTCTGTCACCTATACCCATCTTGAGCCGATGCTCCGCAAGGCGGGTTACCGCTTTCGCAGGCTTGGAGATATCGACTGTATCGACGGCATTCCGACGGTTGCGCTGGAACACGAAGTCTCGCCCGACATCCTGGGCGCTTGCCGGTCTGTTTTGCTCAACGGTAGGGGCCGCCACAAAGCCGCACCGCCATCTCCGCTGTCAAGCCAGAGCGATCAGCCGGCCGCCAGCGTCGCTCAACCGGCCCTAGTCTAATTTATTGCCGGGTGAGGCGCGACCGCAGGAGATGGTCGCGCTCTGTTGTCGGCGAATTTTGAGGATGGCCTTGCTCTGCACCAGGCCCGATTTCTGATCGGGCTACAAGATAGCGGTGCTGACACCGTGCGCTCAATCTAGCGTCACGAGCCCCAGCATGATGGCCTTTACGACAGCATGGGTTCTATTCATCGCTTGGAGTTTCGTCTTTGCCATGTCGGTGTAAAAATCGACGCTTTTCTGAGAGATGCTGAGAATTTCAGCGATTTCCCACGCGGTCTTCCCCCTGGCCATCCAGTGCAGTACGTCGATTTCGCGTGGCGATAGGAAAGATTTACGCCGCGCCGAACCGACTTTAAGAGAATGACCTAGCAATATGCCTTTGGCTTTTCGATGGTAGCCTTGGGCCAGGACCTGTACGATAGGCAGAGCGGCAAGGATACGCTCATTGTTACCGGGCTCCGGAACGACGCTGATGGCAACCGCTTCGCCCAACTCCGTCATGATCGGCAACGTGAAGCCGTTGGCGAGACCTGCGTCACAAGCCTCCTGCAGCAGCCGCTTCTGGTTTCTGTCTATATCATCCGATGTGAGCAGATCGCTCCACTGGGCGATCCCTTGGCCGGTACCCACCCATTTCAAGGTCGGATCGATCTCCTTGTACTTTTGGTGAAAGTAGTGGGTCAGCCATTTGTTCGGAAAATTTGAAATGATAAAGTTTTGTGGGTCCACCGTGGATTCATTCATGATGAACGAAGCGCTCATCCTGTGAATATTATAGGCAAACAACGGAAACCCAAGGTGAGACAGCGTCTTGGAGAAGAGATCTTCGAGAGAGCTTATGTCGGTACACAACTCAAGTTGAAGAAGAAACGGTTGGACCACTTCGGCGTAGATCGTATTGTACTCTGACATCAGTGACATCCTCTCAACACCTAAATCCAGCATGCGCGAAAGCGTGCTCTCCTCAATAAATATCTTCGCAACAAAACGACGGTTCTCCTGTTTCCGGTTGCGGTGATCGTGTTAGAGAGGTACTGAATGGACGTCGAATGTGACCGGTGCGTCATTGGTTCTCAGGAGGAGATTCTCCATTGAATTGAGAGCTCATTCATCGTTTCTCCTGAGCATTTTTAACGGAAATTCTGTGTTTGCAGGCTCTCGTTTTCAAGAAATGCACTCATTGATCTAATTTTCGCGCGCGCTAGCTACAGAGTACGGGTATCATATAGTTTATAAGATGGTTTTCCCTTCGTAGGCTAACTTCTTCTCGTATGACCGAAAGTATGCGCCGGCTGGTCGGCGCACAAACGGAATGAGAGGGCTAAGAGCGCCGAAGTTGATAACTGCAAAAGAACCTGATTGCCCGCAATATCACGGATAGGTAAGTAATCGTTGCCGCCAAAATGAGGCGAAAGCACCACGACTTCAGGCTTGATATCAACTGTTCTCATGGACTCTAAAATTGCTATCAGATCCAGTGGGCATTATTGATTCTTACGCAAAACTGCTCCGGCTTCAACATGTAAAAAATTGTGTATATTTGCAGTTATCGTATTGATTTAAAACGATAAAAATCGTTTCAAAAAAAATCTCCAGCGGTTTAAATTGGAATAAAAACCTCAAAAAAATTGATTGCGGGGGA
This sequence comes from Ensifer canadensis, assembly GCF_017488845.2. Taxonomy (NCBI): domain Bacteria; kingdom Pseudomonadati; phylum Pseudomonadota; class Alphaproteobacteria; order Hyphomicrobiales; family Rhizobiaceae; genus Ensifer; species Ensifer canadensis. The sequence continues at coordinate 48,234 of NZ_CP083375.1, forward strand.
AAATATCCGGATTAATTCTGCAATCGTTACCGTAATTAGAAAAATTCCGCTTGGCTGAATCTAGGCAGATCGAAACATTTGCAAAAGCAATGGCATCGCAATTCATTTTTAGCTCAGAGTGGCTGAGACCATTTTGCCGATTCTTGGGTTGTTGAGAAGGCCAAAAAGGAAGACAAGTTGACCTGCCACTGAGAATTTCCTCCAGAATGGAATAGAGTCCGGCCCATTGTGAACCGCCCCCAAACTCTGGACCAGCTGAGGCTAGAGTTTTCCGGATTCATTCAGGGAGGCGGGCTGGTTGCGCCTCCTGATTTCATCAGCGAGATCGGCACCTTATTGCCGATCGCACCATGTGGCCGAAACTCATTATACGCTCTACGCCAATCCTCCATCTTTTCGCGGGCATCCGCAAGGGTCAGGAACCAGTGCTGGTTCAGACATTCGGCGCGGAAGCGGCCATTGAAGGTGATGAGGGAAAAGCAATCGATCCAGTGAATCGATTGCCCCGACGCAAGATGAACGCATTGTCGGTCGGTTTGCCGGGGCGTGAGAAGTCCAAGGTGACGCCTTTGGCAGAGGCCCAAAGGTCAAGATCGCGAGACACGAACTCAATCCCCTGATCGACACGGATCGTCTTCGGATAGCCAACTTTCCGGCATACCCGTTCCAAGGTTTGCACGACATCTTCACCTCGATAGCTGTGACGAGGATCAAGCACCGGCACATAGCGCGAGAAGGTGTCGACCACCGTGAGCACCCGCAGTTTCTTGCCGGTCGCGAGTTGGTCGTGAACGAAGTCCATGGCCCAGACATCGTTCGGTCCAACGGCCATTTGCCGATCTTCCCGCAGCTTGGCTTTGACCCGTCGCTTCGGCGTCTTGTTGCGCAGTTGCAGGCCCAAGTCCCTGTAAATGGGATAGGTTCGCTTGATGTTGGTCCCCCAACCCTCGCGTTCCAGGAGTACATGTACACGACGATAACCATGGCGCACACGGGTCTCGCAGATCTCACGAATTCGACGTTCCAGACCGGCCTGATCGGCACGGCGAGAGTTGTAATGGTGGGTCGACCGATCGAAGTTCAGTGCCCCACAGGCACGCCGGATCGAGATCATCCAATCCCGGCACATGCCTTTCACCATCTCGCGGTCCAGCGTCAGGTCCGCGACGCTCTTCTTCAACCGCGCATTCTCGTCCTCGAGCTGCTTCAGCCTCTTCATCTCCGGCGGCAGCATGCCCGCGTATTTTTTCTTCCAGTTGAAATAGGTCGCCTGGCTAATTCCCGCCTTACGGCAGATCTCCGCAACAGACACTCCTTCATCACCCTGCTTCAGAATGAACGCCTTCTGTGCGTCCGAAAACTGCGATGCTTTCATCGTCTTCCGTTCCTTTCCCAGCTTGGAAAATGCACCGGAAAACTCTAACCAAAAACGGTCCAGTTTGAAGGGTTCAGATCAAAGTGGCAAAAGACGTTCATGCTTTTTAATGATGCCGAGTTCCAATGCCTTCCCAACCGTCTGAGGAAGAGTTTGGCAATTCAGCCGCTTCTGCGCATGACGCAGATGCATTCTCACGGTGTGAATCGATAGGCCAAGCAATTTGCCAATGCACTCCGGCTTGTGCCCATTCAGCACGAGTTCCAAGCATGTACATGCGCGTTCCGTTAAAAGACCAGAGCGTTCTAACGACGAGCCGATTCGCAGCACGTGATAATGCACATGCTGGCCGAAAAATAGCATATCGGCCTCACATCGCCATCGCAGTGCTTGCCACTCCGAATCGCTAGTTCCCTTGGCCATGAATGTGAATAGGCCGGGCGGACCGTTCGGCGGCGATATCTGCATCGAAAGCCCACGGTCGCCGATCTTGAAACGCATCATCTCAGAGAAATAGTGCCGAGTTGTTTTCGATCTCCGGTCAATGATGTCCCAGTCTAGCGGCAAGGGAGAGCCGCGCGCTCTATTGACAATGGGATCGATCATGAAGAATTCCCGATCATCGTATTGCCGAAACCACTCCGGATCACTCGTCGATATGACGATGGTAGATTGGATCTTGTCGGCGCTAAATCGTCTGAAGCCCCGATACGTGATGTTTGACAGTTTATAATGATCGCGGAGGTCGTGGATCACCTTCGATACATCTTGGCGCGATGTTGCCGCGTTCAGAGCTTCCAAACTTCGGTTCATCATGCCGTTTCGATCCACGGCTAGCTCCGTCTAATTGGTAATGGAATATGCCGAAAACTTGAGATCTTATTTCCTGAACAAGGGGTGGCCTATTAGACATGATTGAGTCAAGCAGTTCCTCCCTGCGTAGCTATGCGGCAAGCCTGTTCAAGGAAGAGCCTGGGCTGCCCGGCGATGGATCTTGCGATCTCCGACGACGCGTTCGGCAAGGGCGCCGAAGCCTAACGCAAGTCCAGCCCAGAGCATTGCATGCATGCCGAGCGACGTCATGCGGAAGTTCCACAGCAGAACTGCCGAATAGCTTTCTGGCACCTCGTTGATCGGGGGCAACAGATAGAGGATTCCGGAGACGATCATAATGAACATGACGCCTGCTCCTGCTACAGCGTTACAGGCACCGTATTTGGGGTCTTCCTCACTTTGTGTGGAGCTCGACCAATTTGATCGGCATCATCCGCGCTCGGAGAAGCTCTGGTCCCGCCCTGCCGTACATTGCGCGCTTGATCGTCTTCAGTCGGTTGATCTGGCCTTCTGCCTGACCGTTGCTCCAGGGCAGGTCGATGGCGTTACAGACGGCGTCGATATCACGGTGAAGTACACGGGCGAAGCGGGCCAGGAAGGCGAGATCAGAATGAATGGCGTCGTCGATCCATTGCTCGAGTTTCGCCGAATCTCGGCCACGAAATATGCCGCGAAATCGCATGGCGAAGCTCCGCAAAACGGCGAATGTTTGTGACCCGTGCTTAAGTGCATCGACTTTCCGCGCCTGATTGATTGTCAGTGCGCCGCGCGGCTTTATGCAAAGAGTAGCGGCGACAATGGGTGAGATCAAATGACCGGTTTGCGGATCACGGACAGGCAAATTGTCAGGTGCTCTGTCGGAGAGCCCAATCCGAGTCGGCGCCGTATCATCCTTATCCTCATCCGTTTCCGGTCTCTCGGCGCGGCACCATGTTGCCAGGAGGCGTTCGAGATTAGATAAGCTACCGGTATATCCGCGGTGTTTTATGTCATGAAACAAATGCCGCCCACGGCGGTTGCCATCCTTCCAAGACTGAGTGAGGAACGCTTGAAGTAGAGAGGAGATGTCGGCTGTAGCGTGCCCCTGCGTCGATCGGGTGGAGTATCGAACGTCAGCCATTTCGTGATGCTTCGTCGGCCATATCCTGTACGACGTGCAATGTCCGAGCAGGTCAGGCCTTCTTTGCTCAAGGCGTGTACCGTCTCGAACACATCCTTCCGGGACTGTCGATGTGCCCGGCGAAGTTGATTGCGCCCCGGGTGTTTCTGGGGCCGGCTCATGCAAGTTTCGATTGCCATGATCAAACGCGATGTCCTCCCTCGTCAGGCAGCAGTGCCCTGCCTGTAGCGCGACCGGATAGGCTCATCTGTTCTTCTATAGCGAGCCGCAATTTTGGATGAGATGAAAACGATCTGCCACCTGAGACGCTTGCGGCGCACCCTCACGAGCGCCCTGTGCGTAAAGCCCGCATCGATCCCGGCTGACCACCTCAATAGAGGGGTGCCGCTTCAACCATCGGGAAACGCTTTCCACACTCCGGTCTTCGAGAATGTCCATGACCTCTCGGCGTTCAAGATCGACAATGATCGTGCCGTAGCGCCAAGATTTCCTCCAACTCCAGTCATCGATACCGACGATACGAGCTGACGGTTGGTCGTCGACCCGTGAAGCATTGCGCTTCAAGTGCCGAAGGATGGTGTCGTCACTAATCGACATCCCTAGCCGCTCCATCAAGCGCTCTCCGGGCCGCCCGCCCGTACTATGGCCAAGCAGACTGACTATTTCGGCGCCCCTCGTTGTCCTGCGGGCATAAGGGATCGCAATCGCTGGGACCCGGTCCGTGAACGTTTGACGTCGGCATTGCCGATATTTGCAACGCCAGCGGCTCAATTGAAGTCTTACCGTCACCTCATTGCCTTGGATCGGCAAGTCCTGAAGACTGCGGTACGACCAGCCGTGCCGACTTCTACTCTGATGTCTGCAATCCGGGCATATGCCAGATGATGGTCCGCACGCAGATACAAGCCAATCGCCTTTGTCGCTGGATACGACGCTCTGCACCTTAATGCCCGGGCCGGGCGACCATATCGATTTCGTTTGCATGCCAGCTCATACCAACGTCATCGCCAACGATCTGTTAACCACACAAAGTGAGGAAGACCCTGTTTCTTCTGTTCGCCGGGTTCGCGGCCGCCGGCGCGCTCTTCTTTGCAGCCGGGACACGAATGCCTCCTCCAAATACAAGAACGGGCATGCGCGTCGCACGTGAGCGCGAGAATTCTATTTTGCCGGCGCAGAGGCTAGCCTGGTCGCCGTCCGGATCGACAACTCCGGTAACCACGCCCTCCTTATCGTCGCCATATTATGTTCTTGCGGCGCGCTTCTGATCCTGCTTTTGCTTAGCCGCCGCCGGCCCTCGATCGAAACAATGGTGTTGCAGAAATCCTAACTTTTGCATCAAAATCGGCATCATCAGCCGTACAGGCCATTTTCGCGTTTGGAATACAGGGCCTATGGAGCCATCGCAGATACCGTGATCGCAGCCGAGGGAGGAGCAATCTCTGTCTTGCTTCAACAAAAACGTCTACTGATCCTGCCAAGATAGAAGAATTCCTTTCCCGGCTGCGGCGTCGAGTCGGGAAATATCACATAGCCCTCGTTCAGTGCTCTAATTTCTTCACCGGAAGCCCTGTAGGCTATGATGTCATCGCCATGAACCGGATCGCCAGTTTTCCAGGGTTTCGCTAAGCGATCATTTGGATCGTTCGCGTAGATCACGTCGACAAGCTCAATCGACTGCGTGACGGTCCGTGTTGGCATAGGCGCATCAATAAGCCTCAAGATCGCAAGTGCGCGCCGTATTGCATTCGACGCGATGGTGTGGGTTTTTGGATCTTGATGAGAGCCGCATTCGAGCGTGACACCATAGCCGCCGACAAATCTCATATACTCCGCCGTTCCAACTCCGGCCGATACCAAAGGTTTGACTCGGCTCTCCCCAAGCGAGTTCGATCCCCTCAGAAGGCCATTGACGTTGGTCGACAGCCAGCCATGGAGTATCAGCGCCGGCCCTAACGCAGAAGCGAATGCTTCCTCTTTGGCAGCGCTGGCAAATGGCTCAATTGCATCATTGTTGTCTTGTGGTCCGACGAATACAAACGGACATCCCTCTGACTTAAACGAGTGTATGTCCAGAAGCACGTCATGATCTCGCATCATGGCGCAAATCTGATTTGCGACGAGGTCTTCGTATTGCGTGGGTATCGTTACTTCGCGCAGGTCTCGATTGAGATTGCGATCTCCTTCACGCTCACCCTTCAAAAAGGCTTTCATGTTCACAATCGGGACAAATGTCACCAGGCCGCGCTCGATCTTCAATTTACTCCCTGAGCATTCTGAAACGATTTTTCGGATCGCTTCAGGACCACATATCTCGTTCCCATGGACCGCCCCCAGTACGAGGAGACGCGGTCCCGGTCGAAGCCCCCTGAATTGATAAATTTCGATTGGACCAGTCTGACGTAGTTGTTCATCCAGCGCTTCGTCGTAGTCGATATCAATAACCATTCCAGGTGCGAGTTTCGAAACAAGCCGATGGAGATCGATTTCCCGAACCGCAACGCATCCTGCGGTTCCGGTCATTTCCGGCCGAGCGACATGAATGAAAATGGCGCTTCCCCGATGAGGTTCAACATTGGCATCATTATAACCAATGGGCACCACGATATCGAAAAAGGGACCTGTCCTTGCTCTATCGATGCGTTCCGACGCTGGGGCGCCCCCCGAGGTAATGGTTAGGCGGTTGTACGTTGCCCGCTCGGGGTTTTCTTCCCAGGCCATTTCGTTCGTCATTGGAACAAACGGAAACGATAAAGCCAAAAGTGGAGGGGTCCATCGGGAGGGATTATAAAGCCCGTACCGAAGCGGAAAGATGCCCACGGGGGTATGGCCATCTCCTTCTCGTTTTTGCGAAGCGCTTATCAATCCACTGCGACCAACGACACAAGGCACTGTCCAATCATCGATCGATAGAAACCCTTTGTGCCCTTCTGTGGCATTCCGCGGAATGCGAACCTTCACAGTTGGTAGGTGGCTTCCACGGCGCTCAGGGTACGAGTTCATAGGCTAGATTTCCGGCATATTGGCGTAGGAACAGTCGGATCGTCAGGTTGGCTCTTGTCTGCAAATTGCGCATCAGCGAACAATCTGGCTCTGGCCCGATCTATCTCTGCACACAGTTTATTGCTTGGGCATTTGCACATCAATTAGACAATTCTTTGCTGCTTCGATGTGGTCCCTTAGCAATTGTACAGCGTCGTCAACCCTCTTTTCGATATAGGCGCACGTGATCTCTTCGTGGTCATGGAGCCATTTTGGTGTTTCATCAACCAACCTGTCGTATTGAGCGGAATACAATATGCAGTTGCGGCGCAGTTCCTCAATTATCGTTATTTGGCGCTGGCGGCCTGCGGGCGCGTATAGCGTCAGGTGAAAAAGCCAGTCGCCTTCTATCCACCCAGACCTACCTGCTTCCAGCGATGATTTCTGTAGAGAATATTTAACTTCCGCGTAGTGCGCGTCGGTGACTGATGACATGGCGTGACGCAACAGATCACACTCTAGTAGAACTCTTAAGTCGAACACTTGCGAAAGCTCATCCCGGCTTAACTCAATGACCTGTGCCCCCTTTCCAGGCACGAGCGCAACCAGTCTCTCCGAGGCGAGTTGTTGCAACGCGTCTCGCACAGGAATGCGGCTTACCCCGAAACGGACAGCCAAATCTGTTTGCGACAGCCACGTGCCCGGCGGGAGCGCGCCGTTTAGGATCTCCGCCTTCAAAAGTTCAGCAACCGACATCTTGCCTACCCATCATTTTACGTATACGCGTATACACAGCATAATTCATAACGTGCTGGAGGGATAGCATGAAAATGACGGTTGAGGTTCGTTGGGAACGGCAGGCCGCGGTATTTACTGACAAGCGTTATAGCCGCGCGCACACTTGGCATTTTGATGGTGGTCAGGTGGTCCCGGCGTCTGCCTCACCACACATCGTTCCCCTCCCCTATTCTGTTGAAGCAAACGTTGATCCCGAAGAGGCCTACATTGCTGCAATTTCCAGTTGCCATATGCTGACGTTCTTGTCACTTGCCGCGCCGAAGGGTTTAGTCATCGAAAGCTACACCGACAGAGCGACAGGCGTGATGGAAAAGGTAAACGGAAAGCTTGTCGTGAGCCGCGTCGACCTCGATCCGACCATTGTTTACGTTGGTGAGCAGCCCAATGCGTCAACCCAAGCGGAATTGCACCACCAAGCGCATGAACAATGCTTCATCGCGAATTCGGTAAAAACAGATATCCAGGTCGTCGCGTAACATATTCATGCCGCCGATTGACGACAGGAAGGTATTCAAGACGTTTCCGTCCCTAATTGGGACGGAAACTTCCGACTGATCCATCGGCTGTTCGTGCAGATCGAACGGGTTATGCGGATCAATGGCCTCAGCGCCGTGCCCGAGGACGTTGTGAAGGCGGAAACACCAAAAGGGTATCGCCAAGTTGTTTGAAGCAAGTTGCTGCTGAGCGGTTTGATCGAGATCAAGCGGCCATTTCTTCGGTATAGTCATGTCAGAGGGCAAACGCATCCGCCCTGGCGTGACGGCAAGCCGCGGCATTGATTTTGTAGCGGCGGGAGTGGAAGATCAGGTTGATCTGGTCGTGGGCAGCAAGGAATCTCTGTGCTTGTCGGGGTGACTTGAACTGCCGGAATATCTTCTCCCGCTTTCGGGTCGGCCTGTGCGAGACTTCGACCGCGTTGTTGAGTCCTTTGAGGGCCCGATGCTCGGCGCCCGCCGCCAGGGTTCGGATCGGCTTGATATAGCTGCGGAGTTTGTCCGTGACCACAACAACCCTTGGCGTCCCGAACCGGGTAATCAGGCCACGCAGGAAACGCCTCGCGGCCTTGGCGTTTCGACGTGGCTGAACCAGAATGTCGAGCACATTGCCGTCCGCATCGATGGCCCGCCATAGCCAATGCTTTGTGCCATGGATTGTGATCACGACCTCGTCGACGTGCCACTTGTCGCGAGGCGCAGGCCGATCTGGCCGAACACAATCTGCAAAATGCCGCCCGAAACGATTGACCCAAAGCCGGATTGCTTCCCGGCTGACAATGACACCGCGTTCGGCGAGCAGGTCTTCCACGTCGGCGGTGCTGAGCGCAAAGCGATGATAAGCCAACACCGCATAGGCGATGATTTCACGGCCAAAGCGAAAGCCTTTCAGGCGCGGCATTTGATACGGGGTATTCATCCAGCTCGAATAGCCCACGCAGAACGGTCAAACAACTTGGCAATACCGATTGGAAACCTAACAAGGCGGAGTTGGCCGAACCCGCCGCCATGCGCCCCAAAGGGAAATGGTGTCTCCTTAGATCGTCAGATTGGCGCGTATCTTCTGCTTCATCTCAGTAATTACGAGAATTATAAATATTATAGCAAATGTGAACCTATTAAATCTTTTGTCAGGTTCGCGTGGTTATGTTTGTGTACAGCGCCATTGGCGATGAGCAGAATGCTCCCTCTCTGTAATGTTTCCCAAATCAGAAAATAGACAAGTGCCGCCACGTGCGAGTCTTCCTGTCGCGCGTATTTACCGGCTCAACATGTTACGCGAGCTTTACCATGTCACCTCTGCAGAACGCCAAGATCAGAACGAAGATACTGTCGATCATCCTCCCGATCTGTCTAATCGGCATTGCAGGCGTGCTGGTCGTATCCAGCCAATACAGGAGTACTGTCGCGACCTATTCGAATTTCATCTCGAATGACGAAGCGGCGGCGGTCGAGATGTCACGTGCCAGCCAACGTGTCGTGGCGCTGAGCTACAGCGCCTATCAAATCCTTGCCTACAGTGTAAATGACCCACGGATGGCGAAGCTCTCGAAAGACTATGAGGATAACAAGAAGGTCCTTCTCGATCGCTTTGCGACTGTTAAGCGACTGATGCCCGCTGAGGCGACGGCGATTGACGCACTCACGGCTCAAGCCAACAATATCATTGCATTGACCGATCGGGCCGTGAAGGCCGGATTGGTGGACGACAATGCAACTGCCGGCAACGTATTGAAGCAAGTGGACCCGTTGATCGATGACGAGGTTCTCGCAGTTCGCCAATGGCTCGATACCTTCAATAAGAATATCCGCGTTAAAAGCGATGAACTGGCAGATCGAACGATTGCCACCATCACCGATACTTTGATCGCCATTGGCATCCTTTGTGTCGCGGCGGTTCTGATCGCTCTTTTTGTTTCCGCCCGAGGGATTACCGCTCCCATCGAACGCTTGCGTGCGCGGATGGTCTCGCTGGCCGATGGCGATATAGATCAAGCTGTGTCGGGTATCGAGCGCAAGGATGAAGTCGGTCATATGGCCGCCGCCGTGTCGGTCTTCCGCGACAACGCCATCGAACGCATTCGCCTGGAGAGAGAGGCTGATGCCGGCCGCAACCTCTCCGAAAAGGAAAGGCTCGAACGTGAGGCGCAGAAAGCCAAGGATGCGGCCGACACCCAGTTTGCCGTCGACGGACTGGCCGCGGGCCTCGCCGAGCTTTCCAACGGCAACGTGACCTATCGCATCGACAAACCCTTCGTTGCCCATCTCGATCAGCTCCGCGCCAACTTCAATTCCTCGATGGCAAAGCTCCAGGATACGCTGAGCGCCGTCGGCGACAATGCCCAGGCCATCGCGGCCGGTGCAAACGAGATCCGCTCAGCCTCCGACGACCTCTCCAAGCGCACCGAACAGCAGGCCGCTTCGATCGAGGAAACCGCCGCAGCGCTGGAACAGATCACAACCACCGTCAAGGACTCCACCCGGCGGGCAGAAGAAGCAGGCTCGCTTGTTGGTCGCGCCCGCATCGGTGCGCAGAAATCAGGCGACGTGATGCGCGAGGCGGTTTCCGCGATGGAGGCGATCTCGAAGTCGTCGAGCGAAATCAGCAACATCATCGGCGTTATCGACGACATTGCATTCCAGACGAATCTCCTGGCGCTGAATGCCGGCGTCGAGGCGGCGCGCGCCGGCGACGCGGGCAAGGGCTTTGCGGTCGTTGCCCAGGAGGTGCGCGAACTGGCGCAACGCTCCGCCAAGGCGGCCAAGGAGATTAAGGCGCTGATCTCGACATCCGGCCAACAGGTTCACAGCGGTGTCGACCTCGTCACGAAAACCGGAGCTTCGCTTCAGCAGATCGTCAAGGAAGTGGAGGAGATCGACCATAATGTGCGGGCGATCGTCGAGGCTGCTCGTGAACAGGCAACCGGCCTGCATGAGATCAATACGGCGGTCAACAGCATCGATCAGGGAACGCAGCAGAATGCCGCCATGGTCGAGCAATCCACTGCTGCCAGCCACAGCCTGGCCAAGGAAGTGGCGTCCCTGAACAATCTGCTCGGCCAGTTCACCCTCCAAGGTGATCGAAGCTATCAGCGACCGGCCGCGGCCACCCAACAGTCGGCCCCCGCAGCCTCACCGGCACGATCGCTCCGCGCCAAGCTTGCCGGTGCCTTTGGGGGCTCGGGCAGTGCCACCGCGACAGCCGGCGCATGGGAGGAGTTCTGATGGCGTGGTCAAATGTGATCCCATGTCTGTATTTTTGATGCGGCTGAGATAGCGGGTGCTTGCACCTAAATTTCAGGCTACATGGAGATGATGGATCGGATTCAAATTCAGGGTATGTCGTCCGCCCGTGTTTCTGCGGTTTGAATCTCATCAAGACACAAGCTCGGTCGCCAACACCAATTCCCACATGAAGCAGCTTTTGTCGCCTTTGAACCGCGAGCCAGTGGGAACATTGGCCCTTAGGGCCTCTTCCCGGCTCGCCCGCTTCACATCCAGCTTTGGGCCACGCGTCTTCTTCTTCGCAACCTGTCGATCACCGGGCTTCCATCCGTTGCATTGTCCATGCCGGACGGGCGAAACGGTGCACGCAGCGGCAGGTTTTTCAGCCGCGCTATCTCGTCGCGCAACAACTGGTTCTCGACCTTCAGGCGGGTGCTTTCCACGCGAAGCTCCGCATTGTCCTCGCGAAGGGTTGCGCTCTGCGCTTCCAGCTTCTCGAGGCGAACTTCAGCTTGCAGGGCTCGTTCCAGCAAGCCGGTCACCAAACTGCGCAACGCTTTCAGAGAAGGCGTGTCGGCAGGCGCAGGGGAGCCGTCTCTTTGCCATCCTGGTGTTGAGTTCTGCCCCGATTTGACCGTGCTGGGGTGCGGATAGAAACTTGGAGTGAGTTTCATACGGAATTCAACATCGTCGAGGTACCATTTGTCGGCCAGCCTGCCGGCTATCATTGGCAAAATGCCTGCCGAATTTCTCCGCCCACAGTCTCACGGTCTGGTGAGAGACGATGATGCCACGACCTGCCAGCATATCCTCGACCATCCGCAGGCTGAACGGAAAGCGAAAATACAGCCACACCGCATGGCCAATCACTTCGGCTGGAAACCGGTGGCCACGATAAGAGAGGATCACGGGTCGATCTGGTCATGCTGCCAGATCCCACATTTTCATCGCTGCTCAGGTAACGTTACAGTGCCTTCTCTAGTCAGCCGCCTTGGCCGAGGGCCGGGAAGTCTGGCACGGTTTCCTTCGAGTTTTGCCAGGACGCCGGCAAGGAGGAGGTTGGGCAGTAACGGTAGCGCGTCGTGCCGTCTGCGACCCGGGTGACAAAGCTATCGGAATCCGGGACGACGATAGTGGCATTCGCCGTGCGCTTCTTGCCCTTCGTCTGCTCCTGACATTTCTCCGTCATCGTGTAGGACGTGCCGTCGTGCGTCACTCCGTCGATCACGCAAAGGTCGGAGCCTTCCTCGAACGCCGTGCCGGTGAACTGGATGATGATCGCCTGGTTTGCCTCTCCGCATGGCGCATCCGAGTTCACGTAGTAGCCGGGACGCAGCGGCAACTTTGTCGCTGCGGGGGCGGGTGTGGCCTGCGCAAGGGGTGTCGTCGCCGGGATGGTCACCGCGAAAGCCTTTAGCAGTGCGGGCTGCGCACCTTCTGTCTTGAGCACTGCTGCAGGTATGATAACCGGCTCCTCGCAGGCAGTCATCACGTGTGGTAACCCGAGCTGGACCGCCAACCCGCCGCCCTTTGCGTCCAGCCAGACCATCATGCCCGGTGATCCGTCTGCCGCCTCGCTCAGCAAAGCCTGCTTACAATCGTCAAGGTCGCTATCCGGCGTGTCGCCAGCGCCGTATCCAGCCATGTAGAGATCGAACAGCCGCTTGGAAGCCAGGGTGACGACTTTGGTGCCGTCTGCCTGCTGCGCCAACGCGACCGTGCCGGTTAGGGTAGCTGGAAGCAGATGCGTCCAGTCGACGGGCTGCCCCGTCGTCAGGTCGTAGACGATAGACATTGTGCCCGAGTCCGGGTGGGCGCTTCCTTCGCAACTAAGCGAATCCGTGATGACTAGGCTGAGGAACCCGGGCCCCCTCATGGTAACATCCACCGAGCGTTGCCAGTCGCCACCCTTGCAGTCCTTGGATGCCTTAAGAACTGTGAGATCCAGGCGCTTCAATGCGGTGTTGATGCGACGTTCGGCATCGTCGACAGGCGCGATGACCTGCGGCATGGCCGCGATGTCTTTGCCGACAGGGCTAGGCACCGTCAAGTGCACGGAACGGTCTGCCGACAGCGTAGGCCCTGCCATGCAGATGTAGGCAAGCAGGACGACGCAACTTATCTTCCACATCAGAACCTCGAAACTATAAATCTCCTCAGGCAGAAGTGGCATAGAAAATGACGGTCACATAATGTTATGAACCTTGATACCAAAATAGGTCGGGCGTCGTAACGCCCAAGCATCGTGGAACTGCTTAAACTCTTCACTGAAATTGGATGTGCTCATAAAGCTCTTCTTGCCTAAGATTTAGGAAAGAAGAGGTGTCTACAAATCTTGGGGCTATTCAGTTCATGTTGACACCAGCTTTTGTGCGGTTGAAAAGAAACTCACCTTAGAGGGAGATCACTGATGGCTGACGAGAACGATACAGGCGCGACAAGCGCGGTTTTGGCACCGACCCCGGCAGAAGCACCGGTCGTTAAAAAGCAGCGCGCGCGGCGCCGCTCAAAAGCTGAGATTCAAGCGGCCCAGTCCGTGTCGTCCACGGCTGTGAAGGCAGCGAAGGTTCGCAGGAAGCGCGGCGTGCAAGTCGAAGCGACACCCGCTGTTGTCGAAACATCCGACGCTGCGAAGATCATCAAAAAGACCGGCATGAAGGGCACTAGAAAGATCAAGGCAGTTAGCCATATCGAAGCGTCGGTAATGGCGCCAGCCACGGCTGCCGACGAGATGGCAGACCTCATTCAGCTTGAAGAAGAAAACAAGCGGCTTCGCAAGGCCTTGGCCGAAAAGTTGCGCGCGGAAAATGCTGACCTGCGCAAGCGCCTTGGCATCTAGTCGATCATTACAAGGCACCGGGTCGGTTGCGCTATCGACCCTCACCGGTATGGTCTTGGACGGTTCAGAAAAGACTGGGCTTGCGTCGCGAGCCCGGATTTGGAGCTGTGGCATGGACGCGATGCCCGTTGATCGAGGCTGAAGCACGATGAAACCACCATGGAAGTTCCTTGCTCAATTGATGTCACGGCAACGACCGTCCGTGAATTCCGGTCAAACGAGTGAGCGGGACAGCGATCGTAAGCCTGTCGAAACTAAATTGCAGCCAGCGCCCCCGCCGTTGTTGGCTTCACCGGAAGCAGCACCCGGTCCGGAACACGACGATGAAAGCCCATCTCAAGATGCGGTTGAGATAACGGCGGTAAACACAAGCGCAGTCGATACCGTAGCGCCGGCATCGGTGACGGCTGAAGCCGGAGAGCAAAAGGCCGGAGCGGATGATGGTCGGGGACAGTCTGTCGTCGACGTGCAGGCGTTGGCGCCGACAAGCGGGGCCGATGAACCACTCGGCATGCCGCAGCGGAAACCTTCGAAGGTAGCAAGGAAAGGCCGTGTCAGCGCAATTGCGCAGAGCCCTGTTGTCGCCGGTGGGGAGGTTCGACAATCTCCGTCGGCGTCTGGAAGCCCGTTTTTTGACGAGGCGGCGAGCCTGGACGACGACATCAAACAGCTGAAAGACCAGTTAGCTCAAAAGCTGCGTTTGCAAAATGCCCAGCTCAGAAAAATGCTCAAGCGCTTCGAATCCTCTTAACCCACCTGAAAATATCCAGAGATTAGATCTATGAAGACACCGCAGCGAAGTTTTGTCGTCGAAATCAAATCGACACGTCGACAGTCAAAAGTGCCGCCGAAATCGATCTGGGGCGACACGGATTTCAAGGCTCTCGTTCGCGAAGCGGAAGCATCGCCTCTGTTTAAGCATGACATTGTTGCGGACGCTTTGAGCCAGGATGAGGATCGGACGTCGAACCTAGAACCGCAGGAAGAGCCTGCGGGTATCGATGTCGGCGACGAGCAGCAGGTTCAGGCTCCATTGATCGGGGCTGATCAACCCCGCTCGCTGCAGCAAGGTGAGGATTCAGCGTTCAGTGCCGTATCGCAGAAGCAGGTGGACCCGCTAACGCAACTGTCGAGACGAGGGTTGGAACGGCGTCGCGGCGCAAGGCGCGGACGTCCTGTCGACGGAGAGATCAACGCTTCCACCGCGCCGACGCCCGTCGATCACAGCGAAGTATCGTCCGATGAGCTCATCTCGCTTGAGGAAGAAAATCGATGCTTGAAATTGCTCCTGGCGAAACAGCTGCGTCAGCAGAATTTGCAGCTCCGCAAAATGCTTGAGCGGTTTGCTATCACTGACTCGTCTTGGTGATTTTTTCGCTTTTCTGCTGCTTAGCCCGGTGACGCGTCCCGCCTCGGCAGAGATTTCGCGTGAGATGCGGCTTCACCGGAATAGGGGAAGTCTTCCCCGAGTTGACGGTCACCCTCGTAGACTTTGAAGATGGGGCCGTCGACTTCAACAATCTTATAACCGTTCACGTATTCAATCTTCGGCGTTTTCCAACCCATTGCAAGCTCTCCTTCATGATGGCCGGCATTTCGCTACCCGGGTCGGCGATGACGTACACCCCATGCTCACCGTTTATCAGGTACTTAGACAAAGGCCTAATACTCTAAAGCCGGGCCTGCGTTTCGTTTCCGTTCAAGGCGTTCACATTTAGCGGCCCCGCGCGCCGGGGGCTGTCGGTCCCGGTTTCCGGCGTTGCCGTCGCTATGCTAAATCTCCTGCGGCAACCCATTTAACCGGTCTTGCGGGAGGCGAACGGCTTTCGCAGTTCCTGCTACAGCTGGTATGCCCTTCCTATTTTGGACGCTACTGCCCAAAGACCCAAGAGCTGTCACCGCGTGAAACTGCACGGTTGTGAACCTTGCTCGCCAGGTTGGCTGAAATCGCACCCGATCAACAAGGTTGATCTGCCGATCGTGCCGTGTTTTGAAGGTGGCACATTGGCGGCGGGGCTTTGGCAACAGGAATGGTAGAACAGTTCGACATGTTTTCGGAGCAGGCTCCGCGCGCCCAGGTGGTCACGCGTGGCACCTCCAAATCCACCAAACCCGACAAGCATGTCACTCCCATGAGCGAAGAGGACATGGTCCGACATCTGTCGGAGACAGGTCGATATCGGATCCTGCAGAAACTCGCGCCGCGCGCAATCGCACCATTGCCACGCTCGGAATACCCCCTCAAAGGCATCATTCTCGACACCGAGACCACGGGCCTCAATGCTCGCAGGGATGAGATCATCGAGATTGGCGTGATCGCTTTTACCTTCGATGCGATAGGAAGCATCGGTGACGTGACCGGCATCTATGGCGGACTTCAGCAGCCAAGCGCTTCCATTCCCACTGAGATCACCAGGCTCACCGGGATTACCGATGATATGGTCGCCGGGCAGTCGATCGACATGGCGGCGTTGCGGGCGCTGATTGGGCCTGCCGATCTGCTGATCGCCCACAATGCCGGTTTCGACCGGCCATTCTGCGAGGCATTCTCTCCTTTATTCGCCGGCAAGGCCTGGGCTTGCTCCAACTCCGAGATCGACTGGTCGTCGCGGGGATATGAAGGCACCAAGCTCGGCTACCTGATCGGGCAGGCGGGCTACTTCCATGATGGTCATCGTGCTGTCGATGATTGCTTTGCACTTCTGGAGGTCTTGGCTCGCGGGGTGGAAGGATCGGCTTCCACCGCTTTTGCCGAACTCTATGAAGCAAGCCAGAGGTCGCGTGTGCGGATCTTTGCGGAGAACAGCCCCTTCGACATGAAGGACCACCTGAAGACGCGAGGCTATCGCTGGTCCGACGGAAGCGACGGTCGTCCGAAATCCTGGTGGATTGAGGTTGGGGAAGAAGCGTTCGATGATGAACTCCGCTATCTCAGGGCCGAAATCTACCGCTATCCAGACGCCGATCCTCCCATCAAACGCCTGACCGCCTTCGACCGGTTCCGGGCCTGATAGCCCCTTCAGCCCATCTTCTGATTGGACCCATGCTTTGAACGCATGGCCGACGTGAGACCTTGTGCCTTATCGAGGGGCGGGCAACGGCCTATATTTCAATCATCGAAACGACGTTGGAACCGCAACAAGGTTGCTGGCGTCAAGAGACCTCACGAAAGGGGATCATCATGAACGTAGCACGCTCTTTCAACACTTGGCGCAAGTATCGTCAGACCGTTACCGAACTCGGCCGCATGAGCTCGCGTGAGCTGCAGGACCTCGGCATCGATCGCGCCGACATTCACAGCGTTGCCCGCGCATCGGTCGCTCGCTAAACGGCTATCTCCAAGACATACTGAATGACAATACGCCCGCTGATGACGCGGGCGTTTCTGTGTCTGGACCGACGAGAGGTGCTAAGCTGGAGATTTCTCCCTCCAGATTTATTCCATGCACCTTTCGCATGGCTGCACTGCAGCAAAGTCCATTTAATGTGCGGTGAGAACGGCTATCCTGGTTGTCATCGAAGTGATGCACCTCCTCCCGCAGAGCTTCGATGATGCGGGCGCCCTTATCCTCCTCCCAAGGTCGCCTGCGGGAACAGCAGCACTCCTCCTCCCAGCTGCTGTTCGGTTCTTTTCGAAAAGCCTGCCGCACCTCCTCCCGCGGCAGGCTTTTTCGTTTCAGGCCTAGTGGCACAACGGATGTTTGATTTAATTGGCGATCTGGCAAACCTTGGCGAGCGGAATGGTTTCCGGCTGCCATCAGGACGGTGCGACGAGTTCGCACATGGATCACCGGGCAATCCGCTGTCATGCAGAAGGCAGAACTCACCCCATTGATATCCGGGGGTGTTGTACGCCGACGGATCGAATGATCGGATGGTTGGCCTGCAATTCGGACCGGATCGACGAACGCTCCAACCATTGGCGTTTCCGACCCCGCTCTCTTGTCTGGCATCCCTAATCCAGTCCCGTCCTTGGACGGTCAACCCGCAAGGGGTTCGCAGCTACTGCGGCCTCTCTGGCTCCGCCGTCGAGGTGACCGCGGCCGGGTCCGGATCGAACGGGTGCCATCGAGCGGGGATTGGCCTCGCCAACGGATGGAGCCTCACATGTCGGATCTCAGCCTCGCACAAAACCACGCATTCGATCTTGCCCGGACCCTGATGGTCCCGGTCACCCTCTTCGAAATCGATGGAGAGATCGGCGTCATGCCTTCCGCTGAGTATGACGGCGATGAGGACGCCATCATCAACGAATACGATCCCTTTGCCTATGGATCGGCTCATTGAGCCGATCACCCCTTCGGGGGAAGGCGTGCCGCTTGCGCTGATGCGCGCGCAAGGGAGGCTTCGCCGCGAGCTTTCCTCGCAGATCTGCACATTGCGAACCGCGCCCTTGCGCGCTTCCATCTTCGCGGCCTGGGCGCTGACAGCCCGAATAGTCAGGAAAACTGAAGGAGAGAATATGGAAAAGAAGGACATCAAGGAGCTGCGCGTCCGCGTGGGCTGCACAGCTGTCCTGGAGCATGAGGGCTTCACCGTCGACGTGAAAGAGAGCACGCGCCGGGCGGTCAAATTCCGACGCGACGACGACATCGTCATCGTGATTCATGAGGGCAGAGGATGGTTCGACGCCCGCTCAGATGCCAAGGGCGACGTCTTCGCGCTTGCAAGCTATCTGAACGGGATCGGTTTTGCAGAAGCCCTGGCGGCTGTCGGCGACCTGGTCGCGTTTCAGCCAACTGCACCGGTTTGGGAAAAACCTATCCGTGACACGCAAACAATGGCTTCGGTCACTGACCGCTGGAATCACCGAAGACGGCCGTGGCGGGCATCTGCGATGTGGATTTATCTCCGACAAGGCAGGGCGTTGCCATGGCAGGTTGTCTCTGCGGCGATCGAAGCGGATCTCTTGAGGGAAGGGCCTTACGGCTCCATGTGGGCAAAGCATGTCGATGAGGCTGGCGCCGTCATCGGCTGGGAGGAGCGCGGACCGGACTGGCGTGGATTTTCGACAGGCGGTGCAAAATCGCTGTTCCGGTTCGGGGGCGAGAGCGCTCGCCGGATCTGCGTGACTGAGGCAGCGATCGATGCGCTTAGCCTGGCTGCGATCGAGAGGATTAGGACTGACAGTCTCTATGTCAGCACCGGCGGCGGCTGGTCGCCTCTGACCGCTCAGGCGCTGGAGTTCCTGGCGTCACAACGCGAGACGCATATGGTCGCCGCGACGGACAATAATGTTCAGGGCGAGGTGTTCGCGGACAGGATCCGGCAGATGGCGGATGGCACCGGCTGCGATTTCTCACGGCTAAGGCCGCGATGCGAGGATTGGAATGAGGAATTGAAAGAGAGGAGGGAGAGAGGCGAGCTGCCGCATACGCGGACAACGCATCAAGGGTGAAGCTTCGCCCGCCAGACGGCGGCCCTTGACCCGCTGCCCGCGAGGCGCCGGCTGAGGAGGGGTGATCAAAGGACTGAAGGAGAGGTCGAACAGGCTTCGCTTCAGCCGCAACCCTCAAAAGGAGCCGCAGATGTTTGTTTCCCCAGCTATCCGCAAGGTATTCGAAGGCGTCGCTAGCCGCCACGAAATGTACGCCCTGTTCAATCGCCACAGCCAGTCGCCGTTCGACGATGATCGGATGAACGGTGAGCGCTATGTCGGTGAATGGTTCGAGATCACCGAAGCGGACCATGACCACATGTTCGAGATCCTACCGCCGCTCTTCTATTGCGGTGACATGTTCGCCATGCGCGAGTTTCTGGCCGCCAGCATCACCAGCGTATTCTTTGCGCTCACAATCGACGATCGGTCCCGCTGGTTTCACGCCTATTGCGATCTGAGCGATCGCCAGTCGCCTGACCGGATGCGGTCCGAGATCATCGCCCGGGAATCCCGTCCGGTCCGTGCCATGAGCACCCAAGAAAAACTCGATCATATCTGGAGCACGACTGGTCCCGATTTTCGTGGCTATGCCGACGCGCGTTTTCCAGCCGATCTCCACAATCGCCAGATTGTGCTCGTTTATCCCTCAGCTCAAGGCAAGATCTGGAAGCTGCTTGACGATCTGACTGACGAGGAGATTGCCGCCAAGCTGCCGGTGCAGTTCCGTCTCCTGCCGGAAACCATCGCTGCCTGACGGCAGCCTTCACCTCCCAATCCGCACCATCCCGCCCTCAACGCCCGTTCGCGGCAGATCTCGCAGCGAGCGTGCCTCGACGCGCCTTCTCACAGGAGTTCCCTCATGGCCCATGACGATCCCTTCACCATCGACCTGTTTGGCAAAACAGCACTCGCATCCGGTTTTGATCTCGGTGTGCCGGGTTTCACAGCAGACTTCGGGAGCGATCTCGACGATGACCCACCTCCCTCGACGCCGGCGCCGTCCGTCCCTGTTCTGAAGATCCCAGAGGCCAAACCGCAGATGCGCGCGAAGGTCGATTTCCGACTGCAGGGTTCACGCGGTCTCGCCAAATCCTGGCGCGACCGGGCACGAGACAATATCGCCGCCATCCTGCTTGCAAACGAGATCGAGCGTCATGGTCTGGCGGCCCGGCCTGACCAGCAGGCCAAGCTGATCCGCTTTACCGGCTTCGGCGCGTCCGATCTGGCCAACGGCATATTCCGGCGTCCCGGCGACGAGGCGTTTCGCAAAGGCTGGGAGGATCTCGGCGGCAATCTTGAAAGCGCCGTCGCTGCGGCTGATTACGCGTCTCTGGCGCGCTGCACCCAATATGCCCACTTCACGCCGGAGTTTATCGTTCGCGCCATTTGGGCAGGCTTGATCCGTATGGGCTTCAAGGGCGGACGGATCCTGGAACCGGGGATCGGCACGGGCATGTTTCCGGCACTGATGCCGGACGCGCTC
This sequence comes from Ensifer canadensis, assembly GCF_017488845.2. Classification (NCBI taxonomy): domain Bacteria; kingdom Pseudomonadati; phylum Pseudomonadota; class Alphaproteobacteria; order Hyphomicrobiales; family Rhizobiaceae; genus Ensifer; species Ensifer canadensis. The sequence continues at coordinate 68,764 of NZ_CP083375.1, forward strand.
TCCCGCACCAGCCATGTCACCGGCGTCGAACTTGATCCGGTCACCGCCCGCATTGTCCGGTTGCTGCAACCACGGGCCAGGATCATTACAAGTGATTTCTCGCGGACGGAGTTGCCTGCGCATTTCGATCTGGCGATTGGCAACCCGCCGTTTTCGAATCGGACAGTGCGAAGCGACCCGGCTTTCCGCTCTCTCGGCTTCCGGCTGCATGACTATTTCATCGCCAAGTCCATCGACCGGCTGAAGCCCGGCGGGCTTGCCGCCTTCGTCACCTCGTCCGGCACGATGGATAAGGCAGATGCCCGTGCCCGCGAATATGTCGCCAGCATGGCCGATCTTGTCGGAGCAATCCGCCTGCCCGAGGGCAGCTTTCGCGCAGACGCTGGCACGGATGTCGTCGTCGATATCCTCTTCTTCCGCAAGCGTCGCGCCGGCGAACACTCAGAAGACAAGAGCTGGCTCGATCTGGCCGATGTCGAGGCAGAAGGGGATAGCGGCGAGGTTGTCCGCATCAATCGATGGTTTGCCGATCATCCGGAGATGGTGCTCGGACGCCATGCGATCACCTCGGGACCATTCGGGGGGACCTACACCTGCCTTTCGAATAACGGCGATCTCGAAACCGTTTTGAATGCATCGATAGAACGGCTTCCGGCCGATATCACTGACAGCGAATTCACCCCGATCGATTTCGAGTTGGAGGATGAGGTCGCAGATGCGATGGCAGAGCGGCCCGACGATCCGAAGGTTCGCGAAGGCAGCTATTTCATCGGCAAGGCGACGGCGCTGATGCAGGTGGTGGATGGTGCATCGGTCCCGGTCGACGTGCGCAAAGCCAAGAGCACCGACGGAATCTTCGCCAAACACGCCCTGATTATTCGAAAGCTCATCCCGATCCGCGACGCCCTGCGTCTGGTCCTCAAACTCCAGGAACGCGATCAGCCCTGGACCCAGGCGCAGGTCGCGCTTCGCATCGCCTGGTCGAGCTTCGTGCGCAAGTTCGGCCCGATTAACTTCACCTCCGTCTCGACATCGGAGGATCCGGAAACCGGTGAGATCAGGGAAACCCATCGCCGACCGAACCTCGCGCCGTTCCTCGACGATCCCGATTGCTGGCTGGTCGCCTCGATCGAGGACTACGATCTTGAGACCAACACCGCCAAGCCTGGGCCGATCTTCACCGAGCGCGTCATCGCGCCGCCGCCGGCACCAGTGATCACTTCGGCGCTCGATGCGCTCGCCGTGGTTTTGAACGAACGCGGTCACGTCGATCCCGATCATATCGCCGAGCTGCTGCACCGCGACGTCGATGACGTCATCAGTGAACTGGGTGAGGCGATCTTCCGCGATCCATCCGACGGCTCCTGGCAGATGGCCGATGCCTATCTGTCCGGTCCAATCCGGTCGAAGCTGCTGACCGCACGCGCGGCGGCGGATCTGGATCCCGCCTTTGCCCGCAACGTGACGGCTCTGGAGCATGTCCAGCCGGCAGATCTTCGGCCCTCCGACATCACCGCCCGCCTTGGCGCGCCGTGGATCCCGGCAGACGATGTCGTCGCCTTCGTCAAACAGACGATGGAGGCCGACATTACCATCCACCATTTGCAGGAACTGGCGACATGGACGGTCAATGCCCGGCAGCTGGAGTGGTCGGCGGCCGGCACCACGGAGTGGGGTACGCATCGCCGCCATGCCGGCCAGCTGCTGTCCGACGCCCTGAACTCCTCCGTGCCGCAAATCTTCGACACGGTCCGGGATGGCGAAACCGAGCGCCGGGTGCTCAATACGGTGGAGACGGAAGCCGCCAAGGAAAAGCTGTCCAAGATCAAGACCGCCTTCCAATCCTGGATCTGGTCGGATCCGGATCGCACCGACCGCCTGGCGCGGGTCTATAACGACACCTTCAACAACATCGCGCCACGAGCCTTCAATGGCGATCATCTCCAACTTCCAGGCGCCTCTGGCGCCTTTTCTTTGTATGGGCACCAGAAGCGCGGCATCTGGAGGATCATTTCTGCCGGCGCCACCTATCTGGCCCATGCCGTCGGCGCTGGGAAAACGCTGACCATGGCCGCTGCCATCATGGAACAGCGCCGGCTCGGGCTGATCAACAAGGCGATGCTCGTCGTGCCCGGCCATTGCTTGGCGCAGGCCGCCCGCGAGTTTCTCGCCCTTTATCCCAATGCCCGGATACTGGTCGCCGACGAAACGAACTTCGTCAGGGAAAAGCGCCATCGCTTCCTGTCACGGACAGCCACCGCCAACTGGGACGCGATCATCATCACCCATTCGGCCTTCCGTTTCATCTCCGTGCCGTCCTCCTTCGAGGCACAGATGATCCAGGACGAGTTGGAGCTTTACGAGGATCTGCTTACCAAGGTCGATAACCAGGACCGGCTGTCGCGCAAGCGCATCGAGCGCATGAAGGAGGGCCACAAGGAACGGCTCGAAGCGCTGGCGACGCGAAAGGACGATCTGCTCACCATCTCCGAGCTTGGGATCGACCAGATCATCGTCGATGAGGCGCAGGAATTCCGCAAGCTGTCCTTTGCCACCAATATGTCGACGCTGCGCGGTGTCGATCCGAACGGCTCGCAGCGCGCCTGGGACCTGTTCGTCAAATCCCGCTTCATCGAGACGAAGAACCCGGGCAGGGCACTGGTGCTGGCCTCGGGCACGCCGATCACCAACACACTCGGCGAGATGTTTTCCGTGCAGCGCATCATGGGCGCAGTGGCCCTTTCCGAGCGTGGTCTGCACGAGTTCGACGCCTGGGCCTCGACCTTCGGCGATACCTCGACCGAACTCGAACTGCAGCCCTCCGGCAAATACAAGCCGGTCACGCGGTTCTCGCAATTCGTCAATGTCCCGGAACTGATTGCCATGTTCCGGTCGTTTGCCGACGTCGTGCTGCCGGTCGACCTGAGAACCTATGTGAAGGTTCCCGAGATATCCGGTGGCAAGCGCCACATCGTCACCGCGGAGCCAACGCCGGCCTTCAAGATCTATCAGAAGCGTCTGGACGTCCGGATCAAGGCGATCGAGACGCGTGAGGGGCCGGCAAAGCCCGGTGACGACATCCTGCTCTCGGTGATCACCGACGGGCGCCATGCCGCGATCGATCTGCGGTTGGTCGACCCTGCGAACGAGAATGAGGAGAGCAACAAGCTCAACGCGCTTGTCCAAAATGCCTTCCGGATCTGGAGCGAGACGGGCGCGGCCGAGTATCGCCGCAAGGACGGAAAACCATTCGACCGGCCGGGCGCTGGTCAGCTGATCTTCTCCGATCTCGGCACCATCTCGGTCGAAGCCACGCGCGGCTTCTCCGCCTATCGCTGGATCCGCGACGAACTCGTTCGTTTGGGCGTGCCGGCTTCGGAAATCGCCTTCATGCAGGACTACAAGAAATCGGACGCAAAGCAGCGGCTGTTCAATGACTTCAATGCCGGCAAGGTCCGCGTGCTGATCGGCTCGTCCGAGACCATGGGCACCGGCGTCAATGTCCAGGCGCGGCTCAAAGCCCTGCATCACCTCGATGTCCCATGGTTGCCATCACAGATCGAGCAGCGCGAAGGCCGGATTATCCGCCAGGGTAACCAGCATGACGAGGTCGATGTCTTCGCTTACGCGACGCTTGGCAGTCTCGATGCCACCATGTGGCAGAACAACGAGCGCAAGGCCCGGTTCATCGCAGCCGCCCTGTCAGGCGACACCAGCGTCCGGCGGCTGGAGGATATGGGCGAGGGGCAGGCGAACCAGTTCGCGATGGCCAAGGCGATAGCGTCAGGCGACGAGCGCCTGATGCAGAAGGCGGGGCTCGAGGCTGAGATCGCCCGACTCGATCGCCTGCGTGCCGCGCATATTGACGATCAGCATGCGATACGGCGGCAGATCCGCGATGCCGAGCGGGATATCGAGTTCTCCAGCCGCCGAATCGAGGATGTAGGCAAGGACATCGAACGACACGTGCCAACCGACGGGGAGGCCTTCGTGATGCGGGTCGGGACGATCGAGTTCGACGAGCGTAAGCTCGCCGGTCGAGCGCTGATTAAGGAAATCCTGACGCTGGTTCAATTGCAGCAGGAAAAAGAGGTCATCATCGCCACGATCGGGGGCTTCGATCTCGCATACGATGGCGAAAGGTTCGGCAAGGATGGCTACCGCTACGACACGCTGCTTCAACGCACAGGTGGCGACTACGAGATCGACTTAGCCGTGACCACGACGCCGATCGGTGCCATCTCCAGGCTCGAGCATGCGCTCGGCGGTTTTGAACAGGAACGAGAGAACCATCGCATTCGGCTAGTCGACGCGAACCGCCGCCTCGCCTCATATACGCCGCGTCTCGGAGAACGCTTCTCTTTGGAAGCCGAGCTCGAACTCAAGCTGAGCCAACTGGACGAGATCGAAAGGGATCTAGCGGCGACCGCCGATGAACCGCCTGAAGATCGCCAGGAAGCGGCGTGAATGGCGGAACTTCTCCGCTCATTTGAAACGGGTTGAGATACACATCTACCGGTCATCCCCGTTTCGATGGTTCCCTGCGATGGCGATCGTCGCGCGTAGCTGTCCAGGTCGCAAAGGGGGCTCCCCGAAAGGGTCAAGCGCCCTTTCGTTTTCAGACGGCCCAGTATGGCACGTAGCGGGCATTTCTCTTTCCCTGATCGGGGTCGGCCGGCGCGATCCGACCGAGCTTGATGGATTCCGCAATAATGGCGGAGACGGCCTGATACTCCTCAGGCGCGAGCGAAAAGCGCTCCCGCAGGGTAGCGTTGCTCATATAGTCGTGCGTCAACCAGCGAAGTACGCAGTGGAAAAAACAGGCCCGCATCTTTTCGGCCTTTGACATCTGGCCAAACGCTCGCGGTGCGAACAGAACCACCCGCATGGAGTTTTCCGAGGAGATGAAGTCCGGCGCCGGCAGGTGATCGGCCTCGATTTCGATCAGCGTCTTGTCCAGGCCGCCGCCGCGCTCTTCGCAAAGACCGAAGGCGCGCATCGTCGATGCGAGCTTCTCGTTGCGCGATCGCCTTTCATCGAGGATCCGATCCGTACTGATCAGTGAGTTTCCGGGGTTCGTCACTTCAATCCGGTTCTCATAGATTTCGACCACCGGCCCGACGCCGCCCACGATGAAATCCTGGTGGATCAAGGCATTCGCAATCACTTCCCGGATCGCGGTTTCGGGAAAATGTGGCACCATCCGCCGGACGCCGCCGATGTATCGTTCTTCCTTCGGCAGCCGATCCATAAGGAATTTCATTATGCTGGTGAAGCCAACGGCGTATCCTTCCTTGGCCTCCTGCTCGAAGTCAGATTTTGACTTGTCTCGCCCGACATATTTGACGATGCGGACAGCTTTGCCGGCGATCGACGGACACATCTTGACATCGCGTGCAAGCAGGATCGCGCCGAGATTGGTGATGTCATAGCGTCCTTCGAGATTGTCGAGCAGGAAGCCGTATTCAATCATCTTGCGAATGATCTCATCGGGGTTGTTCGGGCGGGGATCGCCGGTCAGTTGGAAAAGAGGGTCCGGATCGAGTTTGGCGAACACATCGTCGGTGGTGGCGTTCGAGACAGCAACCGCGCTTTCGAATCGCCTGCGTCCTGTCGCGATCCACAGGGACCTTTCGTGTTCGGGGAACTCGGCAAGCTTCTTCTTGTTTTCGCCAATACGGATGAATTCCGAGCCGCTGAACTTTACCGGTCGCTCATAGGATGGCTCGACGGCGATGATGGAATAGGCCAATCCGCCACATTCGAAATCGAGCACGTCCAGCATGATCCGCGGCTCGATCATGCGGCTTAGCCAGTTGGTGAAATCTTCGTTGCCGTTCTTGAGCTGCTGCAGGCGCACATCGGTGCCCACGCGATCTCTTGTTCCGTCCCTAACGCCGAAGACCATGAAGGCCCTGTCGCGACCCGCCAGCATTGCCGCATTTGCAAGCGCCGAGATATATTCGCCGATCTCGCGCGGATCCTTGTTGTTGACCTTGAATTCGAGCCATGTGCTTTCATTCGGCTCCTGCAACAAGCGGTCAAGCAGGGCACAAGGATTGTGGATCGGCATTCAAGATCTCCTTTTATCCCCCTTATATCAGATTCGTCATGCTTTGCAGCTTCTATGGTTGTGATAGATCCGATTTATGAAGCAAAAACAGTGGTATCAGAGAGTGGTTGCTCGCCCGCGTTTTATCACGGTTTTATCCGGCGGGTGGTTGCGGGTCGTCGAATTCGGCCGTTTATAGGAGCCGGATTTTATATCCCCTTTTTGTCGGAAAGATAATTACTTGAGGAGCGAAACTAGAAGAAAAATAAGTAGAAACAATGGATTAAAAAATGGAATGAACAGGGGTTTATATCAAGGCTCTTTAAAAAATTGCGAAAAACTAGTCGCAGGACGGCCCATCGGCTGACGGTTTCCTCAATCGCGCCGGTCGCAGTACCAGGCCGCGCCCTTCGCAAGGCTTAAGGGCCTTGCTTGTCCGCGTGCCAGGCATGCTCCGCCGCAATTGCAGCCGCCGGGTCAGTCCCGCGGGTATCGGGAGAGGTCTTCGAGAAGAAGACGAGAAGGGATGGACAGCCTGTCCGCCCGAAACCCGAAAGGTTACACCCATGCAGTTGATTACAGCCGATCCGCGCAGCCTGAAGGACAATCCCGACCGGTCCCGCCAGTCTAAATCCTCACCCCAGTCCGACGCGCTGTTGTGCGCATCGATCAGGGCCATCGGCGTCGTACAACCGCCCGTGGTCAAACTCGATCCAGAGGGCGGCAACAGCTACATTATCGTCTTCGGTCATCGCCGCGCCACGCAGGCCATCGCCGCGGACCTCGAGGAAATCCCGCTCCTGCTTGCCGATCCCTCCGACGATCTTGGCGCCATGCAGTCCTTTGCCGAGAATATCGCCCGTGAGCCACTGAACCCCGTCGACCAATGGCGCGCCATCGAGCGTCTGGTTGCTCTCGGATGGACGGAGGAATCGATCGCCATGGCGCTGGCGCTCCCGAGCCGGCAGATCCGCAAGCTGCGGCTGCTCGCCAACATCCTGCCATCTATGCTCGACCAGATGGCGCGTGGCGACATGCCGAACGAGCAGCAGCTGCGTACGATTGCGGCCGCCGGCCAGGATGAGCAGGCCGAGGTGTGGAAAAAGTACAAGCCTAGGAAGCAAGACCCGCAGGTCTCGTGGTGGGAGGTTGCCCGGGCGCTCACCAGAACCCGGATGCTCGCCAAGCATGCGAGCTTCGGCGGCGATCTGGCACAGGCTTACGGCATCGTCTGGGTCGAGGACCTGTTTGCACCGGCCGACGAGGACAGCCGCTACACCACCGACGTCGAGGCGTTTCTCGGGGCGCAACAGGAGTGGTTGGCCAACAACCTGCCGAAGCGCGGCTCGATCATCGAGGCCAATGAATATGGCCAGGCAAAGCTACCGTCCAAGGCACAACAGCTCTACGGCAAGCCGGGCAAGGGTGACCTGACCGGCTGGTACATCAACGCGCGCGATGGCTCGGTGCATTCGGTTGCCTATCGCATGCCTGAAGTGAAGAAGCCGAAGCTGGTCAAGGATGCCGATGGTGTCGAAACCCTCGTCGAAGAGGTCGAGGCACCGAAAGTGCGGCCCGATGTGACTCAGAAGGGCCTCGACATGATCGGCGACCTGCGGACCGATGCTCTACACGAGGCCCTTGCACGTGCGCCGATCGAGGATGACACGCTGATGGCTCTGCTGATTCTGGCCTTCACCGGCATGAATGTCACGGTTGCCAGTGGCGCATCGGACAATCCCTATGGTCACGCCAAATGCGGCCCGCACGCTGCCCGCCTGATCGGCGAGGACGGTAGGCTCTCATTCGATCGCGAAACGCTGATACAGGCTGCGCGCTCGGTTCTGATCGAAGTCCTGTCTCTTCGGCGCAATCGCTCCGATAGCGGTTTTATCGCCCGCATCGCCGGCGACGCCATCGGCGCTGATCAATTCCTGCCCAACATGGCAACCGAGGATTTCCTCTCATGCCTGTCGCGCAATGCGCTGGAGGCTGCAGCCGAAACAGCAGGCGTGCCCGGCCGGATCAAGGTGAAGGATACCCGTGCGGCTCTGGTCGAGCATTTTGTCGAGGGAAAGCTGGTGTATCCGGCAGCACTCCTGGCGCCACGAGCCGAGGACGTGCGGTCGTGGGTCGGACGCTACACCAGCGTCGACAGCGGATTGGAGGATGCCGCCGATCAGCCGGGCCGACGGGAGGAGGAGCATTCCGATGGTAACCTTGGCGACCATTCCGCCGCTGATGACGAAACCGGCGAGGAATTCCGCGAGGCCGCCGAATAACGCCAAACGACAGGAAACTGAACCGACGCCGCTGGCACATGCCGGCGGCGTCTTTGTTTCGAGCAATCAGAAGGAGTTTGTCATGGCAGAAATCCATGATGAGATGACTGCCAAAAAAGCGGCGCATGAGACTGAACTTCGGGCGTTGTCCCGGCCGACGGTACGAGCTGGAGCGAGAACCCCTTGGGGCGTGTCGCAGATCTCGCGGCAGTATGCTGTCTGGGTCGTTCTGCATTCGACCGCCGGCCATGGCGGTTTCCATCTCGACGAGAATGCCAATGCCATCGTCCATCCCCTCTATCGCAATGACACCGGATTTTACGAGGAGGATTGTGAATGGGCGAAGGTCGCCCATGCATTCCCGCACCTGTTCACCGCCTCTGAGCGGCGTAGCGCCGACCGGACGCTTCGCGATTATTATCCTGATGCCTACGAGCGCGTAATGGGCGTTACTCTCCTAGAGGGCCAGTCACATGCCCGGGACAGGCAGGATTTCGAGAGGCGACATCGCAACGACTGGGTTGTCATCGCGGCACTCAATTTCAATCACAAGCCCGGTTTCGTCGAATGCATCGCGACCCTAGGCGCCAAGCGTGACGGAACCGATGAACGACGGTTTCTGGTTCCATCGTCAGACTATATTATCGGCCGACATGGCTTCGTCATCGATCCGCTCAAGCACGAGCCATATGATGGGCCATCCAGCTTCGTGACCTGGTCGGCACGGCGATGAAAGCCGAATCTCCTACCAACACCGACGGTCAGCGAAATCCGCTGATCGATGTCATCGCGTTTTATCACGGGATCTGCGCACGGCACCAGGATTGCCGCTCCTGGTGGGCAAGGCTGTCCCGACAAATGAAGGCACGGCGGAAATGCAAAGCACGGCGCGGCCACCGACTGATCATGTCATGCAGATCAACAGAGCCGGATAGTGGGTGGAGGTTTCACCCGTCGAGCGTGCGGTGACGCTCTGATCGAAGCGCGGTCAGGTCGGATCATGCCACCGGCAACAACCGGCCCGCATTGGAACGCAGCTGGGATTGGGAATTGTCAGTATCCTCTGTGGGTGATGTGGCGACACCAGGATCGGATTGCGATCGGCGACTGCATCATGCTGTCGAAGCCAGATTGCCCGCCCGGCACAGCACCTCGGTTTTGCTGCGGTCTGACATGGGCGCGCCCCGGTCAAAGGCCGTGTGCCACGCCGCGTTGCGGCAGGATCATCGCCTCGTCGCAAGGCAGGCCCGCGTTTGGCGCAGCCCGCAAGTGCGGGCCGCACCATCCGCAAACCGTCCCCGCTCCTCCTGGCAATATCCTGACCTTGGGCCGGGCCGCTGACGCCCATGTCATTTTGCCCGCACCCGAGGGGCTGAGCCGGACGACAACCAGTACCCCGGGCTTCGCTGAAACATCGCTCAAAAGGATCCGATCATGGCACCGCTCAACCGCTCCACCCAGAAAAACCGTCCCGCCAAATCCCAGCGCGCCACCACACTCGAAATGGTCAGGCACGCCTGCCCCGACAGTCCCCAAGCGCTGCGCATCTCCGAAAGCTTCGGCCTTGCCCTCATCGACAGCGAGGGGATCCGCGACCTTCACCGCGGCCAGTTGATCGAAAGCGCCGATGCCCTGAGGGATGGCCTCGCCGAGAAGGCGATGCAGATCCACATGCAGCGCATCGTCGGATCCTTTGTCGGTTCGGCCTACGGCGCCGGGCAATTCTACAGCCGCGCGGTCACGGAAGCCCGTGACCTCACCACGAAGCTTTCCAACGATTTTCGCGACGAGGACCTCGACGGCCCGGTCGGCTTCGACAGCCGCGCCCAGCGCAAGCGCGAGTTCGCAGCCGACATGGGCCTGCAGGCCCACGTGCTTCGCATGGCAGCCGAAGGTGCCGTCTCGGCTTACGAGGACATCACCGGCGAAACCTGGAAGCCTTACGAGCGCACGGTCGAACAGCCCGCCAACTCCGTCGATCAAAAGGCAGCAACCGCCCAGATGGCAGCATTCGAATAGGACGATCGCGGGGCTTCGGCCCCGCCTGAGACCTCATTTAGGAAAATCATAAATGGGTAAATGCGCCGTAGGGTCCGAGCGCCCTCTTTCTCCGGTCAGCCGTCCGTCGATACCGTCACGGACGTCCACGCATCGATCTCTTCTTGGAGGCGCTTAATTCTCGCCGATACATGCTTGATTGCGTCGCTGCCAAGGAGAAGCTGCGGTGGCGGGTTATCGGTCTCGACCAGGATCAAGACGGCTGCAGCGAGTTTCTCTGGATCACCAAGCTGCTTGCCACTGACTGCCTGCCGGGCCTCGCGTACCGGATCAAAAAGGGAATCGTAATCCGCGATCGACCTTTCCGTGCGGATCATCGAACGTCCGGCCCAGTCTGTGCGGAAAGAACCGGGGCATAACGTCGTCACATGCACGCCGAACGGCGCCATTTCTGAACGCATCACTTCCGATATGCCTTGCAGCGCAAACTTGCTGCCACAGTAATACCCGATACCGGGCATGGTGATCATGCCGCCCATCGACGTGACATTGACGATGAAACCCTGGCGCCGTTCGCGGAAGCTGGGAATAAACGCCTTGGCGACAGCCACAGCGCCAAAGACGTTCACGTCGAACTGTCTGCGCATCTCTTCGAGAGGCGATTCTTCGATCACGCCCTCGTGGCCGTAACCTGCATTGTTGATCAGCACATCAACTGGGCCATGTTCCTTTTCCGCAAGCCGGACGACGTCCGCCATGCGGTCGAACTCCGTGACGTCGCATAGCACGGGGTGCGCGGCCGGCACGGCTGCGGCTAGCGCCAAGCGTGACGCCTCGGAGCGGACGGTGCCGATTACCTGATGGCCGTTCTGGACGGCAGCCGTAGCGATGGCCAGGCCGAAACCTGAATTTGCGCCGGTGATGAAAAAGGTCTTTTTTGACATGATGTGCAAACGCCCTTGATTGAGGATACGTTTGACAGATAATATGCATCACCTGATGAAAAAATCGCGAATTCGATGAGTTCCTTGCCAAATCCTATGAGATATGGAGATCGCCAGTCAGGGCGAACCTCCCTGGTCAAGTTGGCCGATGGTCTCGCCCCCCGTCACGGGTACAATCCGACGGCACTTGATCCCGTGCGCATTCTGCGTACCGAGGCAGTACTTCACGATATTCCGGTCCTCTACAAACCGGGCGCAGTGTTTGTCCTGCAGGGAAGTAAGCAAGGCATGCTGGACGGAGAAATTTTCCGTTACGATGAAGACCACTATTTGGCTGTTTCGGTGCCCGTTCCATTCCGAATGGAATCGATCGCCAGTCCAGAGCGGCCTTTGCTTGCCGTTTACCTCGAATTCGACATGCAACTTGCAGCAGAGATTGCCTTGCAGATGGAGCAGCACGCCGAACTGACGGACGACAAGCCACGGGGTCTAGTGTCGAGCAAGATGGCTGACGACATCGAGGATGTCTTGTTGCGCCTCCTAAAAGCACTGCGAAGTCCTGTCGAGAGTGCTGTTATCGGGGCCGCCATTCTGCTCGAACTGCACTACCGCGTTCTGGTCGGTCCGCAGGGCGGCGCAATGATAGCCGCGCTCCAGACGAAGGGGACATCCGGGAAAATCATCCAGAGTTTGGCTTGGTTGCGGAACAATTACGGCTCTGAAATTTCCATCGCCGATCTTGCAAGGAAGGTTGGCATGAGCGTTCCCTCATACCACGTCCATTTCAAAGACCTAACAGGCACCAGTCCGATGCAATACATCAAAGCAATGCGGCTCCACGAAGCCAGATTGGTGATCGCCCGTCAGAGATCCACAATCGCAGAGGTCGCTGTTTCAGTCGGCTACGCCAGCCCAGCCCAATTTAGCCGGGACTTCAAACGACATTTCGGTCGCACAGCGTCAGAGGAGGCGAAATGGGTCAGACACCACCTTGGCGAACTCGTCTGAGCATAAGCGAGGAGGCATAATGCCCGTTCCGGCAATCTCTCACATGTGGGCGTTCGCTTCGATTATTCGATTGGGAGTTGTGGGCACTATGCAACCCGCTCCCATTCGGCACCTCCCGATGATGCCATAGTCGTACCCCTTGATCTGTCAGCCGGCACGTCCATTGCGGTCTCGATGGGGCATGTCTGACCGAAGACCGCCTTGCGATGCTCGGCTCGATCGGCATCCGCAACGGCCGGATCGTTTTCTTCCCCTGTGCGCAAGCGCCCATTCCTCGCGATGACCAAGAAAGCCTCTCCTTTTGCCGTCCTCCACTGACGTTTCGGCCTTTCAGGTGCGGGCCGATCGTCTTCGGTCTTGTCGACATCCATCGAGGCCGCGATGGACGCGGCCCGAACAACTGAAAAGGATTACGACAATGGCAACTATCGGCTCTTTCACCGCTTCCGGCAATCGCTTCTCCGGCACCATCAAGACCCTCAACCTCAACGTCAAGGCAACCATCCGCGCGGTGGAGCGCACCTCCGAAAAGGGTCCTGACTACCGCATCCTCGCTGGAGCAACGGTCGAATTCGGCGCAGCCTGGAAGAAGACCTCGAACGAAGGCCGCGACTACCTCTCGGTCAAGCTCGACGACCCGAGCTTCCCGGCTCCGATCTACGCAACCCTGATCGAGGTCGAAGGCGAGGACGGCCTCTCCCTCATCTGGTCCCGCTCGAACCGGGACTGATAGCAACGATGGCCCCGCCGAAACGCGGGGCCTCCTTCCCTACCTTTAACTCATCCATATCCACTATCGGATGAAAATGGATGGAAAAATGGATCTCGCCGTGTCATAACCATTCGGATGGAAACGGATGGGATAACGGATGACGCCCCTCGATCTTTCAACATTGCGGATTACACCCGAGATCCTTTCACTGATCGCAGAGATTGACGAGTTCAAAGGCGCATGGCGCGCCCTTGGCCGCATTGCGCCTGATCGCCTGTCAAGCCTGCGTCGGGTCGCGACAATCGAGAGCATTGGATCGTCGACCCGCATCGAGGGGGCAAAGCTAACTGACCGGGAGGTCGAGAGGCTGCTCGTAAACCTCCGGATCGGCTCTTTTTCCAGCCGCGACGAACAGGAAGTCGCAGGCTATGCCGAGGTGATGGAGACAATCTTCTCCGCCTTTGACGCAATCCCCCTCAACGAAAATCACATACGCCAGCTTCATCGGGATCTGCTCGCCCACTCAACGAAAGATGAGCGACACCGGGGGGGCTGGAAGACCCTTGCCAACAATGTCGAGGCTTTCGACGAGAACGGTGTGAGCCTTGGCGTGGTCTTTGCGACAGCCTCTCCGTTCGATACGCCGGGCCGAATGGCGGAACTGGTGGCCTGGCAGCGGGCTCAGGAGGCGGATGGGACGTTCCACCCTCTGCTGATTGTCGCCGTCTTCGTCGTGGTCTTTCTGGAAATCCATCCTTTCCAGGATGGCAACGGCCGGCTGTCGCGGGCACTGACCACGCTGTTGTTGCTTCGGGCTGGTTATGCCTACGTGCCTTACAGCTCGCTCGAAAGCATCGTCGAGCAGAACAAGGAGGCCTACTACCTCGCGCTTCGTCGCACACAGGGCACGATCCGCACGGATCGGCAGGACTGGAACCCTTGGGTCGAGTTCTTCCTGCGAAGCCTGCAGCGTCAAAAGCAGCGCCTCGATCGGAAAATGGAGCGTGAACGCATCCTTCTGGGCGACCTTCCGGAGTTGTCGGTGTCGATCCTCGAGCTGGCGCGCGAGCGCGGCAGAGTAACCGTGATGGACGCGGCCAAGGCCACGGGCGCAAGCCGGAATACCGTCAAGGATCATCTACGCGCGTTGACCGATGAGGGACATCTGATCCTGCACGGAGCAGGTCGCGGAACTTGGTACGGCCTGAGTTGATACCAGTGTGAGGGGCCGGCCGGCGCATCGGTATCGAAGCGGTTGTTCAACCGTGCAAGACCGCCATTGCCATGTCCTTTCGCCCCCTGTTTCCGGCACGTCCACTGCGGTCTCGATGGGGCATGTCTGACCGAAGACCGCCTCGCGATGCTCGGCTCGATCGGCATCGGCAACGGCCGGATCGTTTTCTTCCCCTGTGCGCGGAAGCGCCCATTCCTCGCGATGACCAAGAAAGCCTCTCCTTTGGCCGTCCTCCACTGCGTTGCGGCCTTTCAGGTGCAGGCCGATCGTCCCCGGTCTGATCGACTGCCATCGAGGCCGCGATGGATGCGGCCCGAACAACCGAAAAGGAATACGACAATGGCAACCATCGGCTCTTTCACCGCTTCCGGCAACGGCTTCTCCGGCACCATCAAGACCCTCAACCTCAACGTCAAGGCAACCATTCGCACAGTTGAGCGCACTTCCGAGAAAGGCCCGGACTACCGCATCCTCGCCGGAGCAACGGTCGAATTCGGCGCAGCCTGGAAGAAGACCTCGAACGAAGGCCGCGACTACCTCTCGGTCAAGCTCGACGACCCGAGCTTCCCGGCTCCGATCTACGCAACGCTGATCGAGGTCGAAGGGGAGGAAGGCCTCTCCCTCATCTGGTCCCGGTCGAACCGGGACTGATAGCAACGAAGGCCCCGCCGAAAGGCGGGGCTCTCCCAAGTCGTTAGATCACTTGTTCAGTGCATCCTTGAGCGCCTTTGCAGGCGCAAAGGTCAGCTTCTTCGAAGCCGCGATTTTCACGGTCGCGCCGGTGGACGGGTTGCGGCCTTCGCGCTCCGGTGTCGCTTTGACCTTGAACTTCCCGAAGCCCGGCAGGCTCGTTTCGTTGCCGGTAATCGCGGCTTGAGTGATCGAGGCAATTACCGCTTCGACGATGGCCTTGCCCTGTGCCTTGGTCAGGCTGTGTTCGCCGGCGATCTTGTCGGCGATTTCATTCGTGGTCGTCATTTTACGTCTCCGCATCCTTGTTGATACGGAATCCCTGACAGCGGATTGGCGTGCTGTCATTGAGGCGGTGCGGCATGTGGCGTGGAATTGCCGGGATTTCCACAGTTTCCGACCGGTCGGTAGCCCTTACCCCGCTTTATCCGTGCCAGTTCCAGGAAATGCCGCGCAGCGTCCCTCTCCGTGGCGAACACCTCGCACTTCTCTCCGCCACGCCTTCCAATCCGTCCCCAACAGCGAACCACGGCCATCTCGCCGAACAGGGTGGGCTGCAACGACAGCGCATAATAGCGCGCCATGTTTTTCGTTGCGTCGATGCGCTGGCAATAAAGCCTGAAATTGTAGAGTGCCATGGTGAAAACATGACGAAGGCGTCCGCTCTCGTCCAACGACAGTTTTGAATCGATGCGAGGGTTCTGATTCACGACGTTGATGAGTGCTGGCGATCCGCGAGCAGTCGCGATAGAAGCCGCATTCCAACAATGGGCAGAGCATAATGGACGACGCAATCAAGATCGATAATCGCGGTGACTTCGGGCTTTGGGCGATTGAAGCCGCCAAGCAGATCGTCAGCGATCAGGGGTTCGAGCTGGCCAGAGCAGCGCGGGACGGCACGGAGGAAGAGCTTCGCGTCGCTGGGAACGCACTTGGGCAGACGATCACCAATGCACTCCTGGAAGTCTATGATGGGCTGCTGGGTGGTGATGAGGACGAGTAGCCTCGTCGCCCGAATTGGCACGGCAAAGTAACGGGTATGTCTTCGTCGCGCCCATCCGCCACTTCGGCGTCAAGGACTGCGCGGCCGATAAAAACGGAACGCAAAGAGCGGGGCAGTCGGTCCCGCTTCCCCTTCGGGCCACTATGTTGAAGCTCCTGCGGCTGTCCTTGTTCCACTCCTTGCGCGTCGAGAATTCCCGAAATCCCGGCCTGTGGCCGGCGCATGCTGATTTCTCCGATGCTCTTCATCCTCTTCGGGTCGCCCTTGCTTGTTTCACGTCGCGCCGTTTTCCAACCGAAGCGCCCTTTGGCTGCCGGTGCGTTCCACGCCAGCGCAAAATGATCCACGACCAGGTCGTGACCGGTGACATCAATGCCCGCTACGATCAGGACAACGAGCACTTAGGCGGATGAGAATTGCGATCGGGTTCCGCGCTTTGCAAGCTATCTTTTTCCGGAAGGAAAAGGTTAGGCGAGCCCACTTCGGGGGACGGTTCTACTCGCACCCCAGATACATTTCAGGGTAGACGCTCCACGCATCGTTATTACGCAGTGGACGGCTTTGTATCGCTGGCCGTCGCGCTTTCCTTCTCCTCCCGCGGCTTTCGTTTTCCAGTTGTCGACCGGATCCGGTTCAGGACAGGTGGCAGAAACGGAACATCCTCCCAGACCACATCGCGCTCGAAGAGGTGCTCGCTGTTGCTGTTGCGCCAGCGCACCTCCTCCCTGGTAACAAAGGGCGGTGCGATCTCGAAAACGGCCGCAAGCGGTGCAAGTATCAGAGCGCAGAACATGGCGACGGTTTTCACGATCGTATCGCCAAGCGGCGTCAAGACGCCGAGAGAAACGATCACGCCCATTCCGAGAAATGGCACGGCGATGATGAATACGACCCAGATCATCAACGGTCCGAGCAGTGGGTACCAGGTCTTTTTCCAATGTTGCATGGCCGATTTCCTCTCATTTGCGTAACGGTGTCAATGGCGTCTCCGCCTTCGAGACAGCTTCGCGTTCGGGCGCTGTTCGATGGAACCTGTTCACGCCGACGATCGATATCATGTCGGCGCGCCGGAACCAGATCGCGCGGCCACATCTCAGCGGCGCGTTGCCAGCGGTGAAGACGATCTGCTCGTCGCCACGCATGCGCATCACCTCATGCGGCAGGATCAGCGGACGGCGCGTGAGTTGCTTCGACCGCGAGCGCGACGATCCCTTCATTCCGGAAGAGCGGTTCGTCTGGTCGACCTCGACCGTCGTGTCGCCGCAGCGCTTCGAGATATACTCGGCGGTCTCGGGGTCGTTGATCGCCGCAAACGAGATCCACGACGCGGACTCGAACCATTTGCTCGTTGCGTCGCGACCACCATAGGCCTCACGCATCTGGCCGAGCGACTGGAAGATCAGCGCCAGGCTGATGCCATATTTTCTCCCAGCGTCGCGGGCAGTTTCGAGGATGCGCAGATAGCCGAGGCGCGCCACCTCATCGAGCAGGAACAGCGTTCGCCCCGCTACCTCGCCATTGCGATTATAGATCGCATTGAGGAGGGAGCCGATGACCACCCTTGCCAGTCCCGGATGCGACTCCAGAACCTTCAGGTCCAGGGCGATGAAGATGTCCGTGACGCCGGTCGCCAGTTCGTCGGTCGAGAAGCTGTCGCCCGAGACGAGGGCGGCATAATTCGGATAGGAGAGCCAGTGCGTCTCCTTTACGGCATTGGCGTAAACGCCGCTGAATGTCTCCGGCGTCATGTTGACAAATACGGCGACGTTCTCGCGTACGAAGGTGGACTCCGATTGCTCGTAGATCCGCGTCAGCCGTTCTCTAAGTTTTGGCTCAGGTTCGGAGAGATTGGCCCGGACACGGCGTAGCGTCTGATCCGTTGCGTCCGTATGCCCGGACAGGCAAACGTCGGCGATCAGCGCGGTCAGAAGCTGCATGGCGGACGCACGGAAGAAGTCGTCGCGCGCCGAGGCGGCGCGTGCGTTGTCGGTCATGATCCATGTCGCGACAGCGACGATGTCCTCCTCCCGGGTAGCCCCGAAGCGGCCGATCCAGTCGAGTGCGTTAAATCCAGTTGTAGGATCGGCGGCGTCGAGCACGATTACCTTGCGGCCGGCCCTTCTCCTGTGATCGACGACCATCGGCGCGACCTCGCTCGACGGATCGAGCACGACGAGCCCGCCGCCCCATTTGAGCGCGGTCGGGATTGTCACCGATGTCGTTTTATAACCGCCGGAGCCGGCAAAGACGATGCCGTGCGATGAGCCGAACGAACCATCGAAGCAAAGTAGAGGGGTCTTGCCGCCAGCACCCCATGTCTCTCTTCTATCCGCCCGAAACGCGACGCGCGAGACGCTCTCCCGATCGACTCGGTAGCGCTCACCGATGACGATGCCACCCGCATCCGGAAAGAGCTTTTCAGACTCGACCATGCTCATCCAGTCGGCCTCGCCATGGACTGCGCGCTTGCCGCGAATGCGACGGGGAGCCGCATCCGCAAATGCGGCATTGCCGCGAAGCACGACGCGCATCGCAAAGACGCCGGCGAGGAATACGGTGGCCGCGCCGAGCATCGTAGCCGGATCTGCATAGGCGAGGACAGATTGGTCCGATGGGACAATGTCAGCGATGTTAGCAAGGCGGGTCGCCTCGTGAAGGACCGCGATCAAGATCGTCGCAACGCATCCGATGACAACGCCCCATCCCGCCGCCTTGATGTTCTCCGCACCATTGGCGGCAAACAGGAAGATCACGCCGATCGCTGCCGCCGTCACATAGGGCAAGGCGAGGCCGATGCGCCCGAGCATCAGCTTTGCCTGCGCCGTCTTGCCGAACGCAGCCAGCCAAAGCTCAACGCCCGACATGAGGACGATTACTGCGACCATGATGGTCACCGGCAAGAGGGTGAGGAGAAGCCTATTCACCGTCACGACCAAAGGCTCCCGCGCCGATGGCGGTCAGGCGCACCCGCTCGGCATCGTCCGCCTGGATGCGAAGACCTGCGTCGATCAGCAAGCCGAGCAGCAGCGCCCGCTTCTCGTAGCGCAGGCCGGCCTTGACGATCAGGCCGCCCAGTTCGATCTTCTCGCGCGTGTCTTGTCTGCGGATGTCGGTCGATGAGCTCCGGCGCATCCGCTCAAGCCTCGCTATCGTTGCCCGCAGCCGCGCCAGATGCGAGTGCTGTCGAGGTTTCGCTGGTCGCGCTGTCGTCTCCGGGATTTTTCTTAGCCTTTGCATGTCTCTTGTCTCCTCGAAACCGCGCGGCAATGTCCTCGAACGCCACCTGAAGTGCGGCCTCGTCAGTGTCGATGTCGCCAATGCCTGCCTTTAGCGCGATCCGGCCAATTCGTTCGGCCTCTCGGGTTTCGGCCTGCTTCAGCTGGTCCTGCAGCCGGGCGATTTCTTCACGGATTTTCGATGAGGGTTTCTTCATTCCGGTTGTCTTCCCTTGGACTCTTTGCGGCGTGTGTCTCGCTGCCGAGAATCCTGCAAACGCACGTTCTAGGGAATGTGCAGATTTGCACGTCGGCAAAGCCGACACTTTGGAAGATGATCCCGCCGTTCCGAAGGAGCGGATCCAAGGGCGCAATTATACGTCGCTGATGCGACGCGTGCTCAGAGGCCTCAGACGGCCCGCCGCTCCCGACGAACGAGGTTCATATCCGGGAGTTTTATCGCCGTGGCCATCGCCCACTTCTCAGTCAACATCGTCAGCCGTGGCGACGGCCGCAGCGCAGTGCTGTCGGCGGCTTATCGGCACTGCGCGAAGATGGACTATGAGCGTGAAGCCCGCACCATCGACTACTCCCGGAAGGAGGGCTTGCTGCACGAGGAGTTCGTGCTTCCTGCGGATGCGCCGCAATGGGCACGGAAGCTGATCGCCGACAGTTCGGTGTCCGGAGCTTCTGAGGCGTTTTGGAACAAGGTGGAGGCCTTCGAGAAGCGGATCGATGCCCAGCTTGCCAAGGAGGTGACCATTGCTCTGCCGCTTGAACTCAAGCCCAAACAGAACGTCGCGCTCGTCCGGGACTTTGTTGAAAAGCACATCCTGTCGCAAGGCATGGCCGCTGACTGGGTCTACCACGACAATCCGGGCAACCCGCACATCCATCTGATGACGACGCTGCGGCCGCTGACCGAGGAAGGTTTTGGGCCGAAGAAGGTTGCGGTCATCGGCGAGGACGGGCAGCCGCTTCGAAACACCGCCGGCAAAATCGTCTACGAGCTATGGGCTGGCGGCAACAAGGACTTCAATGCGTTTCGCGACGCCTGGTTCGAACGTCAGAACCATCATCTGACGCTGAACGGGGTCGCGCTACAGGTCGACGGCCGGTCCTATGAGAAGCAGGGTATCGAGCTCCGGCCGACCATCCATCTCGGCGTTGGCGCCAAGGCGATCGAGCGGAAAGCCGTGGTGGAAGGGGAGCGTCCTTCGCTCGAGCGGCTCGACCTGCAGGAGGCGCGCAAGACCGAGAACGTGCGGCGCATTCAGGCGCGCCCGGAGATCGTGCTCGATCTCGTCTCCCGTGAGAAGAGCGTCTTCGATGAACGCGACGTGGCCAAGGTGCTGCATCGCTATATCGATGATCAGGGCATTTTCCAGCAGCTTCTGGCGCGCATTCTCCAAAGCCCGGAAATCCTACGTCTGCAGCGCGACACGATCGAGTTCGCGACCGGCCAGAGGCTGCCGGCGCGGTACACGACGCGAGAGCTGATCCGGCTCGAAGCGGAGATGGCACGGCGCTCGCTCTGGCTCTCCGAGCGGAAAACGCATGGTGTTTCCAAGACGGTGCTGGAAGCGACGTTCGCGCGCCATGCCCGCCTGTCGGCTGAACAGCGAGTAGCAATTGAGCACGTCGCCGGTTCCGCGCGCGTCGCCGCCGTCGTCGGTCGCGCTGGTGCGGGCAAGACCTCGATGATGAAGGCTGCGCGAGAAGCCTGGGAACTCGCCGGTTACCGGGTCGTCGGTGGCGCTCTTGCCGGCAAGGCGGCAGAGGGTCTGGAAAAGGAAGCAGGGATCCAAAGCCGCACGCTCGCGTCATGGGAGCTGCGCTGGAAGAAGGACCGCGACACGCTCGACGCAAACACCGTCTTCGTCATGGATGAGGCCGGAATGGTCTCGTCCAGGCAAATGGCCGGCTTTGTGGAGGCCGCGGTCAAGTCCGGAGCCAAGCTCGTGCTTGTCGGCGATCCCGAGCAGCTTCAGCCGATTGAAGCGGGTGCCGCGTTTCGCGCTATCGCCGATCGTGTCGGTTATGCCGAACTCGAAACCATCTATCGCCAGCGAGAGGACTGGATGCGCAAAGCCTCGCTCGATCTGGCACGCGGCCGCGTTGGCGAGGCGCTCATCGCCTATCGCTCAGAGGGCAAGGTGCTTGGCGCGGAGCTGAAGGCTCAGGCCGTCGAACACCTGGTCGCCGACTGGAACCGCGACTACGATCCGTCAAAATCCATGCTGATGCTGGCGCATCTTCGGCGCGACGTTCGAATGCTCAATGTCATGGCGCGTGAGAAGCTGGTCGAGCGCGGCATTCTCGGTGAGGGGCATAGCTTCAGGACCGCCGACGGTATCCGCCATTTCGACGCTGGCGACCAGATCGTCTTCCTCAAGAATGAAGGTTCGCTCGGCGTCAAGAACGGTATGATCGGCCGTGTCGTCGAGGCAGCGCCGAACCGGATTTCTGTCGTGATCGGCGAGGGCGATCAGCGTCGCCAGGTGTCGGTCGAGCAGCGCTTCTACAACAACCTCGATCATGGCTATGCGACCACGGTCCACAAAAGCCAGGGCGCCACCGTCGACAGGGTGAAGGTACTCGCGTCACTCTCGCTCGATCGCCATCTGACCTATGTCGCGATGACTCGCCATCGTGAGGACTTGGCACTCTATTATGGCCGCCGTTCGTTCTCCAAGGCAGGCGGGCTGACGCAAATCCTGTCGCGCAGGAATGCCAAGGAGACCACGCTCGACTACGAGCGCGGCAACCTCTATCGCCCGGCGCTCGCTTTTGCCGAGAACCGCGGCCTGCACATCGTCCAGGTCGCCCGGACCCTGCTACGCGACCGGCTCGACTGGACGCTGCGCCAGAGCTCGAAACTTGCCGATCTTGCTGTTCGCCTTCGAGCTGCCGGCGAGCGTCTCGGCCTTTTGCAAACTCTAAAAACCCAAACGACAAAGGAGACCCGCCCGATGGTGTCAGGCGTGAAACTGTTCCCGGTACTGTTGAGCGATGTCGTCGGTCGGAAGGTTGCGGACGATCCCGCTGTGAAGAAGCAATGGGACGAGGTCTCGACACGTTTTCGCTATGTGTTCGCCGATCCGGAGACCGCCTTCCGTACCATGAACTTCGACGCGGTCCTTGCCGACAGCCAAGTTGCGTCGCAGACGCTGAACAAGCTTGCCGCGGATCCGTCGTCGATCGGCCCGCTCAAGGGCAAGACCGGCGTCCTCGCCAGCAAGTCTGACCGCGAAGCCCGACGCGTCGCCGAGGTCAACGTACCCGCGCTGAGGCGCGACATCGAAACCTACCTTCGCATCCGCGAGGTCGCCGTGCAGCGGCTCGAAAGTGAGGAGAAGACGCAGCGTCTGCGCGTCTCGATCGACATCCCGGCGCTATCACCTGCTGCACAAAGTGTGTTGGAACGGGTACGCGACGCGATTGACCGCAGTGATCTTCCCACCGCGATGGCATACGCACTCAGCAATCGCGAAACCAAGGCCGAGATCGATGGTTTTGGCAAGGCGGTGACCGAGCGGTTCGGCGAGCGGACGCTGCTGAGTAATGCCGCGCGAGACCCGCAAGGTCAGCTGTTCGACAAGCTCTCGGAGGGGTTGGCGCCTCAGGAAAAGGAGCGGCTGAAGGAAGCCTGGCCGGTCATGCGGACGGCTCAGCAGCTGTCGGCCCATGAACGCACAGTGGTAACGCTGAAGCAGGTTGAAGATCTTAAGCTCGCTCAGCGTCAGACGCCGATGATCAAGCAATGAGCAGGCGAGGTGCGGTCGTCTTCGTCACCCTCACCGGGAGCCTCATGGTGGCTCTTGAAGGGATCGGTCTTGTCGGCGGCATCAGGCTGAACCTGACGCCGAGCGAACCAATTGGAATCTGGCGCATCGAGCCTTTGAGCCGAGCCCCCCTCGTCGGGGATCTTGCGTTCATCTGCCCTCCGCCTACGCCGCCGATCCAGGAGGCATGGCAGCGCGGTTATCTCCGGCGCGGACTGTGCGCGGGCGGTTTTGCGCCCCTCATCAAGACCGTCGTAGCGCTTCCCGGCCAGCACGTCGCCATCGGCGACATCGTCAAGATCGACGGCGCTGTTCTCGACGCGTCCCGCATCCGCGAGAGCGACGGGCAGGGCCGTCCGATCATCCCCTATTCCGGGGGCATCGTGCCGCCGGGTCACGTGTTTCTCCACTCATCCTTTGCGAGCTCCTATGACTCCAGATATTTTGGACCGATCCCCGACAGCGGGCTCCTCGGACTTGCCAAGCCGATCCTCACCTTCAATCCCTAACAGCTTGCACGGACCTATCTTGATTGGTGTGTCGATCGGGGTGGGCACGGTTGCCTGGAGCGGAAACATGACGACCCTCCCGGTCGCTATGTTCTTTCCATTGTTGTGGGCGAAGTCGTCAGCACGGCTGGTCGCGGCTGCCGTGTCAGCGAGCTATTTCCTCGCCGCTTCCCGCGGCTTGCCGATGGGTGTCGCAAACTTCTACGCCGCCGATCTCTGGCCGGGCCTCCTGCTTTGGGCGATGGCGTCTGCGGGCTTTTCCCTCGTGCATGCCGTGCTCTGGACAGGGCAGCCGGAAAAGAGAAGGGGCGTGCGGTATTTGCTCGCCATGGTTCTGATGGGTGTGCCGCCCTTCGGGATTGCCGGCTGGGCGCATCCGCTAACCGCGGCTGGAGTCCTGTTCCCGGGTTGGGGATGGTTTGGTCTTGGAGCGACCGCGATCCTGTTGGTCGTCATGACCGGTCGACGGTGGCAAATCGCGGTCGCAGTCCTGTTGGGACTATACGCCAGGTCCGCCACGGACTGGACGCAGCCAAAGGTACCAGACAGCTGGAAAGGGGTCGACCTTGCACTCGGGCAAAATCTCGGTCGAGAAGGCGCCCTGCGTTATCATCGTGACTTAATTGCAACCGTTCGTGCGGAGGGCGAAGAGGCCCGTTTCGTGGTTTTGCCTGAGAGCGCGCTTGGCTTCTGGACGCCGACCATTGCACACGTCTGGCAGCATGATTTGCCAGGATCCGGCGTCACCGTGATCGCAGGTGCGGCGGTCATCGATGCTGCCGGCTACGACAATGTCATGGTGGCTATCTCGGAAGCTGAGGCCCGTATCCTCTATCGCGAGCGCATGCCGGTCCCTGTTTCAATGTGGCAGCCGTGGCGGGCCTGGCTGGGTCAGCGCGGCGGCGCACACGCTCACTTTTTCACCAACCCCGTCGTCGAGCTCGGTGGCCAGAGGATCGCGCCGCTGATCTGCTACGAGCAACTCATCGTCTGGCCTGTCCTACAGTCGATGCTGCACAAGCCGGACATGATTGTCGCCGCCGGCAATGGCTGGTGGACATCGGGTACCTCGATCATCGCGATCCAGAACGCCAGCACTAGCGCCTGGGCCCGGCTGTTCGACTTGCCCCTCGTCACCGCCTTCAACTCCCAAGCAGAGGAATAGCAACTATGGTCGATGCCGCTCTTATCCGGCAATGCGCCGATCCGGGTCTAAAGCCTGCCATCGTCGAAAAGTTCATCGCGCAAGCCGGATCCGACGATCCGCTTGCCGTGACGGTTCGCTCGGGCAACCGGATCATCCTCGTGCCTCAGGCGAAAACACCCGAGCAGGCGATGGCACTGATCGGCGAGTATGTCGGACAGGCTGTCGTACGTGTGGGAATCACGCAATATCCGGCCGGTCTGGGGATCAAGGATGTCTGGGAGTTGAAACCGGATCTTGTCGACGCTTGCAAGAATATCCGCATGGGAACGGTGCTGTTCGGAAAGGTCTACCGGATCGTCACCAAGTGGTACGGCAATGCCGTCGACGAAGCCTTCGAGGACGCCATCATTTCCTGGCAGAGCGGATATTTCGAGGGAAAGGCCGTGTTCACGGCCCCCGATCCTGGCAACGTAAAACTCGCCGAGCCAAGGCAAGACGACCCGAGCATCGAGCCGGCTGCGGATGCTAGTGCGAAGCCACAGGACCGAGGAGGCCCGGACGATTCGAAAGCCGACGGTGCAAGCGATCCAAACAGGGCAGGAATGCGCATCGATCTCTCCGGAATCGGAGGCTCGAGATAGACCGGATTTTCGCCGCGTCACAATTCAAACGGCGATCATCCAATGGTGAACACGTACACACCGAACGATGCGGCAGATCCCTCGGTATGCGGAAACCGTAGACCCGTCGCGCTTCTCGAAAGGAAACCAATGGAAAATCGACAACCGTCGCCATTGTCATGGTCGCTGGCGATATTGCGAAGGGTAAGCAGCAGAGCGGATTTGAATGTCGCTATCGCCGATATTCGAGAGCGATACCATTTTGCTCATCTGGTCTTCTTGGTGGTCCGGCCAGCAAATCGGGCGGACGCCTATCCCTTCTATTGCACGACATATCCGGAGGAATGGACATCCCTTTATCTTCGAAAAAACTATTTCGAAATCGACCCTGTCATGGAACTCAGCCGCACCGGCTTTCTGCCCGCAGATTGGTCAAATCTCGATCGGAGATCCCCAGGAACCCGAAGTTTTTTCAAGGAGGCGTCGTCATTCGACATTGGCCGGCACGGTCTGACAGTTCCGATCAGAGGCCCGGGCGGCGAACGCAGCCTGTTTTCGGTGACGTCGAACCTGCCGGGGCCTGAGTGGCGGAAACTACGTGTATCGAGTAACTACGACCTTCAGATACTCTCCCATTATCTGCACGAGAAAGTGCTGTCTGTGTCGGGCCTGCGCCAAGGTGGCGGCTACCGGAAACTATCCCGGCGAGAACAGGAATGTCTTCAACTCCTGGCGCGCGGCCTCGTTTCGAAGCGCATCGCCGCGAGACTGCAGATTTCGGAGAATGCCGTGCGCCTCTACCTCACGTTAGCCAAACGCAAACTCGATGCCAGGACGATGTATCAGGCTATCGCAAGGGCAAGCTTCCTTGAAATAATCGAGACCTGACACCGCGCAAATACGCCTTTTCGGCGTTTTGACGACGTCTTTGAACAAGTCAAAGTTGCGAGTCAATCTCCCGATATCGGTAGATTGCATCGAGTCTCCTGGGCAATCAACTCTACGCAATCACGGTTAGTCGCGAAAAATGCCCTTGGGCAAAGGGCAATCGGCGGAGCTGTGAGCCCTGATCCGAAAGTCGGATCACGCGGCACCCATCGTTTGGCTTGAAACGAGGATCGCACCATGGTGGACAGCAAGACAATAGGCGCCTGGCGGAAGGCTCCGCGCCTCAATTCGTTTGCAACCTTCTTCGAACAAACGGCCAGCGGACTGGGAGGGGCGCCTGATCTGGGCAGGCCCGAACCTGAGATGGGTCTCCTGTCGTTCGATCTCGCTTGCATGACATTCTGGGATACGCACCGGCGTTTGTGGGGACATTTCGACAGCCACTATTTTGCAAGTATTCCCTATCGGCTGGAGGAGGAGTGTCGCCTGGGTGCCGCCATCTTCTCGTTTGCGGAAAAGACGTGGGCACGCGGCAGACGTCCTGCGACGATCTACACCCTGGGAGCTGGCGCCGGCACCCTTGCGAGGACACTGGCAAAGCTTGGTGACGGGCGCCTGAAAACCCTCAATTGCAGTCCCACAGACGGCAATCGCGTCAGCTTTTTCGCCAGGAGAGGTAGCGAGGATGCTCACTTTTACCACGGGCCGTTCTTCGAACTCGACGATGAGCGCTATGCGGAAGATGAAACTCTTCAGCCTTTCCGGGACGGATATGATGTCCTGCTCGAAGACACGACGTTCCAGATGTACGGGCGTGACAGGGACAATCAAACTGGCTTCATTGCGCCCCGTGTCCGTTCCAACGGCGTGTTGGTTCAGGTGCAAAAGCTCGTCCACGGAAACACGGAAGCCTATCTTGAGCGAGAGCGCCATAAGGACGAGGTGTTCAAGTCGAGGTTTTTTACCAAGAGGCAGATTGTCGAGAAGAAGCGTGGTGTTCTGGATACGATGTTCGATTTCCAGGTCGATCTGGAGACATCGCGATCTGCTCTCCGATCGTACTTCCGCTATGCCGTCGTCACGTGGAATAGCGGGAATTTCTATACGATCGTCTCCTCCAATTCCTTGAATTCGCTGCGAGACTTTGTCACTTCCATGGTGAAGCCGGCGATACCGCCAGAATTTTGCCACGAGCAGCTGCCGCAGATCCTCGTGAATGACGAGAAAAATCCGATCCCGTCAGACTGGGCGTGGCGACCGCCGCAGTCGATCGACCGCGAAACCTGACCGGTCGGTTGTTGATGCGAGAATAGCAAAAATGAGCAAAGAGCTGTCGAGCGCCACGGGCGGTCAAAGTGCTGCGGAGGATGTAAGACGGACTTTGTCTTTTCTGATGCCCGACCTTGCCAGGTTCTGGGCGCTTCCGCTCAAGGACTACGCATCTGCGGTTTACGCAGAAGGCCGCCGCGGCCGATGTTCGGTTCGCGACGATGCGATGATCCGGTTTCGGACTTTTGTCGCTCGGATCGCGTTAAGGTCAGGGGCCAGTCAGGATGAGGCAGAGAATGCAGGCCGGCAAATAGCGGCCTCGCCGGTTATCCAAACCGGTCCCCACTGTCATTTGCTGATCG
Source organism: Ensifer canadensis (assembly GCF_017488845.2). Classification (NCBI taxonomy): domain Bacteria; kingdom Pseudomonadati; phylum Pseudomonadota; class Alphaproteobacteria; order Hyphomicrobiales; family Rhizobiaceae; genus Ensifer; species Ensifer canadensis. The sequence goes on from NZ_CP083375.1 coordinate 96,482, forward strand.
AGCCCGATGCATTCTACACGCACCTGTTCAGTGCACTCGGCCTCACCGCCCACGCCCGCCGGTGGCACATCTGCTACAGCTCTTCGACGGTAAAATTCATCGAAAAGGCGAAAAAAGGCCCTGGATGGCTTTCGCTTGGCGGCGAGGTTGTGAACGTGTTCGGCCTGTCTCGAAGCCGGATGGATCCTTGCAGTGTTTGTGGCTTCAGTGGGCCTTATCGCTTCACGCTGGCGGGGCAAAATGGCGGCGGATCCGCCAATGCCGCCGCGGCACAGCTCAAGGCTATTTTGCCGGACACCGAATTTCCGTCAGGGGCCGAGGCGATCAAAGCTGCCAATCAGGTCCTATGGCGACGGTCGTTTCCGCCGTCTCTCCGGCTGCTGCAATTTGACGATATCGATGTTGCCGATCTCGTCGCGGACCATTTCGAGGATTCGGCATCGTGGCTATCGACCCATCTCGCCGGGCCTGGCCGGTTTGCGGACAGGATTTTGAGGACGGTGGATCAGCTCAACGCTGGACCGTGGGCGGGATGGGTCCGCCAGACGACCGATTTTTTCTGGGGTCTGCAGGATGGCAGGATATTTCCCTTGCGTTTCCATGATGGCGTTCTTTCAAGCTGGCACCCTTCGTTCCGTGAAGTAAGATTCGATCCGGAAAGCCTCGCGGCAGCGCTACGCCAGCGCAGCTTGGTGCCGAATCTGCTCATGACGTTTCTGGTGACATCGATCCTGCCGGGCGTTCGCGTTCTCGGCGGATGCCGCCAGACCGTCTATTATCCCCTCATACGGTATCTCACAGCAACTGCACTCGATGTCTCGACCGACCGGGAACTCATTGACGCACTGCGTGCTGACGAGCGACCTGGAATGTGGGGGCACCGGGTCCTGCGCCCAATGAACGGCTCCCCATTCATGGAGACCGAAGAAAACGGATCTGGGCTGCAGATAGCTGCCAGATATGGGGCCTGCTCTTTGGAGGATGCCGCCGGCGACCTTGCCAGTTTCACCGGCGATCCGATTTGGGCAGAGCTGTCGGCGCAAATAAGGGCTCAAGCAATTCACCCTGCTTCCGTGGAGTGGCAGTGGGCATAGTCCTCGCAGCCGCTGGCGGAGCTGTGGACTGGAAGGGCTGCGCACAGGTTCCTCTGCACGCGGCGAATGGTTCGTTGGGGTCCGCAACCTTCCCCGGTGGGAGCCCGTTTCTTTTTTCTGGAGTCCATCATGGTTGTGGAGCGAGTATCGATCAGGCGAATTGCCGCTGACGAGATCGATGTTTTCCGGAGCATTCGGCTAGAAGCCCTTCGTTGTGAACCGGCTTCCTTCGCGAGCCGATTTGAGGATTGGCAATTCCTCCTTGATGAGGAGTGGCGCCGAAGGCTGAATGATCCTGTCTTTGTCGCGTTCAGCAAATGCGAGCCCATTGGCATTATGGGGCTCGTGCGTTTCCGCCCGCACAAGATGGCCCATCGCGCCACCCTTTTGATGGTTTATCTGCGCGAATGTTTTCGCAGCACAGGTCTTGCCAAAGATCTTCTGGATGCTGTGATCGACTTTGCAAGAGGCGAGGGAGTTTTGCAGCTGGAACTCGCTGTCAACGCCGAAAATCCCGCGGCCTTGCGCTTCTACCGGCGCCATGGATTTATCGAGGTTGGCCGGATCCCCTGTGGACTGCTGGACGGTGACAGGGGAATCGAGGACGTCATCATGGTGCGGCGACTGCGCGGATGAGCATTTACCGCGCTTCTATCGGGTTTGGAATTTGGTAGCGGCTGTCATCTCCAACCACCTTGGTAGATACTGTCTAAAGACTCGGCGATTGGGTACTCGGCCCTGCGTTTGCCGCCGTGGGCGACGAAACGGTGCATGTCGTCAGTTGAACGGCGATTTCGCGGCGTCCTCACGCGGCGTTCTTGGCACAAAACCGACAGCAAATCCGAACAGGCGGCCGATCTTGTCCAGTGTTTCAAGTGTCGGGTTTGCGGTGCCAGCTTCGATTTCGGCGACTTGCCGCCGCGTAAGACCGAGGGTTTTGGAGAACTCTTCTTGTGTCATCCCAAAGCTCTTGCGGATCTCCACCACAGCGCCCGGCAGGCGCAGCGCACCCTGACGCGCCTGCTCGGCCAAATTCCGGCGGTGCTCCAGGATTTCTTCTTTCGTGGGTTTTTTCCAGCGGGCCATTTGATCAGCTCCATTCTGATGTCACGCGCAGGCCACTGAAACGCTGTCCGCTATCTCAATGCAGCGGCTCATCGCCCGATCGAGAATTTCGGGCGGTGCGCCGATGTCTTTGGCAATTTGCGGCGCCTGCCTCAAGCGTTCGGCAAATTGGCCGAGCGCGGTTATGAGGCGCGCCTGTTCATCCGGATCGGGCATAAGCTCGGCGCAGATCAGTTTCCAATCCGGAAGGTGATCGCGGCCTGCATCGCGCATGGAAGCCCAGCGCGTGGAACGAATAATTCCTTCCTTGGCCAGTCGCATGGGTGCGAAATCGAATAGCGGCGACAGCCGGATCCTTCCGTCAGGATGCTTGCTCAATGCCGAGTTCCGGCCATGATTGTCGGGATTGCCGAGCGCCAGGTTGGCAATGTCGCGCTTCAGGTATTCGACTATGTCAGCGAACGGATCGGACGAATATCGCTTCAGAACGTCGATATAGATTTCGTGCGAGCCGATATGGCCGAAATCGGCAACGCCAATGGCAGACACCAGACTTTCCTGCCCAAGGCGTACCGTCTGGCCATTCTTCCCCTTTTTCCGATCGAAACGAGGGATGATCAGGACGCCATCCGCATAGGTTGAGACCTCGCTGACATTCAGGCCGATTGCCTCAGCAATTCGGGAATAGAGTGCTTCACCTTCGAGAATCAGACGATCAACTGGTTCAGTGCTACGAACCAGTTTGACGATGACATGACGCATTGCCTCGTCGTCGGCGACGAAGCTGTCAGGGTAGTATAGTCCGTCGCTCGCTTGGGTCATCGACACTTTCGGCCACTCGCCCTGAAGACCGCTTGAGCCGGAGGCGAGCATTCCGAAACGATCGGCGACTTCCATGAAGCGGTCCGAACGCTCCAGAATATCCGCCTCGGTAACACCCATGCGCTGTACATCGTGCAAACGCTCTGCTTCCGCGTCCGCCGCTTGCCTGATTCGAACATTGCCGATTCCGCCCGTCGCCGATCGAAGAAGCAGAGGAAGATCGGACGCGCGAGACGCTTCGACGAGCCCAAGATGTTCAGCAAGCTTCCGCCTTGCATGTCCCTGCGGCATCAGATCCAGAAGGAAAGGAGGCCAATGACGGCCATATCGGTTTTCGAGGTCCACCGGATAGCGGACCGACAGCGCGCGAAGGTCGCAGACCGTTTTGCCTAGCGCGAATTCTTGGGACGCCGCCGCAATGAAATAGTCGAGGTCATAGTCAACGATCGACGCGCCTTGATAGCCAGTATCGTCGTCGCGTATCTCGAGTGTAGCAGCTTGATGCCACTCACCACTAAAATGGATTTGAAGCGTTAATCGCATTATTGCTCCTTTTAATGGATCAATTAATGCCTTATTGCAAAAAAATCAACCCAACAAAATGGGTCAATAAAATTCTCGGCTGTCACCTTCGAGATCTCGCTTCTGAGGTTAAAGCTTCCTGCTTGGCAGAATTTCCTAATATTCACTTCCGTGCTATCAAAGCATGTGGCGAGGTTCTTACCAAACCTCCGTGTCCAAAGCTTGCGCTGCCTTTGGGAAACTGCCTTTATTGGGCTAGATGTTCATTCAAGCCAGTTTTCGACTCGAAGGGAGCGGACACGGTTAAACTCTCCAGTATTGGCGGTTACCAGCACTGCCTCTAGCGCATAGGCATGGGCCGCTATGAACAGGTCGTTTGGGCCGATGGGCTTGCCACCGGCCTCCAGTTCAGCACGGATGCCGCCGTACTCGGTATCGGCAGGAACATCGAGTGGGAGTACTGGTATGCTTCCAAGGATGGCCTCGATCTGCGCCGATAACTTTGCCGATCCTTTTTTGGCGCTGCCATAACGCAACTCTGCGGCCGTAATGATGCTGACGCAAACTGCATCTGGCCCAACTTCGGCGATGCGTCTTGCGACAGCGCCGTGCGGGTTTCGCACAAGCTCGGACACGATACTGGTATCCAGCATGTAGAGCTTGCTCAAAGATCAATTTCCTTCACCGGCAACAAGGTATCATCGATATCAGGAAACTGATCATCCGGTCCGAGCGGTTCCAGACTGGCCAAAACATCAAGCAGATTCTTCCGGCGCACCGGCTCGATGATAAGCCGATCTCCCTCGCGATGTATCATCACCCGGTCACCAGAAAACTCAAAGTCAGCAGGGATACGGACTGCCTGGCTCTTATTATTGCGGAAGAGCTTGGCTTCTCGTGCCGGTGTGGATTCGTGGTTGCGGAGATGGGGCATGCTGGCCTCCTTTGCATATCCATATGTATATGCACGTGAGCGAGGCAGATTTCAAGCTGCAGCTGGATTAGTGCGCGCTATATATCGACTGCGTATTCCGGCGATGTCGGACGGCATTGCTCCAATGTAGGTAGGCTGTTGATCGTCATTCCGGCTTCTTGAATCTCACCCCGACGCCGCCGCCATTGCGTGCGATGAATTCGATGCCGGCATCCTCTAGAGTTATCCTGATCAGTTTCAGGTTTGCTGCTGTAATTGATGGTTGTCCGTCTTCCGATTCTGAGCGGCGTATCGTCGTGACGCCAATACTTGCAGCCTTCGCGAGATCTTCTGCGGTCCATCGAAGCAGCGCCCTCGCCGCCCTAATTTGAGCTCCGGTTATTCCATTCATTTTTTTCGATTTCTCATTGAAGACTTTACGACATGATGATATGAAAACGCCCATAACGGCTGAAATCGGTGTTTCGACCACCGACTCCAGCCTCACCACAACCAAGCTTACGGGAGCTCGGATCATGGCTGATTCCGACAATAGCAGAACTTTGCCTCCGGTCACCCGGGGAGACTTCCATTCGTCCGTGGCGGCGTCTTTACCCACATATCCGGAGCTTGCCGCCTCGCTCACCGCGCCGCTGGACGTTTGCAGTGACGATCTCGCGCTCACGATCTGGCGCGAATGGTGTGCGGCCCGGCAAAATGTGATCGAATCATGCTTGCGACAGCAGGGGCTCGAAACCAAGCTCTTTTCGATGGTCGGCTCACCGCTGGACGCACCCGAGGCTTTGCAGGCCGCTGACAAGCAAGTCGGATACAGCGAGGCCCTCGAAGAAGAACGGCATGCATCGACCGTAGAGGAGGGGGTGGCGGAAACCCTGTGGGATACGCCAGCGGAGTCGATCATCGGCGCAACCGCGAAGCTCCATGCCGTCGTCACCAAGTGGCACCCCTCGCTCATCAGCGATGAGTATCCCTGGCCGCAAATCCGTTCCGTCATCGCCGATCTGCTGAAGATCGACGTGAAACACCCTTCCGTGGAGACGCAGCTCGTCCGGTGATTACGCGCAATGGTTCTCCTGATTTTCATGCTCGGATTGATGGCGCTTCGTAGCGCATTCGCCTGCAGAGCATACTCTACAAAAACAGTGCGGACCGAACCTTTGAAGACATCGTTCCAGTGATGAATGCGCGGTGGGAACCGTTCCGCCGCGGGGTGCCGGTTGCGGCAAAGAATCAAAAAATGGGAACTTCACCATGAAACTGAGAAATCCGTTGCGTTCGTTTTTGCCGTCCGCGTTGCTGATCGTGCTTGCGGTCTGGAGTGTTCCTTTGGGGCCGGCACAGGCACAGGAGCTTCGCATCGCGACGTCCTACAAGCTGATGACGCTCGACCCGCATTACGCAAATCTCAACGAGAATACCTCGTTGCTCTCCCATATCTACGAGCGTCTGGTCTACCAGGACGAGCGCCTCGACCTGAAGCCCGGCCTTGCCGTTTCCTGGCGGGCGATGTCTGGCACGCAATGGGAATTTAAACTGCGGGAACATGTCCGCTTTCATGATGGTTCGCCGTTTACCGCAGACGATGTCGTCTACACGATCGAGCGGATCCGGGATTTCCTCAAACCACCAAGCGGCGGCTTTCGATCCTATGTCAGCGAGATCAAAGCAGTTTCGGCGTCCGACCCTCTCACCGTCGTCATCGATACGAACAGCAATGTCCCCAACCTGCCGCTGTCGTTTTCCTCGATCTTCGTTATGCATCGGCCGGGGCAGGGGTTCCAGACCACCGAGGAACTCAACGCCGGCAGCCCTCCCGACGGCACAGGGCCTTACAAGTTCGAGAGCTGGAGTTCCGGCGAGATGCTGAAGCTCACGAGGAATGACGACTATTGGGGCCGCAGGCCCGCCTGGTCGGCGGTGACGTTCCGGATCATCGAGAACCCGGCGGCGCGGGTGGCGGCGTTGACCACCGGAGATGTCGATCTTGCGGATGCCATTCCGGCACGGGACGTGGCTTCGCTCAAACAGCGAGGTGCCAAGATCGAGAGCGTCAGTGCGGCGCGCGTCAATTTCCTGCAGTTCAACTTGGAAAGAGAGACCGTTCCCGGCGTGACCGGCAAATCCGGCGAGCAGATCGCCAACCCCTTCAAGAATCCCTTGGTCCGCCGCGCGCTTGCGATGGCAACGGATCGCGGCATTCTCGTCGACAAGATCCTCGCCGGTTACGGAACGGCCGCGGCACAGGTTTTCCCGGGCGGTCTTCCGGGCACTTCGGAAAATCTGAAGCCGGAGGCCCCCAACTACGATGAAGCGAAAGCGCTTCTCGCAAAGGCTGGATTTCCGAACGGCTTCAACGTTGTTCTCGCCGGACCTACCGGCCGTTATCCCGGCGACGGCGAGAGTCTCCAGGCGATCGCGCAAAGCTGGGCCCGTATCGGGGTCAGCGTCCAGCCTGCCGCCTTTCCATTTTCGGTCTTCAATACCAAGCGTGCTAGCGGCGACTATGTCGTCTGGTACGGCGGCACATCCGGCGAGGCGGTCGACATCATTCTCCACGCTCTCCTGGCCTCGCCAAATCCCGAACGTGGGACCGGCGCCTTGAACTTCGGGCACTATCGCAACGAGGCTTTTGACGCGATGCTTGCGAAGGCGGAAAGCATCCAGGAAGGCCCCGAGCGGAACAAGGCGCTCGCCGACGCGACGGATGTCGTGATGGCCGACCAGCCGATCATCCCGCTCTATCACTTCCATCATATCGTCGGTTACGGCCCGCGGGTTGGCTCCTATGTGATGCATCCACGCGGCTGGACGACCGCGATGCAGACGCTTCCAGCGACGGAGTGAACGATCATGCCCTTGATTTCATCTGCATTGGGAAGACTGGGCCAAGCCTTCCTTCTCCTCCTTGCGATGTCGTTGATCGGATTCATCGGCATTCACAGCATCGGCAATCCGGTCTTCAACATCGTCAATATCGAAACCGCCACACCTGAGGATATCCAGCGAGCGACCGTCGCGCTGGGACTGGATCAGCCGATCTGGCGCCAGTACTTCCTCTTCATCGGCAACGTCGTCCAGGGAAACTTCGGGACCTCATACATCTATCATTTGCCGGCCCTCAAGCTGGTCATGAGCAAGCTTCCCGCGACCCTCGAGCTCGCATGTATCGCGATGCTCATCGCGGCTCCGGCCGGAACAGGAGTGGGGCTCCTGGCCGGCCGGAGGAAGGGCACGCTGCTCGACCGGACTGTTCTCAGATCGAGTGTATTCGCACTGAGCGTTCCATCATTCTGGCTGAGCATGATGCTGATCCTCACCGGCGCCATCCTGACAGGCTGGTTTCCATCCGGGGGCAGGGGTGCGACGGCAAGTTTCCTCGGGCAGGAATGGAGCGTCCTTACATGGGACGGGTTGTGGCACATGGTTCTTCCCGTGCTTGCGCTCGCGATCCCGAACATTGCGCTTATCGCGCGGCTTTCACGATCGGGCACGATCGAAGTCGAGAGCCTGGATTTTACGAGGTTTTGCCGTGCGAAGGGGCTTTCTTCACGAAGGATCCTGCTCCGCCACACCCTGCCGAACATCAGCATGCCGATCGTGACGATCATCGGCCTGCAATTCGGCGGCATGCTCGCCTTTGCGGTGGTGGTGGAATCGATTTTCTCGTGGCCGGGCGTCGGCAAGCTCCTGATCGACTCCATCCAGCTTCTCGATAGGCCGGTGGTCATGGCGACACTGACCTTCATCTCGGTCGCGTTTGTGGCCCTGAATGCCTTTGTCGACCTCTTCCATGCCGTGCTCGACCCTCGCGTGCGCCTGGCCTCATAAAGGGAACTGCCATGAAAGCTCATATTCTCCGGGCGTTGAACCGGCGTCCTCAATGGCCGATGCCAGATGTGTCCAAGATCCTACTTGTAGCCTATATCCTGTTTGCTATCGCCGCACCGGCGATTGCGCCGCAAAACCCCTACGACCCCCTGCAAATCTACGGATGGGAGGCGTCTTCTCCTCCGGGCACGTGGGGGAGCGGTGGCTATCTTTACTTGCTTGGAACGGATGGGCTCGGCAGGGATATCGTCAGCTGTATCCTCTACGGCTTGCGGATCAGCTTGGTGGTGTCTGTCACAAGCGCTGCGATCGCCGCCCTGATCGGGCTGACGGCCGGCGTCAGCGCCGCCTATTTCGGCAAGTGGGCGGACGTCGCCATCATGCGGCTCGTTGATCTTCAGCTCAGCCTACCGACGATCCTGGTCGCCCTGATCGCGATCGTCACGCTTGGCCCCGGCATAGACCGGATCATTCTGGCGCTGATCATCGCCCAGTGGGCAAGCTATGCCCGGTTGGCGCGCAGCGTGGCGCTCAGCGAGACCAACAAGTCCTACATGGACGCGGCCCGGCTGATGCGGTTGCCGACATCCAGGATCATCTTTCGTCACCTGCTTCCGAACAGCATCGCGCCGGCGGTGACCTTGATCCCGATCGAAGTCGGCCATGCGATCGCGCTGGAAGCGACCCTGTCCTTTCTTGGCCTCGGTGTTCCAATCGACAAGCCTTCCCTGGGCTCCACAGTCGCAAATGGCTTCCAATACCTTCTGACCGGCCAGTACTGGATCAGCCTTTTTCCCGGGCTGGCCCTCTTCGGTCTGATCGCAAGCATCAACCTCGTCGGTGAAGACGTTCGTCTTCGACTCGACCCAAGGAGCCGTCCGGCATGACTTTCGAAACTGGAAAAACGCCTCTGCTTCGGGTGAAGAACCTCGGTCTTCAACATCTCTCCGAATCCGGACCGGTAACGATCCTGCAAGATGTGGGTTTCGAGCTTGGGCGCGGAGAGATCCTTGGCATCATCGGTGAATCGGGGGCCGGAAAATCGACAGTAGGCAATGCAATCCTCGGCTTGCTTAGTCCTGAGTTTGAGCAGACGTCGGGCACGATCGAATTCGACGGCAAACCGATCGACGCCACGGGAGAGGGGCAGGGCGCTATCCGAGGACGGCGGATCTCCGCCATCTTCCAGGATCATACCGCCTCGCTCGACCCTCTGATGAGCGTCGGCGCACAGGTGGAGGAAACGATCCTCGCCGTCGACAGCTCTGTCTCGAGACGCGACGCTCGCATGCGCGCGGTCGAGCTTATGGCCCGCGTCGGTATTCCGGAGCCGCAGCGTCGGTACGGCAATTATCCACATCAGTTCTCCGGAGGGCAAAGACAACGGGCGGTCATTGCGATCGCACTGGCGGGATCGCCCGAAATTATCATCGCCGACGAGCCGACCTCGGCACTGGATGCCACGGTCCAGAAGCAGATTCTCAAACTCCTTCGAACCCTCGTCGATGAGACGGGCGTCTCCATCATCCTGGTCACCCACGACATGGGCGTGGTTTCCGAAATCACCGACCGGGTTCTCGTCATGAAAAAGGGTCAGGTGGTGGAACAGGATCACACCGCGACCATTCTGGATGCGCCCAGGAACGACTACACGCGCAGTCTGCTTGCCGCGGTCCCGCGCCTGCGGATCTCGACAGCGGTAGTGGACGCGGAAGCTAACGGCAGCCGGACCATGTCCTCCGATGGCGGGGAGGGCGACAACGTGCTTCTCGTTGCAGAGGGTGTTTCGAAAACCTTCTCCTCGCAAGGGTTCTCATGGGGCCGTGGCCGAAACGCGGCAAAGTTTGCGTTGCGGGGCGCATGCATACGGCTGTCGCGCGGCGAGATCACCGGCATTGTCGGGGAGAGTGGAAGCGGAAAGACAACGCTCGGCCGGATCATCGCCGGACTGGACACGGCCTCAGTGGGACGGGTGACGATCGGCCGAAACGAGTTCGATGTTTCAAAAAGTGGCCGCCGCAATGGGCTCCTTGGCCGTGTGCAGATGGTATTTCAGGATCCCGCTGTGTCGCTCAATCCCAGGATGACCATCGACGAGACGTTGCGCGAAAGCATCCGCTTTGGCGCAGATATGCGTCCCGGTGAAGAGCCCGCGGACGTGGGCATGATGATGGATCGGCTTGGTCTATCCCGGAGCCTGCTCACCCGATATCCGCATCAGCTGTCGGGCGGCCAGAAGCAGCGCGTTTGCATTGCGCGGGCGCTGCTGGCGAGGCCTGAGATCATCATTGCAGATGAGCCGACATCAGCGCTCGACGTGTCCGTACAGGCAGACATCGTCAAGCTTCTTAAAGAGAGCATCGCCGAGCGGGACATGACGATGATCTTCATCTCGCACGACCTTGCCGTCGTGCAGCAGCTCTGCAGTTCCGTCTACATCTTCAAGGATGGTCGGATCGAGGACTTCGGATCCTCCGACTTCATCTTCTCGCAATCGCAAAATCCCTACACGCGCACCCTCATCGACGCCCGGCCTCTCCGGTTCACCTGTTGAGTGCTGCTGGGCCGCAGCTGCGCGCCGGCGGCCCAGCGTTCAACATCCATTTTCCGAACATTGGCGGCTCTTGCCGCCCCAAAAGGTGATACATGAAAGACAGGTTCACATTGGCCGTTACGGGCCAGTCGCTCATAAAGCACGACATCCGCGCTATCCGCGCTATCCGCGCTCCGGCGTTTCAGGAAGTTCAGGCTCTGCTTCACCGGGCGGATCTTTCGTTCACCAATTTCGAGGGAACGATCCTTGGGAGCCATGGTGGCTGGCCGCTCAAGGGATCATTCTTCGGCTGTAGCGATCCCGTCGTCCTGGATGCGCTTCAGGCGACCGGGTTTCGGGCACTTTCGCTCTCGAACAATCATGCCTTCGATCTTGGCCCCTCCGGCGTACTGTCGACCTTGGAGGAAGTGGAGAAACGAGGCTTCCTCCATGCGGGTCTCGGCCGCAACCAATTTGAGGCTGCGCAGGCCGGCACTGGAACGGTCAGTGGGCGGCGTGTCGCCATGGTCGCGATGGATGGCGGTCCAGGCCCCGATTTCATGTATGCAGCGAATGCAGACATCGGCCGGCCTGAACGCCCCGGCGTGAACCGGCTGCGTCTGTCGCAGGTCATCAAGGTCGATGACGCAGCCTTCGGGCAGCTTTGCTCCATTCGCGACAATGTCGGCTACACGCCGATCGACCTCGCCAATGACAGCCAGCCGGACGATCGGCCGCTTGTCGATCCGCAGGACGAGATCGCGATCGCGCGGGCTATCTTCAAACGATCAAACAGCTTCGGCAGGAGCGTCAAAGTCGATGATCACGACGTTGCCAGGAACCTAGCGGCGATTTCTTCTGCAGCCGGGGATGGCTTCCTCGTCATAGCCTATCTGCACCACCACCACTGGGCTTCCGACTGGTACCAGGTGCCGGACTGGGTCGGCGCCGTTGCAAGACGGTGTATCGATGCGGGTGCGGCGATGTTCGTCAGCCACGGCGCTCCGGTGCTTCAACCCATGGAAATCTATCGCCGCCGCCCGATTTTCTACAGCCTGGGGAATTTCATCTTCCATGTCAGGTCGGAAAAATCGACGTGGCTGGCACCGGAGGTATGGGAGAGTGTTGTCGGTGTGTGCTCTTACGGGCAGGATAACGATCTGATCGACATCAGATTCTATCCCGTCGTGATCGGCGGAGAGGACGGATTGAAGGATCGCCTGCTCGAAAGCCGGCTGGTTCCACATCTTGCAACAGGAGGAGGTGCGACGAGAATCCTGCGGCGATTTAGAGAGCAGTCCGCAAATCTGGGCGTGCAGATCGAACTGGAAGGCGGGATCGGTATTTTTCGCATCTAAGCCGCCGGATGCTCACAGGATACCGCCGCCCAAGAGCATCATCATTCGTCGCCAATGAGGGAATTGAATGTATTCGACGGAACAAGAATCGATGGGCATTCGCGAGGACCTTATCGGCCGGTTTTTCCGCTACGTTGCGATTGAGAGCCAGAGTAATGCCGCTTCAGCGCATCTACCCTCTTCTCCGGGTCAACTCGAACTCGCGAGGGTGCTGGCGGAGGAGATGCGCAGCCTCGGCGTTGATGATGTTGTAGTCGATGAGCATGCCATCGTGACGGGTGTAAAGCGGGGCAACAGGCCGGGCGCTGCGCGCATCGGATTCATCGCACATCTCGATACGGTCGATGTGGGCCTCTCCCCGGTCATTCGGCCGCAGATCAAACGTTTCGAGGGGCTGGATCTGTGCCTCAACCCGGAGAAAGACATCTGGTTGCGGGTCGCCGAACATCCGGAAATCCGCGGCTGGCAGGGCGGGGACATTATCCTCAGTGACGGAACCAGCGTACTTGGGGCGGACAACAAGGCAGCCGTTGCGGTCATCATGACCCTCCTAGCCAAGCTTGAGCTATCGCAGCCTCACGGCGACATTGTCGTCGCCTTCGTTCCGGATGAGGAGATCGGGCTCCGGGGCGCCAAGGCGCTCGATCTGAGGCGCTTCCCGTGCGACTTCGCCTACACCATCGACTGCTGCGAACTTGGCGAAGTCGTTGTGGAAAATTTCAATGCCGCATCCGGCGAGATCGTCTTTACCGGCGTCAGTGCCCATCCGATGTCGGCAAAGGGTGTGCTGGTCAATCCGCTGCTGATGGCTCTCGACTTCATTTCCCATTTCGACCGTAACGAAACACCTGAATGCACGGAGAAGCGCAAAGGCTATTTCTGGTTCAAGGACCTTGTTGCGAACGACAGCGAGGCACGGCTCAAGGTCATGATCCGTGATTTCGACAAGGCTGCGTTCGAGCAACGGAAGCGGCGTATCGGTGAAGTCGCGGAACGGATCGCGTCGCAATACCCTTCAGGATCGGTGCAATATAGCGTGGCCGATACCTATCACAACATCGGGGACTACCTCCACGGAGACAACCGCTCAGCCGAACTGCTTTTCAGCGCCCTGGATCGGCTTGGAATCGAAAAAAAGCTCACTCCGATGCGTGGAGGGACCGACGGGGCGGCGCTGTCGGCGCGCGGATTGCCCACCCCGAATTTCTTCACCGGCGCTTATAATTTCCATTCGCGCTTCGAGTTCCTGCCTGTTCCCGCGTTCGAAAAATCCTACGAGACGGCGCGCATGCTTTGCGTCCTTGCAGCGGAACACGACAGCGATTGCCAGAGGGCATAGACGCCAAAGATGGACCATGAACTCGCAAAGCTCTATGCTTTTACGCGGCAGAATGATCGGAATTTGTCTGAAGCAGCGCGAGCTTCACTCACGTCGAAATCACACGGCGGAGGATGATTCGGAACCGGACTTGGCCGTCTTCTTTTCACCCGAATTGCGCTTTGAAACCAGCATTTCGAACGCTTCTACACCAAGGATTTGGGCGAGGCCGTCGACCATATCGATCGTCGGGCTATAGACACACCGTTCGAGAGAGCTGACATAGGTGCGGTGGACGTTTGCGCGGAGCGCGAGTTCCTCCTGCGAAAGCCCCTTGGCGTTTCGCAGGGTCCTCAGATTCAGCGCGAAGGTCTCTCGAATATTCATAATTCGGAGTCATGCGCGTTGCAGTGCATTCATCTACAGAGTATACGATACAATCGCGCGCTTTAGGCGCTCGCGTGCAGGCACATCTGCGGAAATGGCGCAATTTGTCCATGCAACCTACAAATATGTCTTTGATTGCGGATGAAATCGGTGAATTAAAGCACCAGAGGTCACAGGCCTGTCTAGGCAGAGTTTCCAACCCCGGCTTGGGATCAAAGATTAGCATTCGCAGACTTAACGGGGATGGAAAACATGGGACCTCAAGACGTGCCGCCGCAAGACAAGCTCGAGCTCCGAGCCGTGATTGGGCTCACTCGCGGGCTGCCTCTGGCGGACCTCGAGGCACTCACCACGGGCGCAATCCGTACCCACCGGAGCCTGGTGGAAAAAGCTGACCAGTTGTTTCAGGCATTGCCGGATGACTATAAGTCTGGAGCCGTTGCCGGAGGCGCTCAACATCTTGCCTACATTGAGGCTTGCATTGAAATGCATGCTCAGATGAGCGTCGTGAACACCTTGGTCGACATTATCGGCTATATCCCGAAAGTCCCCGAGAGCTGAGGATCAAATCAGCTTTCTACGTATCGCCAGAGCGGTCAGGTGCGTTGTCGTGTGGACGTCGAACCGCTTCTTCGTCTCGGCAAGCTTGACCCGCACGCTATTGTATTTCACCCCTTCGAGAGCCGCCGCCTCTTCCATGGTTTTGCCGACCGCCATCCATTTGAGATAAGCGGCTTCCTTGGGATCGAGGTGGGCCGGGCTCTCGGCAGTCGGCCTTGCTTGCATGAAGGCGATACGGGCGTGAAGTTGAGCGACGGCGGTTGCGGCATCGACCGCATCGATCTCTCGGTCGAGTTCGATCGTCGGCTTCTCAGAAGCCAAGGTGAACATAGACATTGCGCCGTTTGCGGTTCTGACTGGAATGGTAATGCCCGAACGGATTCCGAAATCTGCAGCCTGTGAATAAAAGGCGCGCTCTGGTTTGGGGAGGCGCGGCCCCTCCTGTTCACCTGCCCAAGTGAAGAGCTTTTTAAATGACTTAGCACGCTTCACCACCGGATCTAGTCCAGAATAATTTCGTTCAAAGTAAAGGGATCGCCATTCTGGATGGTAGTTCGTGATTGCCAGCACATGGCCTGGCTGGACGTTGAGGTAGGCGTAGCCGACAAAACCGATCTGATCCGTTAGACCGGAGAGGGCTTCCTCGATGTGATCCTGATCGGCCTCAATTGCGGCGAGGTCAGTTAGCTTATCCAGCCAATGCTGCATTTGTCACTCCATGCGGATGTTCAGGTGGGACAGTTCATCAGAAGGTCTCCAGTTAGAAGTAACAACCTAGGATAGAAAAATGCATAAGATAGCTTATGGAACTTTAGCTTATTTCTCAGATGCTAATCCGTTGGCGAAGGGCATCGATTCTGACTTAGTCTGTGAGCTACGCGTACGGTAGGGCCGCTATTTCGTTCTTCCGGATCGCCAAAGTCTCGCTCTCGACAACTAGGTTGACGACTCCTCCTATTTGTCACTATATTTGTTATATACAAATAAGTTTGTCATATGCGCTTTTCTGTCAATCGAAAAAACGAGAGTCGATGTCAAATCATCATCAATCTGAATGCTTGATCTCTGAAGTGATTACGAAACAAACGCGCGAAAATGCATATGAGCATCAAGATGTATTAGCGTAACATTGATGAAAATAAGCATCTATAAGAGTATCAACATAGTTGTCTTGAGACTCTATTGAGGTTTACCTATAGGAATTGCCTATATCACTGACAACAACGTATTTCTCCTATCCTCAGGCCGAGGCTATATGATCGCTCCAAATTATTGGAGAACAATATGACTGCTGCAAAAGTAGCCGACTTTCTCATTGCCGAGGGGAACGATCCAGTCGAGCTCGCTGCTACGCTTTCGCTCCCAACTGTGAAGTTGACTGCCAGGCCCGTCAACAAAACTGGCATATTGTACAAATGTCGATTTACAAACGCCGGTGCGTTATCCATTGGCCTTAATCGCTACCAAGGACAGTTCTCCATAACACGAGAGGGCGCGAGCGACCTTTGCCTGATTTTCCTTCCACGGTACGGCAACGCTGTCTTCCATGTGGGTGGCAAAGAAATTGTTAGCTCGGGGCGACAGGGGGTTATTGCTGACTGTGCGCAGTACGAGAGCACTTTATTTCTAGGGGCTCGAGAACATTTCGTCATCATCATTGACCGAAATACCCTAAGCAACGGGCTGAGCGATATGCTTGAGATACCGATTTCCGGAAGCCTCAATTTCCGGCCGGAAATCGATTTGACGGCGGGAGCGGGTGTCGCGATTACGCGTATAGCGGCCACACTTCAAGCGGGGTTGGTTTTAAACGACGGGCCTTTGCGTAGCGCGCCGCTCGCACTTGCCAGCTTAACTGACGCGCTGACCCAGATGATCCTTGAGACCTTACCTCATCGCTTTTCCGAGGAATTACACCGTCCCTTTTACCCGTTGCCGCGACATGTGAAGAGGGCAATTGAGTTCATGGAAGCAAACCTCTCAAAACCTTTGAGCATTCAGGACATCGCCGGGGGCTGTGGTGTCAGCGTGCGGACATTGCACCAGGGTTTCCGACAGTTCAAGGTAACAACACCGATAGCCCATCTCCAGCATCTGAGGCTTGAGGCTGTACACAAGGAGCTTCGTTACGCGGAGCCCGGCCAGACCGTCGCTGAAATTGCACTAAAATGGGGTTTTACACATATGGGCCGATTTGCATCAGACTATCGCAAGCGCTTCGGGCAACTCCCATCCGCAACATTGCGCTCCTAATTGTCCATTGAGGCAACAGTTCCTCACCGCCGTTGTTGCGCGAGCGATGATACTTTGGACCGTACTGATCGGAAACCATGCCGAGCCCCGGGCTCGCCCGCCTCGATAAATCGGGCGAAATGCGCTTTCGCTCTGTCCAATGTCCTCAGCGTTTTCCGATCCAGCACGTGTCCCGTTAGCGCCAGGGAGTAGTTATCCGATCGGACCAGCGCAGAGCCTGATCGCCGGGTGCCGGAATTCTTGGAGATGCCGTGCAAGGCTGTTAAATTCATCGGTGCGCGGATCCGATCGCCGCCAAACAAGCACAATGGTTCGAGAATAGTCTGACGCGGGCAACGGTACATATTGCAATCCGTTGGTTTGGGTCGCGGCCAACGCCGGTAACAACGTGCATCCCTCGCCGGCTGCGACCATATATTTCAGGGTCTCGAGGCTGGTCGCATGTCGGCTTTTCACGTCGATCTCGGCGCATGCGGCAATTGCCTGATCGCGGAGGCAATGTCCTTCCTCAAGCAACAACCGCTCGCGAGGCTGCAAGCCGACCCATCCTGTTCCATTGGGAGTGGCGGCGGAATGTCCGGTTGGGCACGCCATGACAAAAGGCTCGCGGAACAACGGCATCTCGATCAGGGTCGGTTCACTGACCGGCGCCGACATGAGGACGGCGTCAAGTTCACCTAGAAGCAACAACGCTACTAGATCATCTGTCGTGCCCTCGCCGAGAATTAGCGATAGATCTGGATATTGAGTGCGTAGGTTCTGCAGAACATGAGGAAAGTAATAAGGTCCGAGCGTCGCTATCGCAGACAGCCGGAGCGCGCCGCCAAATGGCTCCGACGAGCGCCGAGAGAGGTTGAGCAGCGTGCGAGCCTCAAGGATAATCTTACGCATTTGATCGACGAATTGCAGGCCGTCCGGCGTAACGATCAGCCGTCTGGTAGTTCGCTCGAAAATCGGTCTCCCTAGCCGCGCTTCGAGTTTGCTGACCTGGACAGATAGCGACGGTTGGGAAACGCCGCATCGTTCGGCTGCCTTCACAAAGCTGCCGAGCTCCGCAACAGTGACGACATATTCCAAGTCACGAAGTGTAAGGCCTGAAAGGTTCATCGCGGCAACATATAGGACATAACTATGAAAACCTCAAATTAATTAAGCCATGCCTATCTTTGTAAGCGTGGCAAATCTCATCTGTCGCTCGCTCCACGCGTTGGTAAGAAGAGTGCGGCACCAGCGTTCAGCAAGGCTTCCGCCATCCGCCCGCCAAAGGCCTGGGCCGGTTCGTTGTCAAGAACGTCTAGCGCCACGGCGACGCTGTTAGTGCCGTCCAACTGATAGACCGACGCCGAGAACCGCCACCTCCCGTCGGCCCTGGCGCAAAGTCCAGCGATCGCCGAGTGACAATCTCCGTCCAAGAGCCTTAAGCAGGTGCGTTCGGCGACGGCTGCGTATTGCGCGTCGGGGTCGTTAGCCGCTTCGCAGATGGCGCGTACCTCCGTGTCATGCGCAAGACATTGCAAAGCCAAGGTACCCTGGCCGATGGCAGGAAGGAAAGTTTCCGGGGTAAGGCGGTGACCATTGAACACTGTCTCCCCTACCCGGTTCAAACCAGCCGCAGCCAGTAGGGTCGCATCGACCTGACCGTCGCGAACCTTCTGGATGCGAGTATCGATACTGCCCCGGAACTCGCCGTCGATCTCCAGATCGGGGCGCATCGCGCGCAACAGTGCGGCGCGGCGCGGCGAAGATGTCCCAACCCGAGCCCCAGGAGGAAGGTCGGCGATGGAGGCGTACCGAGTTGAGATGAAGACATCCGCTGGATCCTCGCGTGGCAGGAAGCCGGCGATTATCAATTCGTCACTCTCTATCTCATTGCCCGGCATGTCCTTGAGACAATGAATCGCCAAATTGGCCGCGTCCGACACCAAAGCTGCTTCGACCTCGCGGACGAAGTGCCCCTTGCCGCCGGCGCGCGCCAAGCTACCGGCGATACGGTCACCGCTCGTTTCGAAGCCGACCAGTCTGAAGCTAACGCCCGGCGAGCGCGAGCAGATATAAGCCCCAGCCTGCTCAGTTTGTATGGTGGCTAGACGGCTTTTTCGGCAACCAATACGTAATTCGACCATTTTAGGATTTCGCAAGCACAGCCGCGATCCGCTGCGCGTCTAAAACATCACGGCGGCATCAAGATTGAGCGACATCGATGCGGTTGAGAGGCGCCTTCCCCACCAAATTTGGGTGTGGGGAAGGCTAGTCAGATCAGACAAGATCGAAACGATCGGCGTTCATCACTTTGCTCCATGCGGCAACGAAGTCTTGCACGAACTTTGCCTTGTTGTCGTCCTGGGCATAGATTTCAGCATAAGCGCGCAGGATCGAGTTCGAGCCAAACACCAGATCAACCCGGGACGCCGTCCACTTCACCGCGCCCGATTTACGGTCCACGATGTCATAGAGGTTAGCCCCCTTCGGCAGCCATTTGTAAGCCATGTCGGTCAGGTTGACGAAGAAGTCGGTAGTCAGCGCACCCACACGGTCTGTGAAGACGCCATGCTTCGTTCCACCGTGGTTAGTGCCAATGACGCGCATCCCGCCGACCAATGCCGTCATCTCATGCGCGGTTAGCCCCATCAACTGGGTGCGATCCAGCATCAGTTCTTCGGCGCTGACAACATAGTCTTTCTTCAGCCAGTTGCGATAGCCGTCGGCTACTGGTTCCAGCACGTCGAAAGACGCGGCATCTGTCTGTTCTTGCGAAGCGTCACCCCTTCCCGGCGAAAACGGCACGTTGATGTCGAAACCAGCCGCTTTGGCTGCCTGTTCAACGCCGTAGTTCCCTGCCAGAACGATGACATCGGCGATACTTGCGCCGGTCTCGGTGGCGATTGGTTCAAGAACCGATAGCACTCGCGCAAGTCGGGTCGGTTCATTACCTTCCCAGTCTTTCTGCGGGGCTAAACGGATACGTGCGCCATTGGCGCCGCCACGCATGTCGGAGCCGCGGAAAGTCCGGGCGCTATCCCATGCGGTGGCGACCATGTCGGGGACACTCAGTCCGCTGGCCGCGATCTTCGCCTTCACGACAGCCACGTCGTAGTCCTTGCGGCCCGCTGGAACTGGATCTTGCCAGATCAGGTCTTCGGCCGGCACGTCCGGTCCAGTGTAGCGCACCTTCGGTCCCATGTCGCGGTGGGTCAGCTTGAACCAGGCGCGGGCAAAGACTTCCGAGAAGTAGTCGGGATTGTTGTAGAACCGTTCCGAGATTTCCCGATAGGCTGGGTCCATCTTCATCGCCATGTCGGCATCGGTCATCATCGGATTGTAGCGGATCGACGGATCCTCGACGTCAACCGGCTTGTCTTCTTCCTTGATGTCGATCGGCTCCCACTGCCAAGCGCCGGCCGGGGATTTTTTCAGCTCCCAGTCGTAGGTCAGGAGCAGGTAGAAGTAGCCGTTGTCCCACTTGGTCGGATACGTGGTCCAGGCGCCTTCGATGCCCGAGGTCACGGTGTCACGGCCAATGCTACGAGTCTTGTGGTTCATCCAACCAAGACCCTGCTCCACAACGTCCGCGCCTTCCGGGTCGTGGCCCAGATTGGCGGCACTGCCATTGCCGTGTGCCTTGCCCACGGTGTGGCCGCCTGCGGTCAGCGCAACGGTTTCTTCGTCATTCATCGCCATGCGGGCGAAGGTGACGCGTACGTCCTGCGCAGTGCGCAGCGGGTCTGGCTCGCCGTTTACCCCTTCGGGGTTGACGTAGATCAGGCCCATCACCACCGCTGCCAGCGGGTTTTCCAGTGAGGCCCGGTCATCGTCGCTATTGTAGCGGGTGCTGCTCAGCCACTCCTTTTCCGACCCCCAATAGACATCTTTCTCGGGATGCCAGATGTCCGCGCGGCCGAAGCCGAAGCCGAAGGTCTTCAAGCCCATCGATTCGTAGGCAATGGTGCCCGCAAGGATGATCAGGTCTGCCCAGCTGATTTTGTTGCCGTATTTCTTCTTAATCGGCCACAGCAGACGGCGGGCCTTGTCGAGGTTGGCGTTGTCCGGCCACGAGTTCAGCGGTGCGAAACGCTGGTTGCCAGTGCCGCCCCCGCCACGGCCATCGGCCGTACGGTACGATCCGGCTGAGTGCCACGCCATGCGGATCATCAGACCGCCGTAATGGCCCCAATCCGCAGGCCACCACTCCTGGCTGTCGGTCATCAGTGCGTGAAGGTCTTTCTTCAGCGCATCGACGTCGAGTTTCTGGACTTCTTCGCGATAATCGAAGGCTTGCCCCATCGGGTTGGTCTTGCCGTCGTGCTGATGAAGGATGTCAAGGTTCAGTGCGTTCGGCCACCAGTCCATAACTGTGATGCTGGTCGCGGTGTTCGCGCCGTGCATGACCGGACATTTGCCGGCGTTGGAAGTAGGGTTTCCGTCCATGGAATTCTTCACCTCTGCCTTATTCTTTATGGATGAGTGCAAATTTCGGACACCAGGGCGACGCTTGGGAAGGCGCGCACCGTGATGCCGATCATTTGCTGACGTAAGGTCCGTAGCACGGACATTTGATAGAGAAAATTTGTATCTTTTGAGTGTTGCAATAGGTATTCCCTATAAATTGAAGATATCTGGGCACTTCAGGCTTGGTGCAACCCATCAGCCCTGTGCACCTAGCTTGTGCGTGGTTGCCTGCTTGGGCGCAGAGGCCACTGAGATCTGAGAATTCGCCAACTTATCCTGCATGGCGGTCAACCCGGCAAAGACGGCCTGGACCTCGGCGCGGACATTTTCCATCCGCTGTAATGGGCTGACCTCTTCGGCAGCCAGCTTTGAAGCTTCGGAAACCTGGTTGAGGAGAAAGGGGATAATATTGCTCATCAAAAATTCCTTGGATTGAAATGTCCGAACTCGCCTCCTGTCGGCATGAGCAGACTTGTTACTCATGGCGACACGAGGCGCTAATCTCCAGTACGTCATTGTGCAGATTGAAAATGGAAACGGCCTCAGAACTCTTCCCAATCTGCCGATTGCTGGAGTGCTCCGGCAGATGATCGGCCATTACCCCGTGAGAAGGCTGCGGCAACTTTGTGCACCATGGCAGTAGCGGGTGAAGGCTGTGGACGGGCTCCGGCTCCCGCGACCCGCATGGGCGTTGGACCGCCGTCGAAGCGGAACTGTGCGATTTGTCCCGAAAGCGATGTGGCTTCAGAGGCAAGAGCTTGGCTGGCCGCCGAGGTTTCTTCTACCATCGCGGCATTCTGTTGGGTTGATTGATCCATGGAATTGACGGCGGTATTGATCGAGCGCAGTGCCATCGCCTGTTCCTTCGCGGTCTCAGCGATCGAGTTCACATGTCGGTCGATCGCCTGGACTTCCGTCACGATTTCACTCAGGGCCTTCCCCGTCTCGCCCACTAGCGTCACCCCTGATCGGACCTGCTCTGTCGAATTATTAATGAGTTGCTTGATCTCCTTCGCCGCGTTGGCTGACCGCTGTGCCAGTTCTCGCACTTCCTGCGCGACAACAGCAAATCCCTTGCCGGCTTCACCAGCGCGTGCCGCTTCAACGCCCGCGTTCAGCGCGAGAAGATTGGTTTGGAATGCGATCTCATCGATAACGCTGATAATATTGTTTATCTCGCTCGATGATCTTTGGATCTGGTCCATCGCCGTAACAGCCCGATCGACGACGGCGCCGGATCGCTCGGCATTCTCTCGCGTCTTGGCCACGATCGAGCGTGCTTCTTCCGCCCGCTTCGTTGCGCCATCCACCGTTGTCGAGATCTGTTCGAGGGCGGCTGCGGTTTCCTCTAGGGCCGCAGCCTGCTGCTCCGTTCTTCGCGCGAGATCATTCGACGCGACACTGATCTCTTTCGCTTGGCCATCAATGGAGAAGGCATTACCGCCGATTGCCTTCAAGGTCGTCTGTAGCTTCTCAGCCGAATGGTTGAAATTAACGCGGACTGCGTCAAGGGCTGCATCGAAAGGCTGGGTGAGCCGGAAGCCGAGATTGCCATCCGCCATTTCTTGAAGTGCAGTACCGAGTTGTCGCACCGCATCATCGGTCTTGGCGGCTGCGGCATCGCGTTCACGCGCCGCGGCCTTTGATGTTTCAAATGCACTAGAAAAATTGCTTTATCTACTGAGAAGTAGGATGGATATACTGGAATGGAATCTTAGGCCGTTCTTGCCCGAGGTCATTCGCTACGGTGAAAAATTACTCGATGGTTTTCTTGACGGCTTTCATTTTGATTCCAACATGCTTGTCGCCCATCTCAGAGGCCGTCAAAGAGATAATCCCGGAGAACATTTAGCCGAAGATATATTCGCATATTCTAAAATGGTGATTTTATATATGGAGGTCAGGCTTTCTGATGATGCTGACAAGGTCTTCTTGCTAAATAGATATAGCTCCGGGTTGAATATAAACAATATATACAATACTTTCAAAAAGTACGAGCGACCTTTAGCCCGCATTCTAGTTGAGCCGCCTTCGGACATAACGCAGGATTTATCTGGTCCAGCTCGGGAAGCAATCGTAGCATCTTCACCTGAACAATTCAGGTCATTTTTGCACATGTCGGCAAATAGGTTTATTGAGGAGTGGTCGCGTGAATTAGAAGCGGCGGGGCTAAAGTTAGCAAAGCGTGCTTACGAGATTAAGCTCCACACCGCAGGATCTGCTCTCGCTTTTTCCGAACCCAATCGTTGATGGGGCATACCAGCTGTCTCCTGCGGCTGACGAAATCACTCAGATTGAACGATGTGGACGAACTTAATATGAACGTCCAGGTTACCCGACTGCGACTGCAAAACGAGGGCCGTCAGTTCGTCTTACGCCGACGGGTGGTATAGCGCCTGTTGGAGATAGTCCGTGTGGCTACCTACTTCTAAGAAGCGGCCGACCGCAACCGACAATCAAACCCGTAAGAAGCATAGTCTCATCCAAGGCCAGCCTCCGCGATGAAGGTGGTCGGCTTGTTTCTCCAGTGGGACTGATCGGACGCGACGAGTAGGATGCGCTTAGCACGGGTCAGGCCGACGTAGAACAACCGCCGAGATTCGTCATACGCCTCCTGCGTCGATGTCGAGAAATGCGGGATACGGGGTTTGAGTAGCAGCGGAACAGAAAACCTACATAAGACTTCAAGGCCGCATAGGATCTTCAAGTTCTTTCGAAGCGAGCGGCTCGGCGGCTTTGCGTCCTGTGTGCAAGTTGACATTCTTCGCTGCCATGCAGAAGAGTATTTGGAAACGAGGATTTACCGATGAGCACTGGGGTAACCGAAATCTATAGCCCGCGAACCGTAGCGCATTTGGGGATTTGGGACGTCGGTCATCTTAAGCTCAAGGTCTACGGTGTTGTGGCAGCCGGAAAAGAGCTGACCAACTCCATGATTGATGATGCCAAAGCATTTGTTGATCAAGATTTACCGCCGCTCGTGTTGGCTGAAGGCGATGACAACGGGTTGGGCTTCATCATCATACATCCAGGCGATCTCGGCATATCAGTTCTGGCGCATTGGTGGATCCAGGGGTCGGTACTCTGCCAACATATCCGCCGCACGCTGTGGGGCGCCGATAAGCCTATGGATACCGCGACGAGGCCCGTAATTGCGTGCGTATGGGAATTGGGGTGTTGAGTTTCAGCAGGATTTGACCCATTTTTCCATTTCGCGTCAGTCCACCAAATCCGATGTAGCTAATTGTCCGCAAAAAACTTTCTACGCCCTGAGTGGATCACGGCGAAATGGAAAAATGGGTCAAACGGATCCGATAATTAACAGCCGAGAGCGATGACGTTCTCGCGCCGCTCGATCCATTCGCAACGTGCCAGTTCCAGCAACTGCATCTTGTTCAACTTCGGTATAGCGATGAAGTCGAAGGGTATTGCCATGTTGTTTGACCGTTCTGCGTGGGCTATTCGAGCTGGATGAATACCCCGTATCAAATGCCGCGCCTGAAAGGCTTTCGCTTTGCCCGTGAAATCATCGCCTATGCAGTGTGGGCTTATCATCGCTTTGCGCTCAGCACCGCCGATGTGGAAGACCTGCTCGCCGAACGCGGTGTCATTGTCAGCCGGGAAGCAATCCGGCTTTGGGTCAATCGTTTCGGGCGGCATTTTGCAGATTGTGTTCGGCGAGATCGGCCTGCGCCTCGCGACAAGTGGCACGTCGACGAGGTCGTGATCACAATCCATGGCACAAAGCATTGGCTATGGCGGGCCATCGATGCGGACGGCAATATGCCCGACATTCTGGTTCAGCCACGTCGAAATGCCAAGGCCGCGAGGCGTTTCCTGCGTGGCCTGATTACCCGGTTCGGTAGGCCAAGAGTTGTGGTCACGGACAAACTCCGCAGCTATATCAAGCCGATCCGGACCCCTGGCGGCGGGCGCCGAGCATCGGGCCCACAAAGGACTCAACAACGCGGTCGAAGTCTCGCACAGGCCGACCCGAAAGCGGGAGACGATATTCGGGCAGTTCAAGTCACCCCGACAAGCACAGAGATTCCTTGCTGCCCACGACCAGATCAACCTGATTTTCCGCTCCCGCCGCCACAAAATCAATGCCGCGTCTTGCCGCCACGCCAGGGCGCATGCGTTTGCCCTCTGGCATGACTACACCGAAGAAATGGCCGCTTGATCTCGATCAAACCGCTCAGGACCAACTTGCTTCAAACAACTTGGCGATACCGCTGATGGATGGGCCGCACATTCAACATCCGATCCTTTTCCGAGTGTCAACCGGCGCGGTCGGACACGGATGACATCAAGCGAATCTCTGCGCTCAATCCGTCGAGCCGGAGAGACACGAAATCGTTTTCTCCAAGGTTGCGCGGTCTTGACCAAACTGGTTCAGGGTCGCGAGGAAGATCGATGACGTATTCTTCGGCAACAGATATTTGACCGCCGTCGATAATGTGCCGCTGGGGCCGATATCGATGAATATGCAATCCTGTTGGGACGCAAGCTTCCGGATGGTCGACTTGAAATCCACCGGCTGCCGAATGACGTCCCATAGATGCGTTTCATCGACGCCGGCGATCTCCTGCCCTTTTTGCGCGGAAATCATGGGTGTTCTCGGTGGGGAATAATTAAACGATCCGGACATTTGAAGGAAGAACGGTTTCAACGGCTCGATGACGGGCGAATGAAATGCAAAATTCACCGCCAGCCGCTGCGTGACGATGCCGAAGCCGAAGCCGGTGAGATATGTCTGCAGTTTCGTTATCTCTTCCGCCAGCCCGCTGACAACGAAATTGGTATCGAAGTTCCTGCCGGAAATGCTGCAACGGGTGAAGGCGTCGGGGTGATCGTCAATCATCCCTTCATCACCAAGAATGGCTAACATCCCTCCGGCCGGACTCTTCATTGTCAGAAGTTGGGCGAATTCCACCGCGAGCCGTATCCCCTCCTCCAGAGATAAGACGCCTGCGACGACGGAGCTCGCCAGTTCGCCCAGGCTGTAGCCCAGCAGATAGTCGGGAGATATGCCGGCCTCCTGCAGCAGCTTGGCCAAGCAGAACTCGATGGAAAGCAGAGCCGGGTTGGTCAAAAGAATATCGTCGAACCTGTCTGTCCAGTCAGACCCACCATAAAGGGTTGCCGTAAGAGATCGGCCTGTCGCGTCTTTGACCAGGGCATCGCAATGATCCATCCATAGCCTGAACCGAGGATGATGATCATATAGCTCTCGACCCATCTGAAAATATTGCGAGCCCTGGCCTGAAAACATGAAAACAATCGGCTTTCGCATGATGATTTCCGGACCAGTTTTATGCACGCGTCGGCACAACCTCGTTCAAATCGAAATAGCCGTTGTAGCCTTTCATGTAGATTGCCGCGCGGTGGCCAAAGAGAACGATCGCTTCCGTCCGCGTCTCGAGTTCATCGTAATCATGGAGGGTACACCGAACCTTCGTGCCGATTGGGTATTTGGCGTTCCAGGCGCTGACGATTTCGTTCACGGCGGGTGGGGCCCGATTATCTAGGGCCTGCTGCACACGAGCGGCCGGCGCTGGTCTGCTCTCGTTTTCCGCTCGATCATCGATGACCAGGCCGGTGTCCTTCGGGATGTGACGAAGCATCTTGGTCAGCACCTCGCCATGTCCGATTTCCTCGAATGTCATCTCCTCGCCGTCATTGTCGTGCGCCATCAAATACTGGATGCTGTCGCACCAGAGCACGCTGTCGGCGAGCTGGGCCGCAAGGGTATCGACGACAGCTTCATTTCTGTAAGCTCTAGCAGTGACATTGGCGATCACCGGGATCGCCAATGGCGAAAATGTGAACCCCTCCAGAAACCGCTTGAACTGTTCACTGCTCGGTTTCATCAATCGAGAATGAAACGCGCCGCTGGTGTTGAGCGGGTGATACATCATGTTTCCCTGCTGGAAGAACGCCTGCGCCCGCTCGATTTCGTCCGCCCGACCAGAGATTACGATCTGCTGAGGCGTGTTGTAGTTCGCGACATCGATGTTGTGCAGCGCGTTGTCCCGCAGGATGGCGGTGACGTCTGCCTTCGTGGCATTCAAAATAGCTGCCATTCGACCTTCAGGCGCCTGAGCCATCAGCTCGCCGCGCTTCTTGACCAGCTTCAGGCCGGTTTCGAAATCGAAGCACTCCGCCGCCAGAAGCGCATTATATTCGCCCAGACTATGGCCTGCGACATAATCCGGCTTGCGTCCGGCTTCCTCCAGCTTGCGATAGTAGGATATCTCAGGCAGCAGACGCCTGTGAATAGAGGGCTTTGACGAAAGGAGAAACTTCATGGCAGCCCACAATTAGCAACTCATCATTGAAGCCGCTAGCCGTTGTAGATGCCAGGAAACACGATGTCTTGATCTACTAGGACGTTGAACTTGTATCCGGGTCGGATTTCAAGCGTTGGCTGGACGTCCAAGTTTCTATTGATCGTTCGCTCGGCAACCCGGCCGAAGGTCTCGGCGAAGTTGCGACGGGCCGCGTCGGACGCCGCGTCCTGTGTCGCCAGCGTTGAACTTTCCGGGACTGCCATATCGATCCCGGTTCCGATGAGGGCGACCAGGATCGCCGACCCGAAAGTCCTGAAATAATGGTTGTTCACCTTATCATTGAAGCCGCCATAACCCTGCGCGTCCGTTCCCGCCATGCCTCCAATCTGCAGCGTGGAGCCGTTCGGAAAGATGATGTCGGTCCAAACCACGAGCACCCGGGACTGGCCGAAGGACACTTTGCTGTCGTACCGGCCAAACAGCTTCGTTCCTTGCGGGATCAGCAGGCGGTGGCCGGTGGCGCTGTCGAAGACGTTCTGGCTGACTTGAGCCGTGATGCGGCCGGGAAGATCGGAATTGATACCCGTGATCAGCGTTGCCGGAATGACCGAGCCGCGCTTGAGTTCAAAGAGAGACCGTTGTCGCACAACCCTGTTCGGCAGATAACCGAGTTCCTTGATATCGGCATTGAAGAAGCCTTCCTTGGTGCGCTGGCCATTGGGATCGAGGTTCTGATCGCCGAAACCCGCCCGTAGTGCCGCCGCATAGAGGTCTGTCGCCGATCCCGGCTGAGCGGCGTTCGCCGCACGGCTCGTCGTCGTATCGGTGACTGCCTTTGCCTGCGCCTCGATCTTGCCTTTGTCGATGACGAGCGGCGCATCATAGGCGGCGTCGCTGGCCTGCAGTCGCGCCATCCGCTCCCGATGGCGTTCGCGCAGATATTGCTCCTGCTGTTCTCGCTGCAGGCGGGCTTTCCAGACGGCCTCAGGCTCAAGCTGGGATTTTTCTTCGTGGGTCTGACGTGTCTCTGCGGCAAATGGATTGGATGTCGTCTCCTTTTTGGGCTCGACGGGCGTCGGCTGAAATGCCTGGGCCTGAGCAGGTTCACCGATGATACCGTCGCTGACGCCGCGCTTCAGTTGTTCGGCATAGCTCGAGGCGGGATTGCCCGATGTTTGGTCAAGTCCGGGATTGCCCCGGAAATAAAGCCCGCGCGATGCAAGGCCGTAGAAAATGACCGCGAGAAAGGCGATGACAAGGATGATCACAACGAGGACCGGCAAACGGTTGACGCGTCTGACACCGGAACCGCTTGCCTCCTCCGGCCCACCGCCGAGTTTCAGGGACTGAGCCATGGTTCCCTCCCCTATCCGCGTCGCATGACGGAGAGCGGGCTTGCCGGCGTCGCTCCCGTTGCGCTTGCACGATAGGCTCGGCCGATCTCAACGCTCGATGCCGACAGTCGCGCTAGGATCTGGCCGTCGAATGGCGAGATCACATAAGCAAGTGCGATCGTCTTCGCCGTGTCGTCCGTTTTCTGATCCGTGACGACAGCGTAGCCCCAGCCTCTGAGCGATGCTTCCAACGCCTCGCCGAAGGGCGAAGCATCCTTCTTCAACGAGATGGTTGCTGTACCGGGCCCGATCTGCTCGGCAAGCCTGCTCACCATGTCGCCGGCGATCGCGGAAGCCGCCGGCCCGGTGATTTCGGTCGGGGCGTTGCTGGTAACCAATGCGTCCCGGCCGGTCACCTGGCAGCCTGCCAGCGTGACAGCTAGAATGCATGTCGCCGCAGAGCGGAATGAAGCCAGCCCCATTACCGGCCTCCCCGGTTGATCGTGATCTTCTCCTGGTGCCAGCCAACCCCGGAGACCAGCACAGCCTTGTCCACCTGATAGTCGACCACCATCATATTGTCCTTCATGCGATAGTTGACGATCCGGTTCTGCCCGCCAGAGACAACGAACAGCACCGGGGCATCCTGGCCTGCGATCGAGCGCGGAAACTGGATGTAGGTTTTCATGCCGTCGCTATAGACCCGCGTCGGCCGCCAGCGGGCGCTGCCCGAAAGCGAATAGGCGAAGTTCAGTTGCTCGGCGGATACGCCGGCGCCAGGGATGGTGCTCGCCTCCAGCCGGGCGTTGACGTCAGCGAGCTTGGTCGAAACATCCTCTGGATATTCGAAACCGACGCGTGCCATGTACTGGGTCGGCGTCGACTTGAGTTGAATATGATACGTTCGCCTCGATGTCGTCACGACCATCGAGGTAACCAGGTTCGACTCTGCCGGCTTGATGATCAAATGGATTGCCTGACCGCCGACGGCGCCGGAGGTGGCCGGCTCGACCTTCCATCGGACGGTGTCGCCGACCAATACGTCGCGGACCACCTCGCCTGCCTGAAGCTCGATGTCACAGACCTGCAGCGGCGAGCACACGACAGAGGGCTGCACCTCACCAAAGAGAAAGATCACCTTGCCGTCGCTGCCCTTGGTGACGAGACCGCGACTTCCTCGCCATTGACCGGAGATACCTATGCCCTTGGCTTCATTGGCGCTGACGCTTTGTGCCGACGCTCGAGCGAGGAACAGCGGCGATGTGGCGAGCACGAGTGCGGCGGCGATCGGAAGCACGGCCGGAACCGGTCTTGTTCTTGTGATCATGTGCGGGGCTAGGCCTTTCAAAGTTGGGCTGTCCAGTCGAAGTCGCGGAGATAGAGACCGATGGGGTTGAGGCGAATGACGCCTTCATCCTGCGGAGGTGTCAGCGTCACCGTGGCGATGCCGCGGAAGCGCCTCGGTTGGCTGACCTCTTGGCCCTTGCGGTCACGCTCGAATTCGGTCCAGTCGATCTGGTAGGACTGGTTCGACAGCGCCACGATGTTATTCACCTCGATGGCGACCGTCGCGTTCCGAGCCCTGTCGAAGGGCGAATTCGACCGGAACCAGGCATTGATCTTCTCGGTTGCGGGATCGGAGGTCCTCAGCAGTGCGTAGGTGCGATCGATATATTGCTTCTGGACCACCGCATCCGGCGTGACGCTCCTGAAGTTCGAGACGAAGCTGCCAAGCGTCGCACGCACGACACGCGGATCGGCATACTCGATCTGCTGCGGGAAACCGGCATTCGCCGCCGTCCCCAGTTTGTCGACTTCGACTATATAAGGAACCAACTTGACCTGCGTGCTCTGGAACAGGGCATAGGAGAACCCGATCACCGCCATCAGCATTCCGACGATGCCGACGATGCGCCACGCCGCCGCCGCGTTGACGTAGGAGCCGTAGCGCTCGCTCCACTCCTGGCGGGCTGCAATATAGGGATTGTCCGGACCGTCACGCTGGGACATGCGGACCCCGCTGGTTGACTTTGCAGATCCTCATTTTCCTGACCCCTTGTTTCCCGAGCCCTTGCGCGCTGACGCTCTGTTGGCTTCATCCAGTTTGGCGTTGGCGAGGCCGAGCGTTGAGGTGCCATACGTGCCACGGCCGCCCATCGCCTGATCGCGGGCGGCAGACGCCAGAGCACCGGCAGCGGCCGCACCTCCGCTCGCCATCCCCTTGAGCGCGGCGCCCGCCATCGAAGAACCGGTGCTGCGTGCATCCGAATAGGCAGAGGCTCCAGCTATTGCGCCACCCCGGGCAAGCGCTCCCGTCCCGACCGCCGTACCGATCGCGAAGTTCGCTGCCTGCGATCCGTGCCGGATCGTTTCCATGCCGCCGGTGACGGAGGCACCCTGGATAACGCCCTGGATGATGTTCGGCACATACATTGAAACGACGAACACCACGACTGCGATGCCGGCGATGGCGAGCGCCGTCTGATATTGGTCGCCGACCGAGGCATCGTTCGCCATGCCGATCAAGACCTCGGAGCCGATGCGTGCGATCATCACCAGCGCCATGAGTTTCATTCCGACCGAGAATGAATAGATCAGGTAACGGATGGCGAAGTCCTTGGTGAAGCTCGATCCACCGAGGCCGAGCAGGATCATCCCGGCAAGCAAACCGACATACATCTCGACGAGCACAGAGATGAAGATTGCCGCGACCAGCGAGAAGGCGATGACGCTGACTATCATCGCCAGTGCTGCCGAGAGCGCGAGCGCGTTGTCCTGGAACAGGCCGAAGCTGATTTTCTCCGACATTTTCGAAGCGACAGTCAGGCCGGCATTGAAGACGTTAGCCGGCGAAGCGGAGCCGCCGCCGGCGCCGATCTGGAACAGGCTGTCGACGATTGCCTTCGCCAAGGCCGGGCCGCGCTCGAGTACGAAGGCAAAGAAGCCGATGAACATGATCCGGCGGACAAGCTCGGCGAACCAGGCATCAAGGGAGGCAGCCTGAAGCGCCAG
Organism: Ensifer canadensis; assembly: GCF_017488845.2. Classification (NCBI taxonomy): domain Bacteria; kingdom Pseudomonadati; phylum Pseudomonadota; class Alphaproteobacteria; order Hyphomicrobiales; family Rhizobiaceae; genus Ensifer; species Ensifer canadensis. Next base: position 128,242 of record NZ_CP083375.1, read on the forward strand.
CCAGACGGCGGCAATACCGACCTCGATACCGGCAAGGATCCAGAACAGCGAGCGGGCAGCGCGGCTGATCGTATCTTCCCAGCCCTTCGCTGCCGTGACGATCTGGTTCTCCAGCGTATTCAGCACGCTGCCGTCCTGCGCCAGCGCTGGATTTGCTATGACCACGACACCAAGCGCCAGCAAGATGGGGAGAAGACGCCCGCCTAAAGCCCTGTCGACTACCATCGCGGCTTCATCTCCTGGCCGTCTGTCAGGTCGTAATCTTGTCTTCCGCCAAAAAATTTCTCCGCGTGCTTGCGTGCTTCATCGTTAGGCGGAGATCTGGACGCGACGGTCCCGGCGGCTGACTGTAGCGGATCGTTTGATTGAGCAAGGAGCCACACCGCTCCTCCGGCGCTGGCTGCAGTGGCGAAAAGGACGACGACGAGAAGTAGCTTCGAGACTACCATCTGGGCTTCATCTCCTGTCCACCGGACATCGACGGCGCCGTCGACTTGAAAAAATCCTCGCGGCGGGCCTGGGCGAGATCCTTCTCAGCCTGCTCGGACTGATACCAGGTCCCCATCATCGTCATCTGCTGGGAAACGAGCCCGCGCAGCTTCTGCATCTGCGCCACTTCCTGCGCCGCGATCTCATGTCCGACCTGCAGCGCCTTCATCTGGCCGTCAGCACTTTCCGACATCGACCGCAGAGAAGACATGGTGGATTCCTCGGAGGAGAACTGCTCGGCCGTCAGGTTAGCTGCCTTCAAGGTCCCGGCGACCGTATCGCGGTTGGTGTTCGACCAGGTCTGATAGGTCGACGAGAAGGATGCCCCGTTCGGCAGGCCCGACTTGAAATCAGCAAAGCTCTGAAATCGCTGCTTCAGCACATCGTCGATATTGCCCATCGAGAAGGCGACGCCCTGCCCCTGGGAAACCACGCTCTTGAGCTTGTTCAGATCGCCCTCCACCTGTCCCCAGATGTGGTTCGGCAATTGCGCGGTGTTCTGCAGCATGTTGCTGTAGATATTGAGCTGGTTTTGGATCTGCTCGGCGAGCTGGCTAATCTGGGTGATCTGGTTGTTGACCTGTTCGGCCGACTTGCCGACGAGACTGATCAGCTCAGTGTTGTTGGCAAGCTGCGTCCACTCGGTTGCCTGTCCGGTCACGCCGCCCGCGTTTACAGGCGATACGGCGCCGGCAAGTGCGAAGATTATTGCGAGAGAGGTGAGGCGCATTGTGTCAGACCTTGGTGGCGGGAAAATACCTCGCGGCATGAGCGATCCCTCTCTGTTCGAGCCAATGGAGAGGCCATTCGGCCACATGTTGTGTTTCGAGAGCGCGGACCCGGGCGAGATCGTCCTTGCCGGTGGCTCCGACAAAGGAAAGTGCCACCGGTCCGAGCGTCATGTCGAAGAGCCGACGGCCTTCAGGAGAGGCGACGTAGTATTCGCGCTTCGGAAGTGCAGTCGCGACGATTTCGATCTGCCGCTCGTTGAAACCGATACGCTCATAGAACTCACGCGTACCGGTCTCGCGCGCCGCGCCGTTGGGCAGGCAAATCTTCGTCGGGCAGCTCTCCTTCAGAACGTCGACGATCCCCGAACGCTCCGCATCCGAGATCGACTGCGTGGCAAGCACCACGGCGCAGTTGGCCTTTCGCAACACCTTCAGCCACTCGCGGATTTTGTCGCGGAAAACAGGGTGCCCGAGCATGATCCACGCCTCATCGAGAATGATGAGGCTGGGGGCTCCAGTCAGGCGTTTCTCGATCCGACGGAAGAGATAGGTGAGGACGGGTACGAGATTGCGCTCGCCCATGTTCATCAACTCCTCAAGCTCGAAGGTCTGGAACGCTCCAAGCGCAAGCCCGTCTTCCTCGGCATCGAGCAACTGCCCCATAGGTCCGTCGATCGTGTAGTGGTGCAACGCCTCCTTGATCTCGCGCATCTGCACGCCCGAGACGAAGTCCGAGAGCGATCGGCCCCGCGCCTCGGCCATCAAACCGATCTGGCGGGATATCGCATTGCGGTGGTCGGGCGTGATCGCCACACCCTGCAGCGCTACCAGCGTCTCGATCCATTCGGTCGCCCAGGCCCGGTCGGCATCGGTCGAAAGATCCGAGAGCGGGCAGAATGCGAGCGCCCTCCCCTTCCCGTCGCTCTCGCCGCCGATCTCGTAATGATCGCCGCCGCCGGCCAACGTCAGCGGCAGCATTGAACGGCCTTTGTCGAACGCGAAGATCTGACCGTCCGCGTAGCGTCGAAACTGTGCCGCGATCAGTGCCAGCAAGGTCGATTTGCCGGAACCAGTAGGGCCAAACACCAGCGTATGGCCGACGTCGCCGACGTGAAGGTTTAGCCGGAAGGGCGTAGATCCGCTGGCGACCTGCATCAGCGGCGGCGAGCCGGTCGGGTAAAAAGGGCACGGCGCTGTCGGGCTGCCGGACCAGACAGAGTTCAATGGGACGAGATCGGCGAGGTTGCGCGTGTTGATCAACGGCTCGCGGATATTGGCGTACCAGTTGCCGGGAAGCGAACCGAGGAAAGCGTCGGTCGCATTCAGGGTTTCAATGCGCGCACCGAAACCTTCGGCCTGGATCAGTCGGCGCACGGCCTCGCACTTTTCCTGCAGCCGGGTGCTGTCCTCATCAAAGAGGATGATAACGGGCGTGTAGTAGCCGTAGGCGACGAGCTGGGAGGATGCTTCCGCGATCGCATCCTCTGTCTCCGCTACCATCAACATCGCATCCTGGTCGATCGACCGGCTTTGTGTCTGAAACAACTGGTCGAAGAAGGGCCGTACCTTCTGCTGCCACTTCTTTCGGGTGCGTTCGAGCTTCGCCCTCGCCTCCTGCTCGTCGAGAAAGATAAAGCGGCTTGACCAACGATAGGTCAGCGGCATCAGGTCGAGGGAATTGAGAATGCCCGGCCAGCTTTCCGCCGGCAGTCCGTCAATGGCGACCACCCCAAGAAACCTGTTCTCGACTCTGGGGGCGAGCCCATGCTGCAGCTCAGCCGTCACCAGCCAGTCGAGATACATCGGGATGTCAGGCAGACGGACTGGATGGTTCTCGCCAGTGATGCAGAAACGGACGAACTGAAACAACTCGTCATAGCGAGCGATCCGAAATCCACCGCGGTCCTCGGCTTCGTGCGTCACCATGCGGTGTATCGAGATGACGTTGGCGAGATACTGCTCGACCTCGCGGATCGAGGTCCGGAAGGTTTCCAGCGCCGTTTCGGCATAGGTGGCTGATCGGCTCCCCGCGTCGGCATAGACATAGCGTGCAAGCCCGGATCGCCGCGGCTCCGGCGGCCTCCATGTCAAGACCAGCGCGTGCCGGCTTTCGAAATGTCCGCTCTCGCGTTCGAAATGAGATCGCCGTTCCGCATCGATGGCGCGCGTGACCGGATCAGGAAAGTGGCAGACGTCTTCCGCCGGATAGTCGATCGTCGGCACGCGGACGGCCTCCACCTGTATCATCCAGCCTGTGCCGAGCCGCGACAGGATCGTGTTGATCTGCCGGCTGACCTCGTTGCGCTCGGCGTCGGTTGAGCTTTCGCTGTCCGGTCCCGCGAAATACCAACCGGCCATGAGGGAGCCATCCTTCAGCAGGACCACGCCGTTATCGACCAGCCCCGCATAGGGAACGAGGTCGGCGAAGGATGGTCCGGAATGACGAAAAGGCTTCAGTGCGACCATCGTCAGTACCGTCGCCACGGTGTCGAGGTCGGCCTGTAGTAGGACCGATAGGAAATGTGCCTGATATAGACACGGCGCATAAGCGGATCGGCTTTCGCCATCATGCGAAGGGCTGCGACCGCGACCAGCCAGATGGCGGCGCCGAACAGTGCGGCATACCAGGTGAGAACCACGAAGATGAGGATCACGGCTGCGAGCGCTGTGAGGAGCACCAGCTCGCGGTCGGCGCCCATCAGGAGGTTCGGACGTGACAGCGCGCGGTGGATCCGCGAACGAGCGAGATTGGAGGTGGGCTCAGCCATGAGCCCCCTCCCCTTTCGGTCCGGGCAACGTCATTTGTTCGGCAGTGCCTGGAGCGGATTGCGCCTCCTTGTCGCCGATTGAAGCGCCTGTTGCACCAAACAGCGCCACGATCTGGGTCGCACCGAGAAGAACGCCGCCGACAAGCGCGACATAGCAAAGCCTTCTGGCGAAATCGTTGAGCTCGCCGCCGAAGATCAGCATTGCACCGGCGATGGCGACGGCTGCGAGTGCAATAAAGCCGGCAACTGGGCCAGTGATTGATTGCTGGATCTGCTGAAGCGGGGATTCCCAAGGCAGGCCGCCGCCACCCGATGAGGCAAGTGCCGGCTCCGCCAAGCTAACGGAGAGGAGAAGGGCCAGCATGGCGCCGCCCAGGAAACGTTGATGGTCACGCGACATGGCTGTCCTCTTCGATCTGTGCGTAATGTTCGGTGCGGTAGCGGGAGTTGGTGAATCCCTCGACGTGGATGACCTCGCGGACCCGCCTCCCCTTCCCCGTTCGTTCTATGGAGACGACCAGATCGACCGCCTCCCCGATGACTTCCTGCATGGGCTGCTGGCTTGCTTCCGCGGTCAGCTGCTCGAGCCGACGCAGGGCCGACATCGCCGTATTGGAGTGAATGGTCGTCACGCCGCCCGGATGCCCGGTATTCCAGGCTTTCAACAGCGTCAGCGCCGCGCCGTCGCGGACCTCGCCGACGATGATGCGATCGGGCCGCAGCCGCATTGTGCTTTTGAGCAACCGGGCCATATCGATCGTGTCGCTCGTATGAAGCGACACCGCGTTCTCCGCCGCGCATTGAATCTCCGCTGTGTCCTCGAGAATGACGATACGATCGTCTGGTGCGCTTGCGATGATTTCGGCGATGACTGCATTTGCAAGCGTCGTTTTGCCGGATCCCGTTCCGCCGGAAATCACGATGTTCATGCGAGAGGCGATGGCGCTACGTAGCACGGAAGCCTGCGCTTCGGTCATTACCTTTGATCGCACATACTCATCGAGTGGAATAAGGCGCGAAGCGCGTCGCCGGATCGTGAATGTCGGTCCCGAGACGACAGGCGGCAGGAGGCCCTCAAATCGATGTCCGCCGATCGGCAGCTCGCCGGAAATGATTGGTTGCTCGGGGTCTGCTTCCGAGCGCAGAGCGTGAGCGACGCTGCCAATAATCACTTCTGCTGCGGCCGACGTCAGCGCGCCGGCCGCCATGACTCCATGACCCAGGCGCTCGATGAAGAGCTTGCCGTCCGGATTGAGCATGATTTCAACGACTGTTGCGTCGTCGAGAGCGACGCAAAGGTGATCGCCCAGGGCATCCTGGAGTTTGCGGACGAGACGGGGATGGGAGCGCAGCTGGGTCACGCGGCGCTCCCGATCCGTGCCCCGTCGAGCTGAGGGATCGAGTGATAGCCCTGAGGGCAAACCCGTTCGAAGCTGACGCGATCTGCCGGCAAGCTTCCGGCAACAGCGATGGTGTTCCCGATCGAGGAAGCTTCGCCGAGCCGGTGCATTGGCCATCCGGCACGCTTCAGAATGCGCTCAAAACGGAGATCGGTCGCCGTGACGATCTCACTATAGCCGTTCGCGATCGACCATTCGATAATGCCAGCGAACAGGGTGAGCGTCGCGAGATGCAGTTGGCCTCCTTCCCTCCCCGAAACAAGGGAGGTGTCGACGCAGAAGCGCGAGCTCTCGACCATTCCAGGGTGTACTGCGAGCGAGCCTGTTTTCAGCAGCTGAGGAAAGGTCTGCTCGAGCATCGTCGGCCCGCAAGCCGGAAGAAGACGGACGCAACCTGCGACCAGCCCGCTCTTAGTGATCGCCAAGAGGTAGGTTGGCTTGAAGTCATCATAGTGGTCACGCTCTTTGCCTGCCACAATAGACACGTCCCATTCGAGACGGTCGCCGAATACTGCAGCACGAAGGCGGTGCATCTGTGTCAGGAAACGTCGGTGCCGTCTGTGGTGGTGGGGTGGAATGGTCAGTATCCGCATCATGATCTCCGCACGAACAGGTCATCCGGACAAAAATCATCTCGCTCAGCGTGTGCCAACGTGCAGATTTGCACCTCAGGTGATTCTACCGAGTCGGTGATATGCGTTGGAATGTTTGCGTTCGATGGACGCCAAAGGTCGCGGAAGATGTGCAAATCTGCATTTTGCGCCAACTGCCGCAGCTTGTAGGAAATAGCCTAACTAGCTAATCGCAATAGATAAATCTGCCTGAAGAGCAAAACCGCCAATCGCGCCTTAACCATCTGTTAACCAAGTAAAGTTTGACGAGGAAAGGGAATCGGGTAACTGTTGCTCGACGGAAAATAGGCGACGATCGATTTAAAACCGTCGTGAGGTAAAATGAAGACGAAAGTCACTACGAACGATGCAGCTGAATCCTCAGCCGACAAGATCAGCAGGCAATCTCAATTGCTTTCTGCGCAACTGCAATCGATTCGTGAACGTCTTTACGAACCCGAGGCGGCGAAAACGCTGAAGACCTACACGTCCCGCGATGTTGCGTCCCTGCTCGGCATAGCTGAATCCACACTGCGGCAGATGTCGCTGGATGGTGAAAGTGCTATCCCCGATCGGCAGGACAACGGGCGGCGGATTTACACACTTCCGCAGATTAATCAGATTCGCGAGCATCTAGCACGTCGCCGTCCGTCCGAAGCACTGGATTTTCTGCCACGCCGTCGCGAGGGTGACAAACTGCAGGTCATTACTGTCGCAAACTTCAAAGGCGGTTCGGCCAAAACGACCACCACCGTGCATTTAGCGCATTACCTGGCAATTCAGGGACTAAGGGTCCTTGCAATCGATCTCGACCCGCAGGCCTCGCTCACGGCGATGTTCGGCTATCAGCCTGAATTCGATGTCGACGAGAACGAGACCGTTTATGCAGCCATCCGTTACGACGAGCAGCGGCGACCCATCCAGGAAGTTATTAGAAAGACCTACTTCGATGGGATTGATCTGATCCCTGCAAATCTCGAACTCATGGAGTATGAACATGAGACGCCTCAAGCCATCGCCGCTGGACACGGTCGTGGTGACGGAATTTTCTTCAGGCGCCTGAGCGCAGTCATCGGCGAGGTCGAAGAGCACTACGACGTGGTTCTGATCGATGCCCCGCCGCAGCTTGGCTATTTGACCCTGGGCGCTCTCTGCGCGGCCACCAGTCTACTGATCACGATCCATCCTGCGATGATCGATGTTGCGAGCATGAACCAGTTCCTCGCCATGATGAGCGACCTGATGCATGTCATCGAAGAGCGGGGCGGCGTACTCAGTCATGATTTCATCCGCTACGTGTTGACTAGACATAACCCTAACGACAGTCCGCAAATCAACGTCGTTACTCTTCTCAGGTCGTTGTTCAAGGATGATGTGCTTGCGCCTGCCGTTGTGGAGACAACAGCGATCGCGAGCGCCGGTCTGGAGAAGAAGAGCCTCTACGAGATGTCTCGTGGAAGCGTCGGGCGCGACACCTTGAATCGGGCGCTCGAGTCCGTCGATGCGGTCAACGGCGAAATCCTTCACCACATCAAACAAGTTTGGGGGAGACAATGACCAATCCTCGCGAACGAAACCAACGAATGAAAAGCCTTTTCGCTGGTGTGAACCCGGACGATCTTGCGAAACCTGCAGCGCCCTCCGTGGCAGACGCAGACAAGCGGCGCGTGGGATCGGCGGCGGTCAAGTCGATGGATCGGGCCTTCGTGTCCATCGAAGAGGAAAACAGGCGCCTTCACGACCAACTCCTCTCATCGGAGGTGATCGTTGAGCTCGACCCGGAGCGCGTTATTCCGTCATTCGTCAACGATCGTCTGGACATTGAAGGTGACCGAAGCTTTCAGGCCTTTGTCGAGGGGATCAAGGAAGCCGGTCAGAAACTCCCGATCCTTGTGCGCCCCCTCCCCGACAAGCCCGGGCACTATCAGGCTGCCTACGGCCATAGACGGCTTCGAGCCTGCCAGATCCTCAAGCGTCCGGTCAAGGCGATCGTTCGCGCGCTGTCAGACGAGGAACTCGTCAAATCGCAGGGGATCGAGAATTCAGAACGCCTCAACCTGTCCTTTATCGAGCAAGCCCTTTTCGCACTGGCGCTCAAGGCACGGGGTTATTCCAGAGAGCTGATTTCCGAAGCTCTCGGGCGGAAGGACGGCCAAAAAATGGCCTATATCTCAATCCTCACCAATGCCGCGGCATTGGTGCCCGCCGATCTTATCCGTCTGATTGGTCCTGCGTCTGCAATCGGTCGCCCGAAGTGGGAGAAACTCGGCTCGCTGATAAAGGATGGTCGTCTTTCTCCCGAGCAGAGCAACGCTGTTGAAGGCCTTGTTCGTTCGTTGGAATGGGAGGCAAGTGACAGCGACCAGCGATTTGGATTGGTCCTGGATGTCTTGGGCCGGCCCGTCAAGTCTGAGCCCGATATCACGGAGATCCATGTCGCGGGTGGCCACGTCATCGTTGCCAGGCGATCTAGCGCTGCGACCAAATTTGCTATTCCGGACGATCGGATTCCAGGGCTCTCGGCATGGCTTGTTCAAAGACTGCCAGAGTTGGTCGAAGAGTTTCAATCGACCCAGCGTGGAGGAGAGCGATGATGGCATGACGACGAAATCGAAAAAGGGCCTGTCGACGCCAATCGACAGACCCTTAATTCAATAGCCAACGGAACGAAATTCGCACCGCCAACATCAGTTCTAGCAATCTGATTCTAGGCCGGTCGTGTCGCTTAATCAAGTCTCTGTAACCCCAGGGATCGATTTTTTGCGTCCAGCTTCTGCTTGGCTTCCCCAAAACAATCTTTGGAACTGTGGCTCCTTGGACCGCAGCGGGAAACCTATGACCCAGATTACAGCCGTCGCGTCCTTCAGACGCGTGACACCGGGTATCGTTGCCAGCGCTAGGCTTGCGATGGCCAACGATGTCCCCGACGTCACAAAAAGTGAGATCGCCCTGTTGTTGAAACGTGCCGCACCGGTGCTGGGCATCGACGGTACGGCTTACCATGTGATGGATATCCTCCTTGGACTATCGCGTGCAGAGGACTGGAAAGGCGCGGGACGCCCAATCGTCGCGATCTCGAATGCGAAGCTCGCCGAATATACCATGCGATCAGAGCGGACGGTGATGCGCTGCATTCGACGACTGGTCGAAGTTGGCATCGCCGCTTATCGCGACAGCGCGACGGGTCGCCGGTTTGTATATCGCGACAAGCAAGGTGACATTTCCGTTGGCTATGGCATCGATTTTACACCGTCCCGCGTCCGTGCGGCGGAAATAAGGGTAGCCGTCGAGCAATACCAGGTGAAGCTCAACAGAGAACTTGCAGCGAAAAGGGATATTTCTCGCCTCACCCGCGCCGTCGAAGACTTGAGCAACGCATTTCCGGAGAACAGCGCAACTTGGAGAGAGCAGGTGGTTGAACTGCAGAACTCAGGCCTAGACATCGAACGACGCGCGGAAGCGTTAAGCGCACTGCATGCTGAGATCGTGGTCTCGACAACGATCGATCGATTCGAGCATAATTTGTCATGCGAGGGTGACATCAGCGTCATGCCTAATACTAATACAACCCATGAATCTATTTATATAAGTAACAATAAGCGGCCCCGCTCTAACGAGCGGGAAGACCAATTTAAGGTCGGCAGCAAAGCTGCCTATATGGCTTTGGAAAAAAAGCCTCCGGCGGACGCCCGAACTAAGCAAGCTGGTTTGGATGGTCGGGAAGGGCGCGATCCCGATACGGTTCAGGGGGAAATCTTGGGGTCGGTGTCCATTGGGCTGCTCCAGGTTGGCTGCCGGGAAGCGCAGGTCATGATCAGTACGCGCTTTGATAACTGGTCGTCGCTAGGTCGTGCCGGTGAAACTCTGCGACGAATGATCGGCCTTTCTGAAGCGGGCTGGGCCGATGGTCGGGCAAAGGTCGGCCTTTACGGCGCCAGCGCTATCCTCGCAATAGTGCTTGAAAAATCGCTCCGTGACCCAGAGCAGATATCCAAGCCAGCCGGCTACTTCCGTGCCATGATCGATCGTGCGGTGGAGGGGAAGCTGAATCTCGAGCGATCATTGTTTGGGTTGGCAGCCGGTTTCTACGGCGCATCGGGGGAGACTGGGCAATAGTAACAGCTGTTACTTTTTCAACGCCTGGCCAGAAATGGATCACGCCCCGTCTCCAGAAAATGCTGCGCGTCGTGAGCGTTCTTAGGCGCCACCGGTGAAAGTAACAGCTGTTACTTTTTTGTTTGGTATAGCACATGTCTCCTCAAAGGCTCGCCCTTCCCGGTCGCATGATCCGATGAAGGTGAATTTAACAGCCTTCCCAAGGTCGTTGCCGGCACTGCGGATCTACTCAGTCTTTGTGATGCCGCCGGGGTCATCGGCAAAGGATGACTGGCTCTCCCAGGCGGCGGGAAGGTGACTGCGCAAAGTGAAGCGCTGACGACTGTGATTTATCAGAGCTTGCTCCAAGACTGGAGCTCGACCAAACTTTCGCAATTTCTACGCTTCACCGCGAAATCGGTCGTGAGGACGTGCTGCTCGCGATGGTGATGGAAGGGTTATCGCTGCGATAGGTTACGTTGCCGTTCGAAAGCTCAGTGAGGCCCGCAGCCAGTCCATCGGCCGCATTCTTGGCCTTCTGTGCCGCGCGTTCCAGTCTTTCTTTCTCCAAGAGGTTACGGCCAGCATCGGCCTCCTTCTCCAGGCGAAGGCGCTCGATGGAGTTTCGCGTCGTACGCACTGAGCGGATTCCGCGTGGCGCCCGCTACTCGACGCCATCCTGGTCAAAGACTGAGTTGGCGGCGAGGAACTTGGGAATGCTTGGCGCTCGTCGGATTGCGAGCTGAAGAGGCCGCCAGGCGTCTGTTGTGGGCGTAGACGCCTGGCGCAGTAAAGTTCACCGGGTAATGAACAGCTCGACGATACAACCGACGCTGCTGGGCGTATAGACGCCCAGATGGGTAGGCATGTTAGCCTTCTTTCTAGACCTTCATATGGAACCGTGAGCTTGATTTGGTTCGGAAATCTGAGCGGTTCACCGAAACCGATGAGGCCTGCCGTTTCGCAATTCCAGCGGCCACCAGATCGCCGATACGGCAATACGGGTTCACGAAGATCACCTCGGCCAGCTCCCGGGAGTAAATCTTCGGCAAGTCTCGCCTGATCCGCTCCGCAGTTTGATCGAGCAGATCCCGGATGGAACGAATGCGCGCTGTTGACCAGTCGGCTGTCTCGCGGATTGCCTCAAGCATGTAGAGGATCCAGTCCTCCCAAGCGGAGTCTGTGGTCACGGCGAGCGGACGATCGTGGTAGGTACGTTTGTTGCCGATGATGTAACGGCTGAGATAGAGGACCGGTACATCCAGCAGGCCATTGTCGACGAGGTTGAGCAGGTTCAGAACTCGTCCCGTTCGGCCGTTGCCGTCGATGAAGGGATGGATGGCTTCGAATTGGTAGTTCATCACGGCGAGCCTGATCAGTGGATCGATCTCCTCTTCTTCGTGAATGTATCGTTCCCAGTTCGACAGCTTGTCCCACAATAATGGTTGGCCGTCTGGCGGGGTGTAGATAACGGCGCCGGTCGCATCGTTCATCAGCGCCGTTCCCGGCGTTGCGCGGATATCCAGCTCGATGCCCTTGATGGTCCTGCAGACAGCGATTACCGTGGAGGTCGATACCGGACGCCGTTTGAGCGTCTGAAAGACTTTACTGAGCGCGGTACGATATCGCCGCGCTTCCTTGGTTGCCGGATCAGCCTAGGTGCCGACCTCGTTCGCAAAGCGGAAAAACCTGTCGGTCGTGGTGACGACGTTCTCGATCTTGGAGCTCGCCTGTGCCTCGAGCAGCGCAATAGAATTGGTCAGGACCGGCTGGTTGGGAATGAGGTAGTCGGAGACGCGCAGCTCCGCCACCGCTGCGCGCGCCACGATGCAGGCTTTCAGCATGGCTCGTCTTCACGTCCTCTCGCGGAGGCAAGGATGGGAGGTCGTTGTAAGCGCGGTTCGGCTCAAACGGCATGTCGATCGATCCTCGCACAAGCGAGATGTCGGGTGGATATGTCGTCGGCATCGACATATCGTCAATTCATGTCGATAGAATCGAAATATATCGACACATTGTGCGTCTCACAAGCGGCTCGCACAAATGCGGGGCCTCCTAGCAAACGAACCTTCGCAACTCGGCTGCATCATAATCAGGCACTCAAGAGCGAACGAGCCCGAAGCGCCGCGCTTCATCCAAGAGCGCCCTAACAGAAGACGGTTGCCATTTACGGTCGCCTCGCGGAGGCCGCTCATGCAGGAGCTGATCGTCCGTCGAAACCCGGCCGCATCCGATCAGTCTCCGGGCGACGGGGGCGAGGGGAGGGGGACTGACCTTTGCTGCTTTCGCCATCGATTTTCCGGCCCGTATTTGGTGGCGTTTGTACAAGTGAGGAATGCGTCAGAAAAGGACGTTCGTGAACGTCTAAGTAGACGCAGGTTCCGTGAGACGCCCCTATCCGGAGCCGCTGTGAGCCGACAGTCGTGCCGATCGGCTTATCGCGTTGATGTAGCCGTCAACAGGTCGCCGTGCTATCGCCCCATAGAAAACGTCTGACGGCCACATTGTCGCCGGATCGTTCTTCAACCCTAACAGACGGCTAAATCAATGCGATATGCCGCCGTTCGCTCAACGCCATCAAAGAGGTGTTCTCCCCACGTTACGAGAGAGGAATTCAGATGATCAATCGTTATATCCCTGCCGCATCGCTGACCGCTGCAGTCTTAAGCTTGACGCTTCTCAGCAACCCGGCGTCCGCACAGCAAGCAACGCAAGAGAAGCAGCCGACCCAAGCACAACCAGATAACAATGGTACGGCTGCGACCGTAAGCGATCAAAAAATCGAAGCTTTTGCGGTCGCGTATCTCCAGGTGGACAAAATTAGGCAGGAATACTCAGCCAAGATCGGCGCAACCTCGGATCCGAGCGCGAAGCAACAGCTACAGACCGAGGCAAGCAAACAGATGGAACAGGCTGTTCAGACGTCTCCGGGCATGTCGGTGGACGAATACAAGACAATTCTAACGGCTGCACAGAAAGATCCGGTGCTCGTCAAGAAAGTTCAGGACAAGCTTCAGAAAGCCGCGCCTGCACAGCAGTAAGCGATACCACGATCGCCAGGCAAATTGATCACCCACCGCGGCCGCGCCGAGTGCCCCAATCTTGGCGCGGTACAGATCGGGGATTCTTCATCAGAATGGTCGAGAGCCGGCCACCCCGGTCGACCGGCAGGATGCTTTTGAGTGCGCCAAGCTCTACCGCTTGCCAAATACACACTGAACTACTCTTTCAGAGCTAATGGTTCCGGGGAGTGTTCTTGACGGCAAACATTAGGCAAGGCGAACGCCTGTTTTGCGAACTGTCACATTGGACAACGCCATCAGTCTTGTTTTTCGTGGTGATGTCCGAGTTTCGCGACATTCCTCAGAGAGCGCCATCCATTAATCCCGATTGAGCCAGCTGCCTGCCGAAGTCGGCGCCAACGGCCTCGATCCCTAAACTCGTTGGACCGACACGCCAGATTTTTCTATCAGCGTCCCCTGTGAGCACCATCTCGGTTGAAACTCGCCGCGTCAGTGGGGCGCGGCTGACAACTGCGATCATCTTTCTCAGCAATGTCGCCGCGGGAGCTTTTTCTCCTCCGCCCAGTTCAGCAGCGCTAGTGGCAGCTTTGAGGTGTTCAAAGGCCGCCTTGACCTCAGGAACGGCACATTCAAGCTTTACCGAAGCCAGATATTGACCAGTTGGCAGTTGTTCTCCTACCCGTCCGGATATTGCCTTGCAGCGAACCCGCCGAGAGCTTTCGATCATGAGCGTTGTCATGAGTTTGGCCTGCTCGTGCGAGCTCCCGAGTGGCAAGTCACCCATTTTGTACTTGAACTGCCATGCTACCGGATCGGTGACACGCTCCATGTCGAGGTAACGTGGTTCGGCACTGGAAGCGCCCCATTCACGCTGGAGCCGCAATGTGCTGTCGCGATCATAGTTCAACCAGGAGCGATAGTAGAGTTCGGCAGTCCGTTCCGGCGTAAGGTGGGAAGACTGAGCCCATGCATGCAGGGGAGCACTGAACCAAATAATGCAAAACATCAATGCACGCATGTGAGTATGCCTCCAATAATCAAATTTTGTCTCCGTGAAGCAGCGGTTTCCACTGGACGGAATTCGAGCATGCTGCTTCTCGCGAAGTCGGTCGTGAACATGATATATCTTGCCACCGCAAATCATTCGCAACTCTTGCTGCCATCTGAAGCGGTTGACGATTTCCTGGAAGCGGACAAACTGGCCTGCTTCATAATTGCTTCCCGACCCGATCCGGATCCTTGGACACCAAAACCGACAGGGTTACCCCCAAGATGCTTTCCTTTCGGACCAGGCCATCGCCGTTGAAGTCGTGCGGGTAGCGGCTGTCCACGGAGCTGTCGCGATTATCGCCGAGCACGAAATAGCTGTCTTCTGGAAGGGTCACGGGCCCGAAGTCGTTCACCACGCCTGGAGGCGTTTTGGGCGACAGCAGCGTCGCGTAACTGCGGCCTTCGGGCGTGGTCTCCCTATAGACTTCTCCGGAGACAAATTCCTCCTTGATGACTTGGCCGGTGGCAGCCGCGATCATTCCCTTCCCGTTGATGAAGACATGGCCGTTTCGCATTTTCACCGTCTCACCTGGCAGGCCGATGATCCGCGTAAGGGCAACCGTTTCGTCACCGCCTTGGAACCTCGCCTTGTGCACGATGATATCTCCGCGTCTGACAGGATTATAATCCAGCACCTGTGCGGCGATCATTTCGCTTTCCTGCACAGTCGGCGACATCGAGGACGAAGGAACGTTGAAGAGTTTTATGCCGCATATGTCCCGTTTCATACGGGCCACATCGCAATCCGCTGGTAGTAGTGCGGCCAGGCCGCCGATCGCGTGTTCCGTCATGGATTTCAAAAGCCGCATGTCGGTGGTCCAAGCGTTCGCCTGCGCCAGCCATATTGGATAAGCTGGTTCCACAAGCGTTCTTGCAGCGCTTTCGCGTTCTGTCTCGGCCAGTGCGACGGGGGCGAAAGCCACGACCGCGAGAGGGATCGACAAAAGGAGAGTGGCTATTGATGTCGTCAGTTGCGGTGAGCGCACGGCTTTCCTTTCCCGTTCAGAGGCTGCGACGGCAGCTTGCACAATAGCCGATATACCCCAGTCGATGGATCAGACAGCCAGTCGCGCCGCGCGCCCGTTCTTCCGGTCGGCATTGTTGTAATAGCTGGCCGCCTGCGTCACCGACTTGTGCAGCGACTGCTGCATGGCCTCGGGGAGTGGGATGCCACGATTGGCGGCCTCGGTGAGATAGCCAGACCGCAGGCCATGCGCCGAGAACATCTCCGGGTCTAGGCCGGCCTGCTTGACGCGTGCCTTGAGGATGAAGTTGACCGATTGCGGCGTCAGTGCTCGCCGATCGATATTGCCCCACTGATCGATGCGCCGGAACACCGGTCCAGTCTCGATCCTGGCTTCTGCTAGCCAATGCTTCAAGGCGGTCACCGGCCGGCCGATCAACACGACGTGTTCGTCATCATCGGCCGTCGTCGTCTTGGTGCGGCCGAGGCTGATCGTCAGACAGGGCAGGGGAGGGGAGCTCGCGTCGGCCGGATCGGCATGCACCGGTTCCTCGTCGACTAGATCTTCAACGCGAAGGTTGGCAACTTCGGAGCGCCGGCGGCCGCCGGAGGCGAAGGCGAGGAGCAATAGCGCCCGATCGCGAAGATCGACCAGGCGGTCACCCGCGCAGGTGGCCAGCAGTTTCGCCAGGATGTCGCCGGTCACTGCTTTTTTGCTCTTGCGGCGGCGTTGCCGCGGCGCAGCGCGCACGGCCAGTCGCAATGCGGTCTTTAGGGACGGAGCACTGAATGCGCCGGTCAGCCCGCGCCAGCGTGTCAGGATCGACCAGGAGGTGAGGCGCCTGCGCACAGTGTCTGGCGCATGCGGGCCATCGACTCTGAGCAGCCCCTTGGCGCGCAATACCGCCTCGACGTCGGCCGGCATGCCATGGTTCGGATCCTCGGCTCGCTCGCCGGGATCCCAGAGATGATGGGCGACGAATTTGAGAGCCAAGCTTTCGGGCGCCGGCCAGGGGAGGGGAGCGCCGGTGGCAAGCTGGCACCAGGTCTCGAGATAGCCAAGGTCTGAGGCAAGCGCCCGTAGCGTATTGTCGCCCATGCCCTCTTGCGCCAGATGTTTTAAAGTGGCGACATCATCGTCAGTCAGCAGCGTTGCCAGCTGGTCGCGGCGATCGAAGGGAAGGATCGCGTCGAGCGCATCGAGTTCTTCGGCACGGCGCTGCACCGGATCGGCGGGGGCGGGGTGGGTGATGGCTTTGCGTGTCATTGGGTTGACGACGCGGGATGGCATTTCACGTCGGTCCTGCCGAAATCCTGGCCCTTGAACAGGAGCGGCGCCTTGGCGACCGCGGCAACGGCGTAGGAAAAGCAGTCGCCCATATTAAGCGTGGCTGGATGGCGACCTTTACCGAATCGATCGAACGCTCGTTCCGCTTCACGATAATGCTTTTCGTCGAAAGCAATCGTGGTTACGTTCGGCAGCCGGACAAGCTGATCAACGATGTCCGAAGCGTTTGAAAACCCTCTTCCTGTCAGCACCATTCGAGCCTCGAGCAGGGTCGGCCAGCCTATCGCAAGTGCCTCCCGACCCACCAACGATATGAACCGTTCGGCCTCCGGCTCTCCCAAGGCCATTGCCAGAATGACCGACGTATCGACAGCGATCATCGTGGCAAACCATATTCGTCGTAGAAATCGTCATGCGCAGATGTCGTGCCGGTTGGCACAGCACGCCGGCCCTCGGCCATCAAGTCCGATAGGACATCGATCGGCGTCCGGGCAGACTGTTGGCGCAGTTCCAGATCGTAGCGCTCAAGCGCCTGCTCGACGAGCTTGTTGATTGGCTGACCGGTGCGGCGCGCCATCGCATGGGCAAGGTCCCTCGCCTTTGTGCTGCGGACGGAGAGTTGTGGTTCAGACATCGGCTTTCCTCTATCGAGATCCCGTCAAATATAGCGGCTCCAGCTTGAGATGGCAAGAAATGCCTCGGTAGATGGCTAACTATCGATACCTAAATTGCCTCATCCGAGCGGCGCAGCAACGTATCTGTGGGGGAGGGGAGGGCTTTGGATTTTGGCATGGTGCTCTCTGGCGCTGTGAATTGCCCCGAGTTTACCGGTTTTGCGACTCCAAAACCATCACTATCGATACTTGATACTTATCGATGGTTAGCACGCCAACCCGCAACCATACCATGTGAGGAATAGTAACTTTCAGATAGAGTTCCTTTAGCAAATCATTTACCATGATTTCAATGCCTTACGATCTCGCGAAAATCAGTATGACAGCTCTGATCGGGCCGGCTTTCCGCGCGGGCATCGCCTTAACGCGTCTGGACGAACGCATCGTCCGCTCACCGGTCGGCCAGGGATGGATCGAACGGTCCCATTTTGCCGACGCGTGCGCCTCGCTGTGGATCGACGGCGAACTGGTCCATCTCGAAGACCTCGTCCTCCACGACGATACCAGAGATATTCGCACACCCACCCATGAGCTGACAATCGCCCGCGACGTCCTGCGCACTCGTCGGCGGATCGCCGGCCAATCCCCGGATTGGGCGCTCTCTGCCGACGGTATCCGAACCTTGCGACAAACATCGGACATCAATTCGGCCGGTGCGGGCGAGGGGAAGACTGCCGTCGTCATTCGCCCCGCAGCGCCAATAAATCCGGAAGGGGAGGGCGAGGAGGGTGACGACGTGGAAAATCTACCCGGCGTCGACTATGCCGCCATCGATGCGGTGTTGGCCCGATCGGAGGCTGCGATCGAGAACGCAACACGTCCCGGCCGCGCCAGCGCGGCAGACAGAGACGCACTGGTCTATGATCTCGACTGGGACGAGGATGCGCGGCTGGAGGAATGGCGCGGCGTGCTCCGACAGGTGCAAGACCTGCCGGCGGTGCTGCAGGCGATCGTCGCCCTCGATGCCTGGAACGACATTTCCGTCCTTCAGCACGCGCCTTGGCTCGGCCGCCTCCTGGCTACCTCGATCTTGCGCCAGGTCGGGCTCACCACCGGTGCGCACCTGGCCGCGATCAATCTTGGCCTCAAAACTATCCCCGTCGATCGGCGTCGCCATCGCAATCGCGAAACTCGGCTGCTGGCCATCGCCCACGGCCTGATCGCCGCCGCTGAGATCGGCCTCAAGGAGCACGATCGCCTGGCACTGGCGAAAACCATGATGGACCGCAAGCTCGATGGGCGGAGGACGTCTTCAAAACTGCCGGAGCTGGTCGAGCTGGTGATGGCAAGGCCGCTGGTGTCGGCAAAAACGGTGGCGAAGACGCTGGACGTCACGCCGCAGGCGGCGCGGCGGATTGTTTTGGAGCTGGGTCTGCGGGAGATGACCGGGAGGGGGAGGTTTCGGGCGTGGGGAATCTTATGACCCGCCACTCATCTGATGGTGGCGGCCTAGCCCCAATCATTGCCGCCTGTGATCACTGGTGCAGCCAACACATTCATACGCTCGTCATGCGAAACGTCATCCGATCTAGCTACCTGATCCCAGCTCCGCTGGGCCTAAAGCTAGGCCTCGCTCGCGCGGCCGATTGGGCAGACGGGCCGTTGCCTTTTTTGGACCGAATAGGAATAATAATGATAGAGTAGTCGCTCGGCAAGTCTCACGTTTAGCATCAAACACTACTATCGCTTGACGCGAATCTTCCTGTGTGAGAGCCCTTTCTTGAGGGGGCCCACGCGTGTATTACATCAACAGAAACTTGACGGACGACGATGGCGATCATGTCTGGGCTGTCGTTCAGGAATCCTGCGACCTGTCAGATCAGAACGACAGGATGCTGTTGCATGCGGTAGCAACAATCCGGGAAGCCTACGGCGAACAAGAAATCCGAGAAATGGCGGAAAATGCTCCTCTCGTGACTGTCCCGGAGCCGGCCGATGGGGTAGCGAACACCTTTTCGCTCGACCTGTTGCTGAGCGCGTTTAGATCGTCTCTGCCAGATCCGGCCGCTGAAGGTGGAAAGCCCGGCCAGCTGACTAACTATCGGTCAGAAACGACCGAGTTGCTTGCGCGCGCAGCGCTGGCCACCGTTTACGGGTTTGCTTCCCCTCCGACGCTACATGCGACGAAAGGGAACCGAAATCAGCCAATACTTGGTTTCGACGGGTGGACCATAATGCAGGCGACCGATGGTGAACTCGCTTTAGTACTCCTCCAAGTCAAGGGTACGGAGGATGCGGCTAGGCCCCCAAGCGTCGCCGCTGAACTTGTTGCCGAGTGTGGGCGAGCGGTGACCGACTTCACCAAGCTCAAGGGCTTTCTCATGGCATGTCTCCTTCGCTGCAAAAACACGGCTTTCGAGCTGCCGCTGATGAACCTCATCGTGGAACTCGAACGAGACAACAGGATTACCAACACCCTACTTGCGCCAGTCATCGTCCGTGGCGGGGCCGAGTCTCATATTGACGACCTCTGTTCGCTGAGGGGTGCGACAACTTCCTTCTTGCATGCTAGAGCGCGAGGCATGACACTCTCTCTTGGTGCGGAGCTTACAGCGTTTGGTCGAGCGGCAATGACGAGAGCGCGGCAACATGTCTAGCGCAGAGAACATCTTTGACACAGCGTATCGTCGGCAGCTGCTCGCTCGCGTTGATGACGGCGTTTTCCAAGCTGCTCTCTCACATGCTCCGACTGCTGCCCCGATCGATGAACTCATTGAGCTCAAGATCGGGGCCATGGTTGACTATGAGACCTGGATCAACGAAATCGACGTGAGTACAGCGATCGGCGCATCTCCAAACATCTCGGAAGTAACCGCCAGTCAAGTCTTCGACCAGTGGCTGGCATATGTCGGTGCGGCATCCGCGCAGAGGCGTATCGAACTGCGCGATCTGTTTCTAGCATCGAGCGTGGCACTCTGGGCGAGACGTCCGACCGAGCTTCGTCACCTTCTCCGCCTACCGATCGTTTCCGCTATAATCGACCCGGCATCGGACGATACTCGGTCCTGGCCTGTCAAAGTGCAGGACATAATCTCTCGGGCCCTGATCCTAATCGCCAGACAATCAAGTCGCGAAGACGTCGGGAAAGCCAGACGGTGCATTGACGATCTTCGTGAACTTCAGGGTAAGATGGATGGGGCCTTGCTGGCCTCTACCGATCATCCTCAGCGGTCTGCACTAACGCTACTGGCCCTTTATCATGCAGGTCAGGCCACCATCGTGCTGACTGATTACGTCCTCAATGGCGAATTCGTGGGCACGAGTGGACGTCCGGTGAACGTCGTGACAGAGCTTCAGACTCTGATGCGCAAGGCGCACGAATACGCGGTCCTGAGCTCGGACCCTGAACTCATGACTTGGATCATTTCAGTTTCCCTGATCTCTGGGAAGCTACGCGAGGACTCCATTTGGGCGAACGGATCCAATATCAATGAGAAAATCGACGCGCTTGTGAGATCGGTCAGCACCAGAGAGGGTGCGATCCTGAGCATGTTGCCGTCTCAACAGGATGCTTTGGCAAAGAACCTTCTCGATCCACAGCGCGAGGCGGTTATACTGCAGATGCCCACGAGTTCGGGAAAGACTTTGATGGCTGAGTTAGCCATTCTTCAGACGCTTTCCGGCTACGCCGATGCACGGGTCATCTACGTCACTCCGACTCGGGCACTGGCCACACAGGTTCGCCGAACGCTTGGAGCGGACTTTGCCGAGCTTAACATCGACGTCACCGCGGCAGGCAGCGCCTTTGAAGAAGACCCTTTTGAACAGGCTCTATTGAACAGACTGTCTGGCGTCGTGGTATCCACTCCGGAAAAGCTGGATCTCCTTCTTCGTTCGCGTACAGAATGGTTTGAACAGATCCGTTTGGTCATAGTCGACGAGGCTCATCTTCTGAAAGATGGCGAGCGCGGTGCTCGGTTGGAGCTCTTGCTGGCCAACATTCGCCGAGAGCACGCGCATATCCGTCTGTTGCTTTTGACGCCGTTCGTTGAGAACGCTCAGGACGTTGCAGCTTGGCTGAGCCAAGACCGCGGACGTGAAGTCGAGGTCAAATGGCGGCCGTCCCGTCTGATTGTCGGCCTCGCTAGCCTCAAGGGTCGTCAGGGCACACGGCGGATCGAGATAGAGTGGAAGGAGCCACATCGGTCGTCGGCACTGACATCTACAGTCATGTTGCTAACCGAAGAGGAGCGTAATAAGTTTCGCGAGAGTTCTTCGGCCCAGACGAAGGCGATCACGATCGGGCGAAGGCTTCAATCGCTTGGTCCCTCCCTAATGATGTTTCCGGCTTCGAGAATAGCCGCCGAAGAGGCCGCGCTCGAGATGGCTGAGCAGCGCGCAGCGATAGATCCGACGTTAGCTCCGCCGGAATTCCGCGTAGCGATCGCGTTGGCCTCGAACGAATACGGAGAAGACAGCCAGTTAGCGAATTGCCTGAGGAAAGGCGTCGCATTTCATCACTCGGCATTGAGCAGTGAACTGCGCTACCTTGTCGAACGTTTGGCCGCCATTGGAACGCTCGAGTTCATAGCGGCGACAACGACCTTGGCACAAGGCATGAACTTTCCGGTGTCCAGCGTCGTCGTCCATTCGGTCCACAAGCCCTACGCCGGTCCACTCAGCCCAGGCGAATTTTGGAACATCGCAGGCAGAGCCGGGCGCGTCGGCCTATCTGAAAGAGGGGTAATCGTATTTGCAAATTCCGAACACCGAGAGCTGTGGGAGCATTATACAGCGTCTCTATCTGAGAAGATCGATTCAGCTCTTGCCGCTGCGATCGAACGTATAGCGGATGGGGCAGATATAAAGTCTGCTTATAGGACCAACGAAGGTATTCGCCCGTTCATACAGTATCTTGGTCACTCGGTCGCTCGACTTGGTGCACAGCAGACATCGAGCGAACTCGAACGGCTGGTTAACGCAAGCTTTGCGGGACGGTCCGACACCGCAAGAACAAAGCTCCTGCAGTTTGCACGCCGTTATCTTGGGCAGATAACAGGTAAGCAGCAGAGCTACATGAAGGTGGCGGATGAGACCGGGCTGGCTTCTTTCAGTTTCGACGAACTCTATGCCACGATTCGCACCGATCCTCTGCTTTCGGGCGGCACAGCTCAGATGCTCCAACAGCCTGACGGACTCAAACATCTCATCGATGCGCTGGCCAAACTTCCGGAACTTTCCTTGGCCTTGGACCTCGGCCATGGCACGATCGACACGAAGGCGGTGGCGGACGTCGTTCACAAATGGATCAATGGCTCAACCGTAGCGGAGATCGCCCCTTCATTTCGTGGGAAAAGCGAAGCGGACCGCATCAGGGAGGCGGGACGGTACGTCTTCGGACTTGTTTCACAAACGGTATCATGGGGCGCTCATGCCTTTTTGCGCGGTCGCGATATGGTTGGAGGCGAGGGAGCAGCTCTCGAAGGTGAAGACCGTATGCTACCGGCCTACATTCAGTATGGAGTGAGTTCACCCGGTTCAGTCATGGCGTCAATTCTCGGAATTCCCCGACAGCTCGCCTCCGGCATGGCCGCTCTCTATTCAGAGGAGAATGGGTCCTTGCGCCCCGAGGATGGCTCCAGGTTCAGGACTTTCCTCGAGACAAGCCGCGTAGAGGCCTGGCGCGATGCTATTCACGGTACACGAATAGCCGATTTCGTTTCGGCGGATGACCTGCGTTCAGTCTGGAGAGACTCCCAGGGGATTAATCGCAGACCCGTCCAGACACCAGTTCGAGGATAGACTTATGCCACGTGGCAAGCCGGTAATACTGTCAAATGGAAGCGAATGGTCGACCCGACAAGCTGCGGAAGACTATTTCCGTGATCTGCGGGACCGCTACCCGCTTGAGACGGTGATCGATGAACCGCAGGATCATGACGATCTGTGCGCATTGCTTGAGCGGTACGATGCCGCGATCTACGACGGCCCATCCAAGATTGGATGTGGCGTCAGCCACTTTGTCACCCGTCAAAACGAGGTGCATGGTGGAAAGAGCATAGGATTCTGGGTTATCAGAAGCGACGGCACTGAAACGGACTTCAGCTTCCCAACCGCGGTCGCCGGCCGTTCCAAGGATCGCGACGCCGGGTTCGTGGTAGCATGCCGCGAAAGCGTGTACGAGATCATCTCGTTGGCGAAAAAGAACCATTTCGCCGCGTTCGGAAATCAATCTGGTCACGTTCGATGCGAAGTAACCGACGAACTCGTCTCTGCCTTCGATGCCAAGCTCGACTACGCTCCCACTTCATTCGGCGACATCGTATGGGAGTTCCGCAAGGTCGAGGGCTGGGAGGCCGCGATCCCTCCCGGAATCGTAAGTCCGTCTTCGGACGCACAGCTGTCCGCCATATTCACTGACATAGATGCATTGGCCAGGTTTCGGGTCTTCCACGCGTCTCGCTGTCAGATGCGAATCGTCGCGAAGTCCCTTAAGCCAACGCAGTTGCTGGCCACTAGATCCAACGCGGTGCGACAGCCAGTCAGGCTGCCATAGCTCAGGGATAGGGGGCGAGCACTCATACAATCCAATCTACGCTGCGCGCGGCCGGATCAAGATAGGCACCAATGCTGCCTCGAGCATGGCTCGTAAGTCGCCCGATGGAGCCGTGAATCTTTTCAGCAAGGTTGATGGTGGAAGGGAACTACGAGGTGGCCGCTTAACGGCGCCAATGATTTAGCGACAGACCCGCAGGATTATTCTGTCGGATCGCAGTCTATATTCTCGCCGGACCCGATGCTCCGCTCGATGTAGCCAGCTCAATGGGCGGCTGACACCGGCCGAGTTCACTCAGACCATCAACCCGCGGCGTGATGCGGTGCTGCGCAGCCGAAATGGCTCCGCACCGCAACACGCCGCTACCACCGCAAATGTAATAACCGATAACCGCCGGAGCGAACTCAAAACTGGATAAAACTTGGGGGCACCGGTGCCGCTCGTTCCTGACACGTCACGGTAGACTCGTCCCGAATAGGTTAGCGAGACTGATGCGCTCCCCGGCGCTGGACAATCGTTTGATTCAAAATTCGACGATTGATTTTCTGCTTCCAGTTCAGCTGAGCCGGAGAGAGCTTCCGCTTGAGTTTTGTCTGCTTAAGAAACCGATATTCCTTCTCGTCGTAGAGATAACCCATTCGATAGGCGTGCTCGATCAAGTCATCGTTGGCATTGGCGGAAGGGTCTGCCTGTATGCGCTTCAGGCCTTCAAAGAGGTTTCCGGTGTCGATGCCGACAAAGCGATTGATGCAGACGTTCCCAACGTAAGTTGTCGCTCTGTTGAGGCGATTTCGGATGTAGCAATGATCAAGAATGTCCTGACCGCAGGGGCATTGATCGAATTCCTCGCTGATCTCAACCCCAACCAGCTGCCATTCTAGGCGAGCCGTTTCGAACACCTTTGAGACTGACAAAGGGAGGATATGCGCTTTCAGGCGTTCAAAGTTGTGGCTTTCCATTGAGATTAGCCTCTTTGATATTTTTCCTGCTGAGCACGCCAGCGGTCGCGAGCCGTCATGTCCTCTCCTTCTTCCTGGTCCTCGTCTGCTTCCTCGTGCCAGAGCATGATCAGCGCATAGCCATTCTTCTGAAGACAGACTTGTTCGCTGAGTGTCGGAGCGCGTTTGTTGGTTTTCACGCGGAACTGAGCCGGTTTTTCCACCGAGAAGTGAGCCACCTCTGAGTATGGTTTTCTGATCAGGGTTTGGTCAAGTGATTGGCTTTTTCTCCTCTCTTCTGTGCTGCTGCGGCGGAGCTGGCTTTGAAGCGGAAGCTGTCGTTTCCGGTTTCCAGGATATGGCAACGATGGGTCAAACGGTCGAGCAGAGCCGTGGTCATCTTGGCATCGCCAAAGACGGTGGCCCATTCGCTGAAGCTGAGGTTGGTGGTGATGACGACGCTGGTGCGTTCATAGAGCTTGCTCAGCAGGTGGAAGAGCAGTGCTCCGCCTGAGGCGCTGAACGGAAGATACCCGAGTTCGTCGAGGATCAGCAGATCGAGGCGAACCAGCGTCTCAGCGATCTGGCCTGCCTTGCCTTTGGCCTTCTCCTGCTCGAGCGCATTGACCAATTCAATTGTTGAGAAGAAGCGGACCTTTCGGCGATGATGCTCGATTGCCTGGACACCGAGGGCGGTCGCGACATGTGTTTTGCCTGTACCCGGTCCGCCGACAAGCACGATATTCTGCGCTCCGTCGATGAACTCGCATCGGTTTAGTTGGCGCACCGTCGCTTCGTTGATCTCGCTGGCGGCGAAGTCGTATCCGGAGATGTCCTTGTAGGCCGGGAAGCGAGCAGCCTTCATATGATAGGCGATGGAGCGGACCTCGCGTTCGGCCATTTCGGCTTTCAGCAATTGGGACAGGATCGGCACGGCGGCATCAAACGCTGGAGCCCCTTGCTCGATCAGGTCCGTGACGGCTTGAGACATGCCATACATCTTCAGGCTACGCAGCATGATGACGACGGCGGCGCTGGCAGGATCATGACGCATGACGACCTCCTACGATCCGGACCCGCAGACCGTCATAGCGTTCTACATTGGCCTTGGGTTCACGCAGCAAGGTCAGCGCCTGTGGCGTGTCGATGTCAGGACCGTCAGTCGTCTTTCCATCGATCAGACGATGCAGCAGGTTCAGCACATGCGTCTTGGTCGCGACGCCTTGATCCAGAGCCAGTTCCACAGCCCTGACGACAACCTGTTCGTCGTGATGAAGAACCAGAGCGAGGATGTCGGCCATCTCCCGATCACCACCGGGGCGGCGAAGCATCTGATCCTGCAGTTGTCGAAACCCCGGCGGCAATTCCAGGAAGGGTGCGCCATTGCGCAGTGCTCCAGGCTTGCGCTGGATGACCGCAAGGTAATGGCGCCAGTCGTAAATCGTCCTCGGCGGCTTGTCGTGGCTGCGTTCTATGATGCGCGGATGTTCGCAAAGGATTTTGCCCTCGGCCGCAACGACCAGTCGCTCGGGATAAATCCTCAGGCTGACGGGCCGGTTCGCAAAAGACGCAGGCACGCTGTAACGATTACGCTCGAAGGTGATCAGGCATGTCGGTGAGACGCGCTTGCTCTGCTCGACGAAGCCGTCAAACATGGCGGGCAATGCCATTAAGGCAGGCTGCTCATCACCCCAAACATCTGCGATCGAACCGGACAAGGTGCCATGCGGTGTCTCGCGCCACAGGTCCTGGCAATGCTGCTCCAGCCATGCGTTCAACGCCGCTAAATCTGGAAAGTCCGGCATCTGTTGCCACAACCGTGGTCGGGCATCCTGGACGTTCTTCTCGACCTGGCCTTTCTCCCAACCCGCAGCCGGGTTGCAGAACTCTGGCGCAAAAACGTAGTGGTTCGTCATCGCCTGGAAGCGGACGTTGACCTGTCGCTCCTTGCCGCGGCCAACGCGATCGACCGCGGTCTTCATGTTGTCGTAGATGCCGCGACCAGGTACGCCGCCAAACACACGGAACCCGTGCCAGTGAGCATCGAACAGCATCTCGTGCGTCTGCAGCAGGTAGGCTCTGACCAGAAACGCCCGACTGTGCGATAGCTTGATGTGTGCGACCTGAAGCTTGGTGCGCTCGCCGCCGATCACGGCATAATCTTCACTCCAATCGAATTGGAATGCTTCGCCTGCACGGAAAGACAGCGGAACGAATATGCCGTGGCCAGTCGTCTGCTGCTCAACCCGCCACTCACGGGCAAAGGCGGCGACCCGACCATAGGAGCCGGTAAAGCCGAGAACCACCAGATCGGCATGAAGCTGCTTCAGCGTTCGGCGCTGCTTGCGCGACCTCCCGGCCTCGGTCTTCAGCCAGGCCGCCAGTTTGTCGGCAAAAGGATCAAGCTTGCTCGGTCGCTCCGGTACCGTGAACGTCGGCTCGATCGTGCCAGCGTTCAAATACTTCGCAATCGTGTTGCGCGACAAACCGGTATGCCGACTGATCTCGCGGATCGACTGCTTCTCGCGCAGCTTCATCCGACGGATGATGTTTAAAAGTCCCATGTGGATCACTCCGTTGCCCCCGTCGCTCACCGCGTTGGGGGGAAGGTCACATGGCTCAATTCTCAATGGAAATTATGCGTCTAACCGGCTCAGTTCTGTGTGGAAACCAACACGGTGCACTGCGGCGACAATACACAGGAAATCGGCCGGTTCGGTATTTTCCCGGACGAGGCGTTTTCGGCATCAGCAGGAGCCCAATCCCAGCGGTTCAGTTTTCCCTTGCCCGACGATCCGGCCTGCCGCCAGCCGCGTGCCGTCACTATCCATCTTGAACCGCAAACGGGCAATGGCGCAGGTGCCAGCCTCAATATCGGTGATGTAAGCCGCGAATAACCTAGGCCGGATCGGCTTCTCCACTTGCAGGGTAACATCCGCGATGTCGTTCCCTGGCACCTTAATGTTTGGATGACACCGGTTTGGCAACGTGATTTTAGTCGCTGTCTGGGGACCGTGGGTCGGGTGCGGCCATGTCCCGGCACAATGCGTCACCTGTCTCTCAGGCCGGACATCGCGACGGTGGTCCGTTGCGGATCATCTGAAGGTCCATAGTTTGATTTGCGCGATGCAGCCGTAAATCGAATAGGGGTGCGCGGGGTTCAATTCCCTTAAAGAGCACAATAGTCTGAAGAGCGGCTCGACCCCGAACACGCCACGGTTTTCGTCGATGAACGAGATCATCGTTTGAAGGGGCGGTCGAGCTCCGCCTGGGCGAAATAAGCAGACGCCGTGCGCAATATCTCGTTGGCTTGACGAAGCTCGCGGTTCTCCCGCTCAAGAGCTTTCATCTTCTCGGCCACATCGCTCGGCAGGCCTGCTCGTTTGCCGGTATCGACCTCAGTCTTCTTCACCCATTCATGCAGCGTGGCTGCCGAGCAGCCAATCTTGGCCGCAATAGATGAAACGGCGGCCCACCGTGACGGATGTTCTGCTTCGTGATCCAGAGCCATGCGGATCGCAGGCTCACGGACTTCAGGTGAAAACTTGTTCGTTGTCTTGTTCATATCGACTCCACTCTCTCAGAAGTTGGAGCCTCCGGCAAACCCGGTGCGGTTCAGTCGTGCCATCACCCCAGATTTGCGCATGCGGTTGGCGCGTCCATGTGTCCAAACACTTGATGTCATGTCTCTGGAATTTTTCCCAGATGCTGCGGACGACCGAAACGACAAGAATGAGCCGAACGATTAAGTGGCCCTACTGCTTGCCGGCGGATGGGGTGCATCGGAATGGCGCGGACTGCGCTGCTTTAGAGACGACAACCGCAAGCTCACGCTGCCGGTAGCGCATCTGAGCTTTAGCGATTTGCGATGAGCCACGTAACAGCATCAGTACGCCGATATTAACTCTAGTCATTGGTGAAAGATCATTTCATGGCGACGACATCATTCTTCGGAGAAAATGCTAACTCTGTCGACGGCATTCATACATTTACAAACTCAGATGTTTCCGCCTTTGCCAGTATCAGCAGGGACTTCAACCCTCTGCACATGAACCGGAACTATGCCAGGCGCTCACCGTTTGGAGGGTGTATCGTGCATGGTGCGATTGCGGTTCTGGCCGCTTTGGAAAAGACCGGGATTTCCGAACCCGTGCGTGTCAAAGAGTTGTCGGTCAATTTCAAGAACCCAATTTTCTGCGACCAGAAATATACTTATCAGCTGGACCAGGACGGTGAAGATAGCTGCATCATCTCCTTGCGGGATGGTTCGACCGCGCTCATGCAGTTGTGTATTTCCTGGGCGCCGCTGACGGGATCTGCCGAGCTTGAGCTTGCCGAAGTGATGACGCCGCCTGCAAACGGAAGCGATGAAGCATCGTGCGAAGCCTGCGACTATGTCGAAGATGCGTTGCTTGGGGACATCGAGCTCAGTGGGACCTATTCGCCGAAAGGTCTGCAAGACTATTATCCGATCGCATATCGGGTTTTCGGAAGGGCGGTCTTGGAGGTAGTTTCGCTTTGCAGCTTCTTGGTAGGCATGAAGCTCCCCGGAAAAAGAGCGCTTTTCTCATCCATGCAGCTGACCTTCGAGGCGCGCGGGACTAATGGCGAGTTGGGCTATTCCCATAAGACGCAATTCTACAATCCAGGATATGGATTGCTAGAAACCGAGCTGAGCGTGCATGCGGCACACTCCGTCGTCGCGCATGGCCAGCTGAAATCCTTTGTCCGAAAAGAGTTCAATGATAGGCCGGTCGCCGATTATCTTGCAAAGATACCTGATGGAGAACGGGGGCTCTTGGCCGGCAAGGTCGCGCTTGTCACGGGTAGCGCACGCGGTCTTGGTGCGTCCATGGTCAAGAGCCTTGCCGCACTTGGCTGCCATGTCTACCTGAACTTCCTGAGCAGTGAAGCGCAGGCGCGGGCAATCGCAGACGACCTCGAAGATAATGGCTTGGCGGTAACCTTGTACCGGGGAGATGCCAGCGATAGTGATTGGTGTGATGGTCTGAGGACCGAGCTGCTGGAGAAACACGGGCGACTGGACATTCTCGTTTGCAATGCCTGCCAGCCACCCCTGCGCATGGAAGAGGAGGAGTCCACCGCCTCCCGTCGAGCCGAATATATCGCCCATAACCGTCAAATGGTCGAGGCTCCGATCACCACGTTCTCCGATCTGCTTGAGCAAAGCGGCGGCGTGTGCGCCGCCATCTCATCGACCATGGTCGAGACCAAGCCCAAGGGTTTTTCTCATTATGTCGAGCTGAAGCAGCAGGTCGAGGCAGTGCTTGCGAAGCTTGCCGAGGAACATCCGTCCATCAGAACCCTCATTGCCAGGCCTGCAAACCTTCTCACGGAAATGAGCAACACTCCCGCCCGGATCTTCAATGCCATTTCTCCCGACGATGTTGCCATGCAGGTTGTCAATGCACTGGTGACGACGACGGATCATACGAAGCTGATAACGGAGTTTGGCACGGGCAAAGCCAAGAGCAATGCGTCGGCTATAATGTTGACCGGAAGCTTTACCTTGGATCCCCTTATCGAAGAATTCAAGGAGTGGCTGGACTTCTTGCCTCGTGACTACGTGGTTCAGCAGACCGGCTACAGCCAGATCATGCCTGATCTGCTTAACCCCGCCAGCCTGCTGAATACGGATTCTGGCACCGTCAATATCGTTTTCCTGCGTATCGGCGATTGGGTCCATGAGCGCAAAGACTACTGGGGTCCGGCTGGCCTTAATCTCTCCAAAGGAGAAGATTTCATCCGGCAAGTCGCAGAGGAATTTGCGACCGCGCTCGGTGAGTTTTGCCGGCGAAGCCGCGCCTGGCAATTGCTGGTGGTTTGCCCGGAGCCCGGCCTCGATCCGGAGGATCGTCGCGGCGCCGCCCTTATCGAGGAAATACAGGCGCAGCTGCTGACGCTCGATAAGGATACTCCAAATCTGACCACGGTGATCGCTCGCGACCATCATGCCGTCTATGACATCGACAGCCATCTGATCGGCGACGCATCGCGGGATCGGATCGCGCATATTCCCTTTGTTCAGGACTATTATCGGTTCCTGGCGTTGCTCTGCGTCAGGACGCTGAATGCGAAGATGCAGAAACCTTACAAAGTCGTCGTTCTCGACTGCGACAATACCCTGTGGAAGGGGGTTTGCGGTGAGGAGGACGACGTCAATAATCTGACTATCGATCACGAATTTTCGGAATTCCAGCGGTCGATGAAAGGCTTGCTGGAGAAAGGCTACATCCTTTGCCTGTGCAGCAAGAACAGAGAGGAGGATGTTTGGAAGGTATTCGACCAGCATCCGGGCATGGTGCTGACACGGGAAGACATTGCTGCTTCGAAGATCAACTGGCAGCCGAAGTCGGAAAACATCCAGGCATTGGCAGACGAGCTCAATCTTGGCCTGAACAGTTTTGTGTTTTTTGATGACAACCCGATGGAGTGCGCGGAAGTGCGCGCCGGCTGCCCGGACGTTGTCACGATCTGCCTAACCGAGAGCAATCTTCGCTTTTCCCGCTGGGCGCGGTTGTTGTGGGCGTTCGATCATCTGACCCATACAAGCGAGGATAGCTCACGAACGCAGATGTACAGGGAGCAGTCCCAGCGTGAGCAATTCAAGAAATCGGTGGTATCGTTCAGGGAGTTCCTGGAGGGGCTGGGTCTAGAGGTAGCGATCAACCCGCTGACGGCCGATTTAGTGGACCGGGCGTCACAAATGACGTTGCGCACCAATCAGTTCAACAACACGACGATCCGCAGGGATCAATCCGAAATTGCCTCTCTTCCAGAGAGCGAGGGGCTGCGTCCGCTGGTCATCCAGGTCACCGATCGATTCGGCGATTACGGAACCGTGGGGCTCGTGACATACCGGTTCGAAGAGAATTGTCTTTTCGTCGAGTCCTTCCTTTTGAGTTGCCGCGTGCTTGGGCGTGCCGTCGAGGATCGGATACTTCAACGCCTCCTGGCGATTGCCGAAGACGCGCGGCTGGATGAGCTTCACATCGGCTTCGTTCCCTCCAAGAAGAACACGCCCTTTCTGCAATTCCTGGACAAGCTCTCGCCTGAGAAAACCCTACCCGGCAATGGCGCATCGGACGGGATAAGCCGTTATGTCTACGACCGGCGCTCACTCCAGCTGCTGCTCGACAATCAGGTCTATCTGGAACAGAAGACGGTCGCCAAGGAGGCACCGAAGGCGCCGTTCGTGCTTGCGACGGATGATGTGCAATTCGACGTGGACTATGTAAGGATCGCCGAACGATCGAGCGTTGCCTTCGGCGATCTTGAAGACTCTTCGAGGAAAATGCCGGCAGCGAAGGCCGCAGGGCGAGAGCGAAGTGCCAATGCGCGGAACGGCAACTACCAAGGCCGCCCGACAGAGCTTGTGCTGATGATCAAGACCTTGTTCGCCAAAGCCTTGGCGATCAGTCCCGACCAGATTTCCGAGCATGAAGAGCTTGAGAAATATGGTCTGGAGTCGATCGATATCGTCAATATTACTGTCGCGATCAGCAAGGTCGTCCCCAGCCTGTCTCCCACCTTCTTGTTTGAACATCGCACTCTGCACAGCATCGTGCAGAGCCTGCAACGGGACTACGGTCTCGCCGTGCCCTCGGGTCTGCCGGTTGACGCCCTGGTGTCCGAAGCGCCGGATTTGCAACGGAACATCACCGCGCAGCCCTCGACATCGAGAGATGATGTTGCGGTACGTGAAGACATTGCGATTATCGGTCTGCACGGAAACTATCCCGGCGCCGAGAGCATGGATGATCTGTGGCGGATATTGCGAGCGGGAGAGTGCCGGATCGCTCCCCTGCCGGAGGCTCGGCGACAACTGATGGAACGATCCTTCCCGGGGATTTCCGCGTCGTTGCGCGGGAGCATGGACCGCGCGGGCTACATTGACGATATCGACCGGTTTGACGCGGAAATTTTCGGCATAACTCCGAAAGAAGCAGAGCTGATGGACCCACAGCAGCGTCTGTTCCTGCAAGTAGTGTGGGGGCTGTGCGAGGATGCCGGCTATACAAAGCAGACGTTGGATAGGTCGACGGGCGTGTTCGTCGGTGTGCTCTCCAACGACTACGCCATGTATGCCAACCTGCATGCGCTACAGCATGCCGAACAATATCGTCATACCGACTACTATCAGATCGCCAATCGCGTTTCCTATCACTTCGACCTGCACGGGCCGAGTATTGCGGTCGATGCCGCCTGTGCGTCTTCAGGCACCGCGTTTCACCTCGCTTGCCAGGCAATCCGTGCGGGCAATTGCAGCGCTGCAATTGTTGGCGGCGTGAACCTCATCCTGCATCCGAGCCGCCTGATACAGTACACGCAGACGGGGATGCTCTCGAACAACGGGCGCTGCCAGCCATTCGGGCAAGGGGCTGATGGCACTTTGCTGGGCGAGGGCGTAGGCGCCGTTTTGCTGAAACCGCTGTCGCAGGCGCGGCTGGACGGGGACAATATCTATGCCGTCATCAAGTCGTCATGGGTCAATAGCGGCGGCAAGACCAACGGCTTCACGGTCCCCAACCCCATTGCACAAGCCGAGCTAATCCAGCAGGCGCTGCGAGAGGCGGTTTTGCCCATCCAAAGCATTGCCTATGTCGAAGCGCATGGCACCGGAACTTCCTTGGGCGATCCCATCGAGGTCAGTGCGCTCAGTCGTGCCTTCCACAGTCTGGGCGATGGCGGCCATCGAAAGATCGGTTCGATCAAGGCAAACATCGGCCATACGGAATCCAATGCCTTCATCGCGGGTCTGAGCAAGATATTGCTGCAGTTCAAGCACAGGCAATGGGCGCCGACGCTGACCTCTGACGAGGCCAACAAGGCAATAAATTTTTCCACCGCGGGATTTGAAGTCCAGCGTGTGCTCAGCGATTGGGACGTCCAACCTGCCGGTGCCGGGTCACCGGAAGTCTCGCCCCCTATTGCCGCCTGTATCAGCAATTTCGGTGCGGGTGGATCCAATGTGCATGTGGTCTTACAAGAGTACCGCCAGGAAAAAGTCGCCGATCGGGATGACGGGAGCATCGCACGCTACCTGGTGCCACTTTCTGCCAACAAGCAGGAACAATTGCCTTTGATGTGCCGACGCTTGCACGACCTTCTGAAGGGGAGCGATCTTACTGCCACGGACATTGCCTCGGTTGCCTACACGTTGCAAATCGGCCGCCAGCCCATGGACCATCGGGTGATCTTCGTCGTCAGCGACATGGACGAGCTGCTGAAGGCGCTGGAGGAATTCAGTTCCGGTGTTAGCGAAAGTCCTGCCTGGCTCAGCGCCAGGACTGCCGCTCGAGATGCATTGGGCAGCTACCTCGACCAGCAGGGGGATATGCAGGAGCTGCTGAAGAAATGGGTGGGCGAGCAGGATTACCACCGCATCGCCCGCTTGTGGCTGCATGGTTTCAGCATGCCTTGGGCGGAATTGTACACAAACGCTCCTCCGTCCAAAATCAGCCTGCCGACCTATCCGTTCAGGGGGCGGTCGCACTGGCTTGAGCACGCCTATATTCCGCGGCAGGCTGGTTTCGTGCAGTCGCCGATGGCTGCCATCACTCAATTCAGTGAAGAAGAAAATCCCGTAAATGATGCGGCGAATTTCTTCGAGCCGGTCTGGATCGAGACGGATATCGCCAAGTCTTCCTCAATGCCTTCTCTCTTCGAGGATCGCCGCATTGTTTTCTGTGGTCTTGATCACGAACAGCGGGCCAAGCTGGAAGGCGAGTTGAGAAACTCCGAGGTGACCCACTGCTTTCTGCCTCACATAGGGGAGGGTGCCTTTGCAGATGGTGCGGTTGCCCTGTTCACCTACATACAGGATCTCCTGAAGAGTGGTCTGCGCAAGAGCACGTTGTTACAGGTGGCGGCGGTATCCGGTGATCAGCATGAGTCCTGGACAGGTCTCGCAGCTCTGCTGAAGACGGCGACGCAAGAGAGCCCGCTGCTGTCCGGCCAATTTGTCGAGCTAAACGCTGAGCAAGAGGCAAAGAATTGGCTCACTTTGCTTCAGGACGAAATGCAGCATGGGAAAGACGTGATCGTACGTTACCGCTCTCGACGGCAGGTGCGGACCTGGCGGACTTTACCCCTGGCGCCGCAGCCACTTCCTCTTTCCAATGTTGAGAAACCCGGTGGGCCACGAAACTATCTGATTACCGGTGGTTCGGGAGCCCTGGCCCTGGTCTGCGCCCAGTGGGTTGGCATGATCGATGACAGCGCGACGATATTCCTGCTTGCGCGCAGCGATTATTCGAGCATCGCGGGCTCAGCGCGCGGTCAGGAAATTGAAAGCCTCAGGAAGCAGGGGCTACGGATCGAATATCGTCAGGTTGACGTTTCCAACGGGCCGGCTCTAGCCAATTGTGTCGATGATATCCGTATCGTGCATGGCGACATAAGTGGTGTGATTCACTGCGCCGGGGTCATTCGGGATGCTTATCTCTTGCGCAAATCCCCAATCGAGTTTCGGGAGGTTCTGTCGGCCAAGGTAGCGGGAACGGTCAATCTCGACCGCGCCACCCGGGACCAACCTCTGGACTTCTTTGTCCTCTTTTCCTCGATCAGCGCGGTACTGGGCAATCCGGGCCAAGGGGATTATTCGGTGGCGAACGCGTTTATGGACGAGTTCGCCCATTATCGAAACCGGCTGTCGCTCGACCAAAAACGTTTGGGGCGTAGCGTATCGATCAACTGGCCGTTGTGGAGCGAAGGTGGGATGGCGCTGGATCCTGAACTTGCGGGCATGCTGGAGCAACAGCACGGCCTTGCCTCCATCTCGAATGAACAGGGCAGGCAGATGCTGCATGGCATTCTCGCCTCGGCGAAACCTCAAGTGTTCGTGGGTACGGGCGATTACGCCGCAGCCGCCAATACGCTGCGTGCGTCCGAATGGCTTCACCCCGAACGAGGCGGCGGTGAGGCACTATTGCCTGAAACGGAACCCTCACGCGAGCTATGCGGTGTAGGTGAGGAAGGGCCAAGCGCCCAGGACCTCTATCCTTATTTGAAGCAGATGCTCAGCGACGTGACCAAACTGGATGTCGCCGACATCGATGAGCATAAGGCCCTACAGGATTTCGGTTTGGATTCCGTCATGATTGCCAAGTTGAACAAGGCTCTGGCCGAAGACTTCCAACAACTGCCACGGACGCTATTTTACGAATATTCGACGTTGGAGGCGCTGGCTGGCTATCTGGTTGGACAAGGTCTCCGACAGAAGGCTCCCACGGAAAAGCTTGTGTCGGTCAATCGGATGCCGGCTAGGTTAAAAAAGGACACGGTGGATCATGTCGGCCTAGCTGACAGGCCGATTTCCGCAAGCGGGTATCGCTTGTCGGCGCTCAGGTCTCGGTCCGGTGAAGCCGTATCTGAAACGTTGGTGGATGGAGCGGGACGCCGTCAACAGCCGATTGCGATTGTCGGCATGGCCGGACGTTATCCGAATGCCGGGACACTGGACGCCTTCTGGCAACAAATTCATGCCGGAGCTAGCCAGATTAGCGAGATCCCCGCTTGGCGTTGGTACGGTGAAACCGCCTCCGGGGATGGAAATATCCACGCAAGCTTGCAAGGGAAGAAAGGGGCTTTCCTGGAAGGGTTTGCTCAGTTCGATCCGTCATTTTTCCAGATTGCGCCCATAGACGCCTATTCCATCGACCCTCAGGAACGACTGGTTCTTATGACGTGCTGGGAGGCGCTCGAAAATAGCGGTTACACCCGCCAGCGCCTGAAGGAGCAGCACGGCCAGAGAGTTGCGGTATGCGTGGGGGCGACCAAAAGCGGCTTCAATTACGTCTCATCTGAAGGGAGCGTTAGCGGTCAGGTCAATTCGACCTCGTTTTCCGGTATGGCCAATCGTGTGTCGTATTTCCTTGATGTCAAAGGCCCCAGTATTGCGTTTGATACGATGTGCACCTCGTCTATCACGGCGATCCACCACGCTTGCCAATATCTGCAGCATGGGGATTGCGAGTTGGCGATTGCCGCGGCCGTCAATCTCTATCTCCATCCCAATGATTACTTGGCCTTGCAGAAACTCGGGATGCTGAGTGACGAGGCACGGGTGCATTGTTTCGCCGCCGAAGGAACCGGTTTTATCCCGGGCGAAGGAGCAGGCGCGATCATTCTGAAACGGTTGGATGCGGCCATTGCCGATGGCGACAGAATAGAAGGGATAATTTCCGCCACCGCGCTAAGCCATAGCGGGCGGACACACGGCTATACGGCGCCTAGCCTTGCTCAGCAGGAGCAACTGATCCGCGATGTTATCGAAAAGTCGGGCAATGATGTCGACGACATCTCATATGTCGAGTCTGCCGCCAACGGCTCGAGCATGGGTGATGCGATCGAGTGGGGTGCACTGAAAAACGTCTTTCGCTCCCGTCAGACACCTTGTTTGATCGGCAGCGTCAAGCCAAACACCGGTCACCTTGAGGCCGCCGCCGGCATGGCGCAGTTGAGCAAAGTCGTGGCCCAGATGAAGCATCAGGCCTTGGCGCCGACCCTGATCGATGAGAGGCGCCTGGATCACGATCTATTGGCCGATAGCGGCCTGCAATTAGTCACCGACGGCCGTCCCTGGTCGGGTTTCGACGGTTCGCATAAGTGCCTTGTTACCGCTGCCGGCGCTGGCGGTACGTATGCCGCCATGGTGGTGGAGCAAGCGCCAAGCGACGCAGATTGCGGAAAGGCAGCGCGCGAACCGCTCGTCGCCATCACGCTCTCGGCCCGCACAGTGGATGCACTGAAACGTATCGCCGGGAATTTGTCCGATCACCTGGCAGCCCATCCAGAATATGAAATTGAAGACATCGCCTACACCCTGCATGTCGGGCGCGAGGCGATGAAGATCCGTACCGGTTTCGTGGTCGCCAGCCGGCAGGAACTTATGCGCAAGCTCAGTGCCATTGCTTTGGCCCGTTCGGGAGATGTGGCGAGCATGTTTATCGTCGGCGGCGAAGTGGGCGGTTTCGCTAGTCCCGGTGAGGTGGGCTTTTCGCAAGAGCGTTCGGGTCTTGAGGCGGTTGTTCGAGAATGGGTGAAAGGCGGAGCCGTCAACTGGCTCGATGTTTACCCAAACAGGGGGCCGGACGGGCACCCCAGGCTGCTGGCGTTGCCGGCCTATTCTTTCGATTCCCGGGAGTATTGGCGGTCCGTGGCGCCCGCGCAGGAAAAACTCCGTCAAACTTCGCGCCATCCGGATGCGACTGCAGTCGCTTCCGTCGGCATCGTGCCCGAAGCTGAGGCTATTTCCATGGACATGTATGAACAAGGCTCCCGTGAACCACATGCATCGGGGGCAAGCGAACAGACGTCGGGTCTCGTTACGCGGTCAACGATTGACCGTCAGGTCAAGAATGCCGTCAGGGAACTGCTGCATTTCCAGAAAACGGACGAGATCGACGACAACGCCACATTCTTCGAGTTGGGCATAGATTCCATTCGCATGGTGGGTTTTGTGGACGACATGGCAAAGGCGCTTGCTCTCAGCCTGGAAGAAACCGTGTTGTTCGACCATCCGACTGTGATGCAGTTCTGCCAGCACATATTTCGGCTGTTGAGTGGCCATGCCGTTGCCGCCACAGATCCCGGCGAAACGGATCGACTCGCGAGTGCGGCGGTCCAACCAGCATCTGCTCGGAATGGAGGGCTGAAAGATTCTATCAGTCATGAAATACTTACGGATGTCATTCGGCGGCTGAAGGATGCGGTAAAGGAGATCCTGCACTATCCCGCTTCGGAGATCCTCGACGACGACGTTACGTTCTTCGAACTGGGCGTGGACTCGATTCGCATGGTGAGCTTCATCGATCAGCTCTCGGAAAAGCTGGCGCTGGAGCTGGAAGAGACGGTGCTCTTCGACCACCCCTCGATTATCGGTCTTGCCAAGCACATGGTCGAGCGTCTTGACATTGGTGGAACGGGGGATGCCGGCAATACGGCAGACATGGAACTGTCGGATAGCTTGCAGTCATCTCCACTCAGCAGTGCCGAGTTGCAGGAAAATGTGCTGCGCTACGGGCGGGGAGCTTACGAGGAAATCGTACCGCTTCAGTGCGAGGGTGATGGCCCGATCCTGTTTTGCCTCCACCCCGCCTCTGGCGATGTCGCAATGTTCAGCAAGCTGGTGACCGGCGTGGGAACCAATTGTCGGATCATCGGGATCAAGGCGCGAGGCTTCCTAACAAAGAAGCCGGCTTGTGCCGATGCGGAAGAGATGGCGCGGTACTATGCTGAACTCATCCAGGCGGTGGACCCTGTCGGTCCCTATCATCTGATGGGGGCTTCGATGGGAGGCGTCGCTGCCTACGCGGTAGCAAGAGTGCTCCAGCAAGCCGGCAGGCATGTGAAGTCGATTTTTATGCTCGAAACACCCCTCATAACGCGAGAGAGGGATCAGGATATCTTCTCGCTGGACGAGGTACAGAATTGGCTGACAAATGCCAATTTCCTGATGATCGCCATGCTGCATCTCGATCCGGCCTTTCGGCAACGCAAAAAGGCGGGTGCGATCAAATGGCCAGATCTGGTCATCACCGCATCCGAATTGACGACAGCCGATGGCGTGGAGATCAGCACCGACACGATCGAAGATCGTCTCGTGGAACGGATCGTCCATCGAGGAGTTCGGCAATCACCGGATATCTTGCGCCTGCGTCTGCGCTCTATGTCGGAAACACACCGGAATAACCTGCGTTGCATGCGGGAATATCGCTGGCAGCCTCTGCCTCGGCCTAGCGAGATAGAGATATTGATGTTCCGAACCGAATCCGCCAAGGCCACGTCCGACGAGGTCTATAATCCCAACTATCTTCATAAGCTGCAACGGGACCTCGGTTCGATGCTCCCATTGCTGGACACCTGGACGGAGAAAATGCCCCAGGTAAAAACCGTGATCGCGGACGGTAAGGATCATTTCGACCTGTGTAATCACAGCATCGGCAGTCAGCAAGTCATCGGCCCGATATTGGCCTCTATGAATCGCGAAGCCACGTTGGAGCGAGATGTGGAAACGACACCGCCTCCCCAGGGTTCGCAGGTGTGGATTGGTTCCGGCAGTGCGGCGCTTGCGCCGGCAATCTCCCCTGCCGGATCTCCCTTGACCGTCGTTCCGCGCGATGGTTTCAAGGTCGCCGTCATTGGCATGTCGGCGCGGTTCCCCGGCGCGGAAAACGTGGAAGCATTCTGGCGGGAATTGTCAGCCGGAAAGAGCCTGCTGCAACCTTATCCCGCTGACCGTTTCGCTTCATCGGAGCTGGAGGACGAGGCGCTTGAACATGGCTGCCTGTTCGAACGCATCGACGGTTTCGACCACGCGTTCTTCAACATAAGCCCAAACGAAGCGCAAATGATGGAGCCCAGCGAGCGGCTGTTCCTGCAGGAAGCCTGGCGCGCGGTGGAGGATGCAGGCCTGGTGCCGGATAGGCTTGCGGGTTCCCATTGGGGCGTGTTTGCCGGCAGCGGCGGCGACTACAATCTGCATGTGCAAAACATTCTTGGCATAGCGCCGCATGTGTCGCAGTCGACGCTTCCCGGGCGTGTTGCCTACCACCTCAACCTGAACGGCCCAACAGTTTCCATAGACGCCGGCTGCGCCTCTTCGTTGATGGCGGTCAAGCATGCCTGCGACAGCCTGAAGCTCGGCCAGTGCAATGTTGCGATCGCTGGTGGTGCGATGGTGTATTCCACTCGGAACCTGATCTCCACCAGCCACTATTATCGGTTGTTAAGCAGGGAAAGTCAGGTCAACGGTCTCGGCGCCGAGGCGCGGGGCATGTTGCCCGGGGAGGCCGTGGCCACCGTCGTTCTCAAGCCTCTGGAGGAGGCAATACGAGACGGCGATCGAATATATGCCGTCATTGATGCCTGGGGCAGCAATCATAATGGCCGGACGCAGGGTATCGCGGCACCCAGCGGGGCGGCGCAGGCCGAGTTGCTGTCGTCGACCTACCGGCAATTCGGCATAGACATCAATTCCCTGGATTTCTTCGAGGCCAATGCCAGTGGATCACCGCTGGGCGACAAGGTCGAGTTGCAGGGCTTGAACAAAGTCTTCGATCAGCGCCCGGAGCGGAGCATTGCACTGGGCACTGTCGAGAACAATGTAGGACACTCCTTTGCCGCATCCGGCATGGCCCATCTGCTGAAAGCCATCCTAGCACTGCATCATGAAGTCATCCCCGCAACTCCGAATATCGACCCCAACAACTCGGTCTTGGGGAAGGAGCCGGGACCCTTCTACATAAATAGCCAGGCACAGCCTTGGCCGCGGCGACCCGAAGCGCGCCGAGCCGGGGTAAGCTCCTATAGTGCCACCGGCATTAATACCCATCTCGTGATCTCGGACTGGTTACCACCAACGTCTCCTGCGATTGAGGAGGGATCGGCGGGACCAGTACTCATGGCGATTTCGGCGCATACGTCTGATGCTCTGCACCAGCGCTGCCGCGATCTTCTCGAGCACTTGACCGGCAACGCTAACAAACCGCTCTCCCTCAGGCAGTTGTCGGCCAACCTGCTCTCGCGGCGCCACCATCAGCGCTATCGCGTTGCCGTGTTGGCGCGGGACGAAGCACATTTCGCGGAGCTGCTCGAATGTATTCTTTCGCAGAAAGCGGATCCGAATATCCTTTGCAATATTGCCCTGATGACAAGCGAGGATGAGGTGGATGCAAGAACGATTACGCTCGATGAAGCGGATCGGTTGAGATTTCAACACGAGGCGCGAAAGGGCGTTGCTGATTGGAAGACAGCCCCGTTCGACCGGGCGGCGCTGTGGTTCGTCCACGGGGTCGAATTCGACGCGAGAGGTTTCTTCCGCGCTGAGGAGCTCGTGCCGCTCTCGCTCCCGGGCTATCCGTTCGCCGACACGCGCAGTTGGTTGCTCCCTACGTTGGCGGCCTCCACCGAGCAGGCCTCGCCGACCGTTGAAGGACCGAAGGACTGGCTGTTGCAACAGGTCGCGAAGATCACTGGCAATCGTTGGCAGGAATTGCGCCTGGATACGGGCTGGAATGCGATGGGTTTCGACTCGTTGATGAGCATCCGATTTGTGTCGCTGATCAATGAGCAGACCGAAGCGAATGTCCAATTGGTGGACCTACTCGATAGGGAGACACCGGGGGAATTGCTCGATTATCTGACTGAGTTGGAGGCTTTCTCCCGGCCAGAACACGCATTGCAAAAGTTAGAGCAAGCAATATCGCAGCCCCTGCCTTCCGTACAA
Organism: Ensifer canadensis; assembly: GCF_017488845.2. Taxonomy (NCBI): domain Bacteria; kingdom Pseudomonadati; phylum Pseudomonadota; class Alphaproteobacteria; order Hyphomicrobiales; family Rhizobiaceae; genus Ensifer; species Ensifer canadensis. Next base: position 170,020 of record NZ_CP083375.1, read on the forward strand.
TATCCTTGGTTCGAGAGCCGCTTGGCCAGTCTGCCTCGCACGGTCGGCGTGACCAGCTTTACCCTAGAGGCTATAGCGTCGGAGCTGGATCAGGAGGAGCGGCAGTATGTCATATCCGACGTGCTTGCCAGCGGCATCGCGATCTTCAGGGATACCGATAAGGTGGTGCTGGTTGCTCCACGAACGGTCGATATCGACGACCAATTGGGGTGGTACTCAAAGGAAGTCCTGAACGCCAGCTTCAATTCCCTGATCCCTGGTCGCCTTTGGGTGCCGATTTCCCAGGAACAGGAACGGAATTTGTACATCACGGAAGAGATGAAGAGTACCGCCTGGAACGTCTTTCATATCTTCCGCTTGCAAGCTGTCGATGTCGACCTACCGCGTCTCCAACATGCATTGACCCTGTTGGCAAGGCGGCAGGACCTGTTGCGGACGCGCTACTGCAAGTTTGGCGATGTCCATTCGCAATGCATTTCCGAGCTGGTTTGCGTATCTCTCGACTATATCTCCATGCCCAGTTCGGAGGCTTTTTATCAGTTCATCCAAGGTCAACGCTCTCATCAATTGCTGGAGGGGGACGGAAGCAGTCCGATCAAAATGTGGCTGACCGAGACAGACGGAACTTTCTATCTTGGTCTGGTCGCCCACCATGCTCATGCAGACGCCTTCACGTCCGGCCTGCTTTTCTCGCAACTGATGGAGACCTATCAGGCGCTCACAGAACAATCCGATGCACCGGCAGATCGGGAGCACGAGCTGGAGCAATATTGGCTTTACGCGCTGCAGCAGTACGACACTTCGGTCTTTGGCGCCAAGGAGCAAGAGGAATACTGGCGCGACAAGCTTGACGGCGTGGATGTCGCAATGCGGCTCCCCTATCGGGAGCACTCCGAAGCCGCGCCGTTGTCACGCAAGCTGGCGGCCAATCACATCAATCCGGTTTCTGAGGCCCTCAACGACAGCATTGCAAATCTGAACAGGCAGCACGGAATTTCCTATACACAACTGTTCGCCGCCGTCATCGTCGTTGTCCTTCAGAGGTTCCTCAGTAATCGCAGGCCGGTTCTCCAGGTCGTTCACAATCACAGAGATCGGGCTTCGCTCGCTGCGTGCCTGGGGGATTTCTCGAACATCGCCCTCATACCGTTCCAGCTGAAAGAAAATCAGAGCGTGATCGAGTTCCTGAGCGATGTACGCAAGACATTGTTGGATGCCTTGCAGAACTCCAAGGTGCAATTCAAACAGCTGATGGAAATCGCTGGTCTCGATGGCTATCCGGAGTTTTGCGATATGCGCGGCGACATCATCCTGGACAGTGCCGACATAGACACCGCCAATGTGAATATCGCCGGCAAACATGGCGTCTCAGCCTACATGGACGCCGTGTTGGAGCAGCGCAAGATCCATTTTCTAGAGCAGTCTCTTGCCTCGATATTCTTTCAGTTCCTGAAGCTCGATGGCCGCCTGTACATCTTCCATTCCTACGATCAGGCGTCGTTCGAACATGAAACCATGCAGAAATTTCTGCATCTGGTCGTGGACTTCGCCGATGCGATGCTGCGGGACCTGAACAGGCCGATGTCCGATCTGGTCACGGAATTTCAACAGCAGGGCGCTGAGATTGCACCTGATGTTAGCGAGCCCCCGGATAATTCCCAGGTCACAGATGTGCGGCAGAGAGGCATTATCGATTTGCTGGAACGGCTCAATCGTGGCGACATCTCAATCGGTCAACTGCACAACTGGGTGTAATGGCCCGACGGAATCTTCCGCGATTGCGGCTCCAGTGGAATGACGTTGAGAAATGCGTCGGCAGGCAGAGCGGATACCTACCGACCTAACAGGGAAGCTTAGCTGGCATCTTGTTTCGCCGCGCTAGTCGGCGTGGGAGTGATGCTGTGCCGACATACTCGCATAGATTGTTGTATTGTTAGGTGACTAAAGTTATGGTTGCTTAATGAATGAGAGAACGGAGCAGCCCAATGAATGTGGTGAACAAACCGATGACGCCCGAACATATTCAGCGCAGCTATGAGAAGGGGCAACTTACTCAAGCCGATGCCGAAAAATTGCTTTTGCAATATTATTCCGTCGCGGCCGACGCTCCGCTCTCGCAAAATCAGCAAGGCATCTGGTCCCGCCAGGCGTTATTCCCCGCGGATCCCTTTTACAATGTGGCTGTTGCCTGCGTTGTCGGGGATAATTTCGACAAACACTGCTTCCGTCGCGCGTGTCAGCGGTTTTTGAACAGCAATCAGGTGTTGAACACTCATATCTCCTTTAGTGGTGGTGAGGTATTGCAGCGGGTCAATCCCCGCCAGGAGATGTCATGGCGGGAAATTGATCTGGACGGCGAGTTGCCGGAATGCCTGGATCAGATCAAGCAAGACGCGCAAACCCCATTTTCAATCGATGACGGCGTTCTTTATCGGATCAATGTCTATTCGCTGAACTCCGGCCGATATGTCGTTCTGCTGGCCGCTCATCATATCATCTGCGACGGCAGCTCGATCAGCCTGTGGCTGTCGACGATCTGGCAGGATTATCGTTCTCTTCTGCAGGGCCGGCCATTGCCGTGGCAGGAGACGCATTCGAATTTCTTTGATTTCGTGAAATTCGAATCCGAATACATGAATTCGCCGGCAGGGCGCAAAAGTCTATCCTTTTGGGAAAAACAATGTGCTGACGGCCTGCTGCCGTTGGACGAGCGGTTCGAACTGGCCCTCGGGTCAGAGGATGCGTCGGTTTTCGCCACCGACAAGATCAGCTTTGAGATAAAAGGCGATCTTGCCGATCGCTTGTTCAATTTCCGGGAAACCAAGAGATACAGCGCCTCCACCGTGCTCATGGGGACGTTCATGCTGGCCCTGTCGGCATGGCGCGGCAAGCAGCGTTTCACCATGGGATTGCCGACGCTGGGGCGGCCCAAAAGGGAGTTTCAGCTAACCCTCGGCAATTTCGTCAATATGATGCCGGTCGCCTGTGACATCGATCCGGCGCAGCCCTTCTCCAAGTGGCTGAAAGCATGCCATCGCTATGTCTATCAGGGGCTCGATCATTCCTATCCCTTCGCCGGTTTACTGCGTGCGATCAAGCAGGATAACAGCCGACGCGCGGCGCTGCAGGCTGTCTTTACCTACCAGAAATTTGACGCGGCCGTGGACATACAGAGTCTGCCGGAAAAGGTGGCGGATGTCATCGAGATCTCGTTCCTCGACGAGATCTATCAGAGGGATGAATTTCCCGTAACCTGCGAGGTTTACGAGCTAGAGGGCGCGTGGAAGGTCAACATCAAATATAAAACCGGCATCATCGACAAGCGAGACGCGCTGTCATTGCGAAGAGCCCTGGCATCCGTTCTCGACAATGCGCTGCTCAATCCGGAGGCCACCCTCGGCTCCCTGCTTCCTGTCGGGAAGGACATCGATGACGAGCCGACGGCTGTTCCTGCTTCCAATGGAATTTCGTCTGACGTCTCTTCCAAGTTTTCTTCGGCTGCGGTCCATCAATCCGACAGTCTGGACCAGCGCTTCTCACGGCAATGCGCCCTTGCGGCAACATCGATCGCGCTGACCTACAAATCCCGCGACGTGAGCTATTCAGAGCTGGAACGTGACAGCAGCATACTTGCGTCGTGCCTGGCCGCCCGTGGGGTCAAGCCGGGCGATCTGGTGTTGTTGTGCATGGCGCCGTCTCCGGATCTCATCAAGGGAATTCTCGGCATATTGAAAGCGGGCGCGGCCTATGTGCCGCTCGATCCTTCGTCTCCTCAACAGCGTCTCGATTATATCCGTCAGGATTGCCGAGCCCGATTTGCGGTCACCAATTCAGAGTGCGAGGCGCTGGTCGCCCAGGTCGAAAACTGCGTCGTGGTGGATCGTGATTGGCGCGCGATCGCGAAGGTGGCGCGGGGTCATACGCTCCCGCTGCCCAGCGCGAAGCCCGGGAATCTCGCCTACGTCATCTACACCTCCGGGACCACCGGTCATCCCAAGGGCGTCATGGTCGAGCATGGCAATGTCCTGCGCCTTTTCGACCAGACCAACCACTGGTTCGCTTTCGACGGCAACGACGTATGGACCCTGTTTCATTCGCCTGCCTTCGATTTCTCCGTATGGGAGATATGGGGCGCCCTGCTCTATGGCGGGCGGCTGGTCATTCTGGATGCCGAGCAGCGACGGGACACGGATGCGCTGCTGGACTTACTGGTCGATGAAAAGGTCACCGTCTTCAATCAGACGCCGGCGGCTTTCTATTCGGTCGTGCGGGCGGCGACAGAGGAGGCCGACAAGCGGATATTGCATCTACGCTACATCATTTTCGGCGGAGAGAAGCTCGATTTCTCCCAGCTGACGCCATGGATGGATCTCTACGGGGACCAGAGCCCCCAGCTGATCAACATGTACGGCATCACCGAAACGACCGTGCATGTGACCTATTGCCCGGTGACCCAGGAAAGGTGCCGGAACGCAAGTGCGTCTCTCATTGGAAATCCCATACCCGACCTGGAAATCCATCTGTTCGACGAACGCATGGAACAGGTCAAAAACGGTGAGACCGGAGAGATCTACGTTGGCGGCGCCGGGGTGGCTCGAGGCTATCTTAATAAGCCAGAACTTACACAGCAGCGTTTCATTCCGCATCCCCGTAATAGCGCGGAAAGACTGTACAAGACTGGAGATCTGGCGCGCTATAGCGCGAATGGCGAACTGGAATACATAGGACGCAACGACAGCCAGGTGAAAATACGCGGCTTTCGTATCGAATTGGGCGAGATCGAAGCATGCCTGAACCAACACTCGCAGGTGGCCAATTGCGCCGTGGTCGCGCACGAACATGAGGGTGGCAACAAGCATCTGGTTGCCTATTGCTGCACCAGGCGGTCCCAGCACGCGCCGGTCGATCTGGGCGAACTGCGCCAGTTCATCAAGCAGCAGCTTCCTGATTACATGGTGCCGGCTTTTTTCGTCGAACTGGATGAATTGCCCATCACCGGCAACGGCAAGGTCGATCGCCGGCAATTGAGCCTGAGGCCGATCGCTGCACCGTCCGAACCAAGTGCTGCCGCGGCAGCTTTGACAGAAACGCAGGAACGAATTCTGCGCCTTTGGCAGCGGGTGCTGAAGATTGCTCCCGCCCATATCGACCAGGGATTTTTCGAGGCGGGTGGAGACTCGATCTCGGTCGTTCTTCTGGCCCGAGCCCTCGAGCAGGAATTCCAGTGCCAGTTTCCGGCGGTCAATCTGTTCAAATACACCAGCGTTCGCGAGATCGGCGATTACATCCAGACACTCACGGACGGCGAAAAGGCGCAACTGCCCACGGCGGTTCCGCCTGCGGACGAGCGGGAGAGCGGACCGGTATCCCCCATCATTCCGGACTATTACGAAGACAGTCTCGCCATTGTCGGCATTTCCTGTGAATTTCCGGGCGCAAAAGATCACCGTCAATTCTGGGAAAATATACTGGCCGGCAAGGAAAGCGCCGAGCATTTGTCTGGACGGGCGCTGGAAGAAGCAGGGGTCGAGCCATCATTGGCGGCACATCCGGATTATGTGCCGGTGCGCTTCACCATCCCCGACAAATATGCCTTCGATGCCGAGTTCTTCGGGCTTTCCGCCAAGGTTGCCGAGTTTGCCGATCCGCAGTCGCGTCAGTTGCTGATGCATGCGTGGAAAGCCATCGAGGATGCGGGTTACGACCCCAAGCAGTTGGAGAGTACGGGCGTCTTTGTTGCCACCGGCAACAGCGGTTACCAGACATTGCTGGATAATGCCGAGGATATCGAGCAGAACGACCGCTATCTGGCCTATGTGATGTCCCAAGGGGGCTCCACGGCTGCATTGATTTCCTATCACCTGGGATTGACCGGCCCTAGCATGCATATCGGTACGAACTGCTCATCCTCGCTTGTGGCGATGGATGCTGCGTTCAAGAGCTTGCGGTTGGGTGAATGCCGGTATGCCCTGGTCGGAGCATCCACCCTCTTCCCCCATCCCAATGCGGGCTTTCTCTATCAACCCGGCCTCAATTTCTCCAGCACCGGCCGTTGCCGCACCTTTGATGCCGAAGCTGACGGCATGATGGCCGGCGAAGGCGTGGCCATGGTGGTCCTAAAGAACGCACGGCAGGCCGTGGAGGATGGTGACTCGATTTACGCCGTGCTGCGCAGCGTGGCGGTTAACAATGACGGGCGCCAGAAGAGCGGGTTCTATGCGCCAAGCGTGCAGGGGCAGAGCAAGGTGATCCAGTTGGCGCTGGATCGAGCGCCGGGGGTCAGTGCGGACTCTATTGCCTATGTCGAGGCCCACGGAACCGGCACGCGCCTGGGAGATCCGGCGGAGGTCATGGCCATAAACGAGGTTTACAGCCGCCATGCCGATGCGAAGCAATTCTGCGCCATTGGATCGGTGAAGCCCAATGTCGGTCACCTGGACACGGCGGCCGGACTTGCCGGATGCATCAAGTTGGCCATGGCGCTCAAGCACCGGACGATTCCGCCGTCGATCAACGTGGAGACGCCCAATCCGTCCATCGATTGGAAGGGATCGTGTTTCTATGTCTCCCGCGAGGCTTCGCCATGGCCCGAACATACGCAGCCGGCGCGAGCCGCGCTCAGCTCCTTTGGTTTGGGCGGAACCAACGCTCACGCGATCATGGAGGCTTGCCCGGAGACATTTCCCGTGTCTGGCGATGCGCTCCTGGAGCAGGGAGAGCCGCGCAGAAGCATGCTGATCCTATCGGCAAGGGAGCCGCATCTACTCCCAGTCATGGCACGCAGCCTATTGTCCTTCCTGAACGATCGGCCGCATCTGCCGCTGAGTTCCGTTGCTTATACTCTCCACATTGGCCGCAAAGCCATGCGCCATCGCCTTGCGGTCGTTGCGTCCGATGTGGAAGAGGCAGGTGCGCTGCTGAGCCAATACGCCGAGATGGGAAGGGATGCAGACGACGTCACCCCGCCGAATGGCCTCTATGTGTCGAGTTCGGATGAACGTGCCAAGGCGACCCCCGCGCAGGTCGACGCTTGTCTTGCCCGTCGTGATCTATCGGGTCTGGCCGAGCTTTGGGTTGAGGGACAGGACATATCGTGGCAAGAGCTTTATCGTGGGCAGCCGACACGTCGGGTGAGCTTGCCCACCTATCCTTTCTCGCGGCGCCAATTCTCCATCGCTAGAAAGCCGAGCGGCTATCGTCCCGAGAGTACTGACGCCGGTCTGCCGCACGTCGGCGGAGTATGGCCTCCCAAGGTGTTGGCCCATCGCCAGAGCGAAGGCGCCCAGCAAATCCAACTTCAATTGTCGGGTAAGGATTTCTATCTGAGCGACCATCTGGTCGATGGGATTGCAGTACTGCCGGCGGTGATGACGTTCGAACTCTTGCGGGCAGCGGCCGCTTCGGCCATGCCCGTCCCCGACGGGCAATCCTTATGCTTTGAACGAGTGGTGTGGTTGCGTCCGGTGACTTGCAGAGATGCGACAGTGTCGCTGACGATCGATCTGCCGCCTTATCAAGCCAGTCAGAACCTGCAGTCGCCCGGCGCTTTTTCGGTCAGTGGAGCCGATCCCGAGACTGGCGAGCAGGTGGTTTTCAGCGAAGGTCATATTGCATTCAAGCCGAATGAGCAGGTGAAGGCGGTTTATCGGGAACGTGGCGAGCATTCCGTCTCCCCGGTGGAGCTGCAACGGCGCTTGGCCGACAATCGTATCGACGGGTTGCAATTCTATCGTTGGCTGGAGGCGGGTCGTGTGCGATATGGGCCGGCCTATAAAGGTCTGGTGGAGGCCGGCTGGACCAGCCGCGAACTCTACGCGCATATACGCCTTCCAAATTCGGCGTCTCGGTCCCTGGCCGATTTTCCGTTGCATCCAGCCCTTCTCGATTGTGCACTGCAGGCGAGTGTCATTCTCGAGACTGTCAGGCAATGCGGCGGAAATCCCGCCGGCTGGCCGTCGTCTGCGCAAGTACGGCAAAAGCTTCCGTTCTGCGTGGAGCAACTGGAGGTCTTAGCTCCGCTCGAACCGGAGGTGTGGCTTTGGGTACGCGGCAGCGAGGTGGCTGAGATCTCGAGGGAGGCACGCTATGACATTCATATCTATGGCCGATCCGGATCATTGCTCGTTGCTATCAGCGGCTTTGTAACTCGTGCCTTCCCGCATCCGTCGGACTCACAGCGATCGGTTAGGCCGCAGGTCGTGCATTTGGATGTAGTGACCGGGATATCGTCCATCAGGCACACCAGCGGGATCATTGCTGAGACGGAGCCGAAGGTAGAAGATGACCTTAAGACGCTCGCGGCCAGATGGACGCCCCTGGAGAGTGGACGCCAGTCACTCGGCTCGTCCGCCCCGGTCATTCTGATTGGCGTCGATGATGTGCCTTCATCGGATTTGGACGCACTTTTGGCCGGCCGCGTCGCTCGCTATTTCTCTCTGCGGCAAAATCCAGCCGAGCAAGATCTGTCAGCCCTTCCGGAAAATTCGGATGTGATATTCGTTCTGCCCGAGACCGCTTCCGACCGGGTGGAGGGTTTGGATCTCATCAAGGCGCAGCAGGTGGGTATGACTGCGGTGTTCCGGTGGATCAAGACCCTGATCAGTCATGGATTTGAGCAGAGGGACCTGAACTGCACGTTCCTCTTAGAGAGAACCCAGCAGGTTCTCAGTGGGGACGCGATTAGTCCCGCCCATGCAAGCCTCGTCGGGTTTGCACAGAGCCTTGCAGGCGAATACGTGCACTGGCGCGTAAGGGTCCTGGATGCCGAGACACTGGCCAAACTCCCGGCGCCTGCGTTCTGGCCGGAGGCAAAGGACGAGGTGCTCTTCGCTTGGCGTCAACGGCAATGGTATCGCCGGCAGCTTGTCGAGGTGAGCGCTCCGGAACCGCACCCGACATTGTACAGGCACGGAGGACATTACCTCGTACTCGGTGGCGCAGGTGGCATCGGGCAGGCCTGGACCGAGTACATGATCAGGCATTATCAGGCACAGGTGATTTGGGTGGGTCGCAAACCCCAAGATGGGCAGATCGGCGATGCGATCCAGCGTCTGGGTGCACTTGGCCCCGAGCCCATCTATCTGCAAGCGGACGCGACCGATCTCTCGTCATTGCAGCAGGTGCGGCAGGCATTGGCCAGCCGGGGGATCCCACAGCTGCACGGTATCGTGCATTCGGCCCTGGTGCTCGAAGACCAGAGCATTGCCAAGATGTCCGAGGTCCAGTTCGCCAAGGCGCTGGATGCCAAAGTGAGCACTTCGGTGCACCTGGCAAATGTATTTGGAAGCTACGACATGGATTTCGTACTGTTTTTCTCCGGAACGATTTCCTTCGTCAAAGCCCCGGGCCAATCCAATTATGCCGCCGGCTGCAGTTTCCAGGATGCCTTCGCCATGGCCATGGCGCAGCAATGGAACTGCGCGGTCAAGCTCATGCAATGGGGCTACTGGGGGAGTATTGGGATTGTTGCCAAGCCCCACTATCGGGATCGCATGATGTCGGCCGGCATCGGTTCATTGGAACCGGAGCCAGCATTGGCCCGCCTTGCAACCTTCATGCAAGACAACGGCATCCAGCAAATGGGCGTCGAGGGAAGACTGCCTGTAAATGGCGAGAAATTCGTGAAGATATCTGCGACGGCTGGGAAGCCTCAGCCGTTAACGGGCTACGCAGATCAGATCCCTGCCGCCGGCTATGAGCCGCATTGGAAGATGGAGCCCAGTCCCTTGCTACTGCGGGTGGACGGTTTGCAGGAATATAATGGCCTGCGCGATCCGGCATTGGAGCGTGCGGCCTTGCTGAAGGTTCGACAGGTGCTCAGCGATCTCGACGCGCTGCCCGTCGGTCGCAACCACGTTGGTCAGTATGTCACCGGTCCGGTCAGCCGGCTGAGCGCGAGCTATCAGCGCTGGTATCAGGAGACGTGCCGTCAGCTGCAAAGCTACGGCCTGCTGGATGACACCGGCAGCCAACGTTTGCTAGCGAGTGGCGACGGTGTCGGCGAGTGGGAGCGAATCCGCGATATCCGTCAGTCGACGCCGAGCGTGCGCGCCGGCATAGACCTGATGGATGTCTGCCTGCAGCATCTGCCGTCGATTTTGCAAGGCGAGACGGCGGCCACCACCGTCATGTTCCCCGAGTCCTCCATGCGCCTGGTGGAGAACGTCCACCGCAACCATCCCATCGCCGATTATTTCAACGAAGGGGTCGCGGAAGCAGTCGTGGACTATGTTCGCTACAGGGTTGCCTCGAAAGGCGGCAGGCCTCTGCGCATACTCGAGATTGGCGCAGGCACGGGCGGCACGAGCTCCAAGGTCCTGCCGCGGCTCCTGCCTTGGAAAGACAATATCGAGGAGTACTGCTACACCGACCTTTCGAAGTCCTTCCTATTCTATGCCCGGGATACATATGGACCAGATGCGCCTTTCCTGAGAACCGAAATCCTCAATATCGAGGAACCGGTTACAGCAAGCCATCCGCATGCCGACAAGCTCGGCTCCTACGACATTGTCATCGCCGCCAATGTCCTGCATGCCACCCGAAACATCCTGCAGACCATGCGAAATGTGCATGCCTTCATGCGCACGGGTGGGGCGTTGGTTCTCAATGAGATGAGCCAGAATGGTACGTTCTCTCACCTAACTTTCGGCTTGCTCGAGGGATGGTGGCTGTATGACGACGAAGATGTGCGGATTCCCGGCTGCCCGGGGCTGTTCCCGGAACAATGGAAAGAAGAGCTGCTGCGCAGTGGCTTCACGGATGTGCACTACCCATTGGACGGTGCGCTGCCTCTCGGGCAGCAGATCATCGTCGCGCAACGCGGCGAGAGCCTTCCATCGCCGGCCGATCGTTTTTACGGATCATCTGTGGATCAGCGGGATGGCGGGCGCGGCGAGAGTTCCCCCGCATCTAGCGAAAGCCTCATGGCCACGGTGACCAGTCTTCTCGCGCAGGTGCTACGGGTGGATGCGGCGAGCATCGATAACGAAAAGAGCTTTTCCGATATCGGCCTGGATTCCATTCTGGCGATCCAGCTCACCAATCGCCTGAACGAGCGATTTGGCATCAAGTTGAGCACAATCGAGCTGTTTGACCACAATACGCCGATACGCCTGAGTGCCCATCTGATAGATCGGTATCGTGTCTCTGCCCCTGCCTCTGCGACAAAGGTGACCGAGCAACCGGCAGCCCTTGCGCAAGAAATGTCCCGAAAATTCGCCGACGTCTGCGTCGGACTGGAGCAGATCAGCGGAGAGCTGTTGGAGCAGGTGGCCGGGGTCCTGCGTCTGAAAGCAGAGGCCATCGACCTGCAGAGGAGTTTTGCGGACTACGGCGTAGATTCGATCATTGGCGTGCAACTGGTCAACAGGATCAACAAGCGCCTCGGTCTGCGCCTCGCCACGACCGTCATTTTCGACTTCAACACTGTGGAGAAGCTGGCTGCCCGTCTGCACGCCAAGCATGGAAACGAGATAGTGCTGGAAGGTCCAAGAGAACTTCAGCGCCAGGTCAATATCCTTCCGGTGGCGCAGGCGGCCTCGTTCTTGCAAACCCTGCCCGGACAGCTGTCGATCGACGTCCAGGGAGTGCTTTTGGAGCAGGTGGCTGGCGTCCTGCGTCTGCAACCTGATGATATAGATGCCCACAAGAGCTTTGCCGACTACGGCGTGGATTCGATCATCGGCGTGCAACTGGTCAACAGGGTCAACAAGCGCCTAGGGCTTCGGATCGCGACCACCGTCATCTTTGATCATAACACCGTGGAGAAGCTTGGGGCTTACCTGAGCGCCGAGCACGGGGCGGACATAACGCTATTCGTTGGCGCTCCTCAGGCGCGCCCCTCCGCAGAAAGCCAACCCGTTCGCGAGGGGCCGACCGTCCGCAGCGAGGGCAGCGACGCGGGTCGTAACGGCATCGGCTACGATGACTTGGCTGCGCCAGCGGAGGAACGCGGGCTTGTCAGGGCCGTGTTGATTGAAGGTCCGGGAGATGTGGATGATCTTTCGATAGCAACATTTGCGCCGCCTAACTTGGCTCCGCATGAGCTACGCATCGCCGTGCGCGCCTTCTCGTTGAACTTCTCCGATCTGCTTTGCGCCCGCGGCCTCTATCCGAACATGCCGCCCTATCCCTTCGTTCCCGGAAACGAAGCGAGCGGTGTGGTGATCGAGGTCGGGTCGGACGTGGTCTCGTTCAAGGCCGGCGATGCCGTTGTTTGCCTCAGCCATGGCTGCCATGCAACGCAGGTCGTCTGTTCAGAGAGCCAGGTCTTCGCCAAGCCCGATCGTTGGTCGTTCGAGGAGGCTTGCGCGCTTCCGATCGTCGGTATCACCATGATCGATGCCTTCCGTAAGGCCGCACTGAAGCGTGGCGAGAAGATCCTGATTCAAACCGCGACCGGGGGCACCGGGCTCATCGCCCTGCAACTTGCCAAGCATTATGGAGCAGAAATCTTTGCCACCGCCGGCAGCGAGCAAAAGCTGCAATATCTGCGCGGTCTCGGCGTTGAGCATCTGATCAACTACCGTACCCAGGATTTCTCCCAGGAAATCGCCCGTCTCAGCCCCGGAGGCGTGGATACGGTCATCAACACGTTGGGTGGCGACGCCCTGCAAAAAGGGCTGCGTAGTCTCGCGCCCAGTGGCCGATACATCGAAATAGCCATGACATCCCTGAAGTCTGCCAAGAGCATCGACCTCTCATTGCTGTCCGATAACCAGATCTTCTACAGCGTGGACTTGGCGCGCCTGGGCGCCCGAACACCTGAAACGATCACACAATATTGGGATGAGCTGGTTCGTCTCAGGGACGGCGGCATCATTCAGGCCACGATTTCCCACGTCGTCGATTTCGAGAACTTCCGCAGCGCTTATCGTCAGCTCGCCGATCGCGGGAATATCGGCAAGGTTGTCGTCCGGGTTGATGAGCCGGAAGGCCGAGCGTTCACGCGCGCCGATCTCCGGGAAAAGAAGGCAAGCGAAAAACTGCCTTCGTTGCCCAGTCCGGCCCGGTCCGAAGCTTCCGTGCCGCGCAGCGGCCCCTCGGTTCACGAGGATGATATCGCCATCATCGGTATGAGCGGCCGCTTTGCGCGCTCGCCCGATCTGGAAGCTTTCTGGACGCATCTAGCCTCCGGCACCAGTCTGATCACGCCGGTGACGCGTTGGGATCTGCAGAGTGGCAATGGCGGCACGGAAGACGAGCGTTGCAGCGCGGGCAGCTTCCTTGATGATCTTTCTCTGTTCGATCCGTTCTTTTTCAAGATTTCGGGCACCGAAGCCCGCTACATGGACCCGCAACAGCGTCTGTTTCTAGAGGAGGCCTGGAAGGCTCTCGAAGATGCTGGCTATGCCGGAGACGAGGTAAGACAGCAGCGCTGCGGCGTCTATGTGGGCTGCGCTGGCGGTGACTACCAGCTGTGCTTCCCTGGCCCCGGAGAACAGACAGGCGATAATCGACAGGCGCCTCCTATCCAGTCCTACTGGGGGAACGCCGTATCGATCATCCCTGCTCGCATCTCATACTTCCTCGATCTCCATGGGCCTGCGGTGGCCATCGATACAGCATGCTCCAGTTCGCTGGTGGCACTGCACATGGCCTGCTCGGCACTACGCAACGACGAGGTTTCCATGGCGTTGTGCGGTGGGGTGTTTGTCCAATGCACGGCCGGGTTCTACCAGCAGGCGCAACGGGCGGGCATGCTCTCAACCACCGGAAACTGCTATACTTTCGACGCCAGAGCGGATGGTTTTGTCCCGGGAGAAGGCGTGGGCGTCGTGGTGTTGAAGCGCCTGAAGGACGCCTTGGCGGATGGCGACCATATCGACGGTGTCATCCTGGCGTCCGGAATCAATCAGGACGGAAACACCAACGGCATCACCGCTCCCAGCGCCAAATCGCAGGAGCGTCTGGAGCGTGAGGTCTATGATCGCTTCAAGATAAATCCTCGCGACCTGCAAATGGTCGAAGCTCACGGTACGGGTACCTCCCTTGGCGACCCGATCGAGTTCAGCGCCTTGAGCAATGCTTTCGGCCAATACACGTCCGATCGCCACTTTTGCTCGATCGGTTCGGTGAAAACCAACATCGGCCATACGACGACTGCCGCGGGTATCGCGGGCGTATTGAAGATTTTGTTAGCCCTACGTCATCGCCAATTGCCGCCGTCATGCAACTTCGAACAAGGCAATGGGGAAATCGATTTCGACAACAGCCCGTTCTACGTCAACACGCGGCTTCGTCCCTGGCAGGTGGAGGCCGGGAAGCGGCGCATGGCGGCGGTCAGCTCCTTCGGCTTCAGCGGTACCAACGCGCATGCGGTGATTGCCGAGGGCCCTCCTGCCGATTCCGTGGCGCAGAAGCAAGACAAGGTACTGCTCGTCCTGTCGGCGCAGACCCGGGAGCAGTTGAGTGAACATCTGGTCCAGATAGCGACTTTCCTGTCGGGCGCGCAGCAGCGCAATGTTTCGCTGGCCGATATCGGCTTTACGTTGGCCCAAGGGCGCCGCCATATGCGCCACCGCTGGGCCTGTGTCGCCGGCAGCATCGAGGAATTTGAGGCCTATTGCCGGCTTGGCGTGCCAGAGACGGCTACGGACGCTGCCGAAACATCCCCGGCAAGGATCTTGTACGGCGATGGATCGAAGCCGGTCGCTGGGCAGAAGAAGGATGCGTTCGAGAACCGTCCGCGGGATCTGGCGGATTGGGCGCGTCGCTATGTGGCGGGCGGCCAGCTCGATGCCGGCATATGGGACGGCCAGCCGTGCCATAGGGTCAGTTTGCCCACCTATCCCTTCGCGCGGGAATCCTATTGGGTTGACACGCAGCCGGAAATGGTTGCTGCGCCGTCAAACCCTTGGCCGCCTTTGAAGCCGGTCGTTGATGAACAAGGACATGATTTCAGTTTTGCTCAACGACTGACCGGACAGGAGCCATTTCTGAGGGACCATAAGGTCCACGGCGAGCCCTGGTTGCCGGCCGTCGTCTATTGGGAAATGCTGCGCTGGTCGGTTTTGCAAACCGCGCAGGCTCTCCCCGGAGACACCCATGTGGTGCTGCGGAACGTCATCTGGCAGCAGGCGCTGAACCTTGGCGCAGGGCCGAGAGAGGTTTTCCTGCATCTGGATCGTGACGAGAAGCCGCCGCAAGACGGCGATACATCGCTCAAGCGTTTCAAATTCGTTATCGAAAGCCGGCCGGCTGATCCGTTGGGCCAGTTCACGGCTTGCGAGAGACATTGCAGCGGACAGGTGGAGCTCGTACGGGCAGATGGCTCCGCGTCCTTCAGCGTCCTGAATCCTTCGGCATTCTGCAAGCAGGCGGAGGAGATTGCTGGCTCCGATTGTTATCGCAAGTTCAAGGAACTCGGCATCGAGTTTGGCCGTAGTCAACAGGGGCTGACGAAGCTGTTCCGTTGGCGCGGCCAGGTCCTGGCGAAAATCGAGCGTCCCGAGGGGATGAAGGGCGTGGATGCCGGTTATCTGCTATCCCCGACCCTGGCTGATGGTGTCCTGCAGGCCAACATCGGCAACATTATCGGCCTTGGGAACGAGCAGCTGGCAGTCCCTTATGCGATGGACAGCCTGACCATATTGGATGCCTTGCCTGACACCGTCTGGGCCTGGATTTATCCGAGCCCGGACGAGCGGAATGAAGCGAGGCCTCTTTCTTCGAGCCGGAGCTACGACATCGAAGTTTTCGATGACAGCGGGCGTCTGCTGCTGCTGGTGCGCGGCGGTCGATCAGCCCAGGCAAAGGCGCGCCGACATCTGCATCCGCTGGTTCACGAGCAGATAGGCGAAGGCACAGGGCGCTTCACCAGCCTGTTCCAGGGCCAGGAGTTCTTTCTTGAAGGGCATCAGATCGCCAACGCGAAAATACTTCCGGCGGCATGCTACCTTGAAATGGCACGCTTTGTAGCCACCGCCAAGGGGCCATCGGGTGCTGCAGGATCGGCCATCTTGCGCGACATCGTCTGGCTGACGCCCTATGAGGCGACGGCGCGGCCTGCCCCAATGACCATCCGGATTTCGGATGGTCCGGAGCGGGCTTTCAAGATCAGCAGCGGCAACGAGGAAGGCGATGGCGTGCTGCACTTCAGCGGCCGCTGGGATCATCATGCCGAGGCGGCACCGGACAATGTCGTCGATATCGCAGCGATCCGGCAACGGACGTCCGGACGACTCGATCAGACATCTCTGACGGGCCTCGTAGAGACAGGTTCGAACTTCGACGAGCAGTTCCAGGTGATCAAATGGCTGCAGTTCAACCAGGATGAAGCACTTGCCTACTACGAGTTGCCGGCGGGGCTTAGCAAGCCGTTCTATTGGCATCCCGGCATTCTCAGCGCGTCTTTTGGTGCCGTCGAATTATGGGTTGCGGCCCAAGGAGAGAAGAATGCGTACCGTTTGCCCTATGGCATTGGTACGTTGATCGATCATGCCAGACCGGACGACCGCGGTTACATATGGGTAAAGCGGCGTATATCCGGCAAAGGTTCGGAATTTTCCGTCTACGATATCCATCTGTTGGACGAGCGTGGCTGTCCTGCTACGGTCTTCAAACAATATGCTGTCCGGCCATGGGGCGGCAAAGGGCGGCACGGCTCCGATCATGGAGCGGATCAGTCCGAGATCACCAAAGGGTTGGTGACGGGCAGCTTGAGCTGGTGCAATGCTCTTGCCTTGGCTCGCCCGCCAGCGGAAGACGCCAGCATCGACCGGCTTTTCATTCTTCCGAAGGATGACGCTTGCCTGCAGAAGGAATTGCGTCGCCGTGACCCGACTGCTCGCTTCTGCAAGCTCTCCCTTGAAAGCGAAGGCGACGCCAAGCACTTTGAACAAGCCTATGCGCAAGTCTTCGATGCGATCAAAGAGTTTGTCGAGGCAGGGGGAACTTACGCCAAGCATGTGTTGATGCTGTTGCCCGACAGTCACGTCGACGGCGTGATGGTCAGCCTGCAGGCACTGCTGGCAACCGCTGCGATCGAATATAGCCGCTTGTCTGCCACGACGATCTTCTACGCTCCTCAGGAGATGGATGATGGGCTGACATCGGCCTATTTGCAGCGCCTTTGGCAAGAGGTGTTAAGTCTCGACATAGCCGAACCAGAGGTGCTGCTGCCGCTTGAAGGGCAGCGGCAGGTGCGGCGGTTCAATCCGGGCGATCTGTCAGCAACGGCGGGCACCTCCCTTGCCGCCGAGGGCGGTGGCATTCGTTCCGTCGCGCCGGGCGATATCGTCTGGCTGATCGGCGGGATGGGTGGGATTGGCCGACACGTCGCTCGCCATCTCCTCAATAGCGGAGCCACTCTGGTCATCAGCGGCCGCAGTTCTGAACCCACCGGCCTGCCGGAGTTGCAGCAGATCGCGCAGCGCGCTGGTGCCATTGTTGAGTACCTCTGCGTCGATATCGCCAAGGCTGAGGACGTGGAGCGAGGCTTGGCTCAGATCCTCGCCAGTCACGGTCGTCTCGACGGCATCATCCATAGCGCGGGCGTAGTTAACGATGCCTATATGCGCCGTGGCGTCGCTGAAGATGCATCGGCAGTATTCGCCTCGAAGATCCACGGCAGTCTGCATCTGGATCAGGCAACTCGGGCATTGAATCTCAAGTTCTTCGTAGTGTTTTCGTCCCTTTCGGCCTTGGGTAGTCCCGGACAGGTGGCTTATGCGGTTGCCAACGCATTTCTCCATCAGTTTTCCGTGCGGCGAAACAAGCAGGTCAAGGAAGGCGTACGCCAAGGCGGCACGTTGGCGATCGCCTGGCCGTTATGGCTTGACGGCGGGATGGCCATGGCGCCGGAACGCCGGCGCATGATGCTGGAACAGACGGGACTCGAGACGCTTACGGCTCGGCAAGGGGTCGAGATCCTCGCCGCCGCTCTGGATGGCAATTTCATTGCCGCTCCTGAAGACAGCGTGTTGCTCGTGGCTCCGGGCCGAGACCGCAATCGGATCGTTCATTCGTTGAACACTCGTTTTGCCGGGCGAACACCATTTGAACGCGGCCAGGAGCCGTTGCACGCCGCGCGCGCGCAATCAATTCATCCGGGCAGTGCCCCGCAACAGGAGGCAGAGATCGTGGAAACCTATATCCTCGCTGCACTGAAAGCCATCGTCGCGCAACAACAGACAATCGCCGTGGACAAGTTGGATGCACGTGCGTCGTTCCTGGATCTTGGATACGATTCGATCAGCTTTATTGGCTTGGCGAAAGATCTGGAAGTCCGTCTTGGTCTGGTCCTTCAGCCGACCTTATTTTTTGAATATCCCCTACTTGGCGAGTTGAGCCATTATCTGGCAGAGGAGCACGGGGATGCGTTGTCGGCCGCACTGTTAGCGGAACGCGCTTGCGAAACCGGGCAGGCATCAGGTGCCGACGGTGCCTTACGGGTCGAGGATGCTGGAGCCAATGTCCTCGCCGTGTTGAAGGCCATCATCGCGGAACAGCAGACGGTCGCCGTCGAGAAGATGGATGCGGACGCATTGTTCCTCGATCTTGGATACGACTCGATCAGCCTCATCAGCCTGGCGAGGGATCTAGGGACGCGTCTCGGCCTCATCCTGCAGCCGACCTTGTTCTTTGAATATCCTGTTCTAGGTGAGTTAAGTTCGTATCTTGCGGAGGCACATGGGGAAGCGTTGTCGGCCGTGCTGACTGATGACAGAGCTTCAAAGCCGGAAGCCCTGACGCTGGATGAGCCGCAGGGGGCTTCTCCAACGAAGCCTGACCCATCCAGGAGCCAGCCGGCGGCGAGGGATAAGATTGCGATCATCGGCATGGACTGCCGCTTTCCGGGCTCGGAAAATCCTCAGGAATTCTGGAGCAACTTGGCGGACAATCGCGATCTGATCGGCAAGGTGTCCGGACGACGACGCTCGCTCTGGGAGCAAGGGCGGGCGAAGGACAATGTTGATGGTGCGGCGACGCAGCCAGGAGGCTTTGTCAATGACATTGAGCTGTTCGACCCGCAATTTTTCGGGCTGACGCCAATGGAAGCCGAATTCATGGATCCGCAGTTTCGCATGTTTCTTCAGAGCGCCTGGCATGCGCTGGAGGATGCGGGATACAAGGTCAGCGATCTGGCGCGGCGTCGCGTAGGTGTGTTCGTCGGCGTCACGACGAGTGACTACAGGGACCTCTGGCTGGGACAGTTGGGAGCCGAAACGGCATCACATCTGGGTCTAGCGCATTTCATGATCGCTAATCGCACGTCCTATCAGTTCGATCTGCGAGGCCCTAGCGAAGTGATCGACACGGCGTGCTCCAGCTCTCTTGTGGCGGTACATCGGGCCTGCGAAAGCCTGATGAGCGGTAATTGCGAGATGGCGATCGTCGGTGGCGTCAACGTGATTGCCAACCCGGCGGTCACCGCCGCTGCCAAGGACGCCGGCATGTTGAGCGCCGATGGGCGTTGCAAGACTTTCGATAGTTCCGCCGACGGCTTTGGTCGGGGGGAGGGCGTCGGCGTTGTGGTGTTGAAGCCGCTTTCGCGGGCTATCGCGGACGGCGACCATGTGGAGGCGGTCATTGCGGCCAGTGGGGAAAACCACGGCGGGCGTTCTAGCTCTCCTTCTGCGCCCAATCCCGACGCCCAGCGCCAGTTGATCGTCGATATCTATCGGCGCGCCGGCATCGTCCCTTCCAGCGTCAGCTATATGGAAGCCCACGGGACTGGAACGGCACTTGGAGATCCGATCGAAGTCAAGGCACTGGTCAAGGCCTTCTCCGAACTCAACGAAGGCAAGCTAACATCCGAGCCTCATTGCGCTTTGGGCTCCGTCAAGGCCAATATCGGGCATCTTGAAGCTGCGGCAGGTATTTCCGCCCTCATCAAGACCGCACTGATGCTGAAGCATCGGAAAATTCCGGGCAATGTTCATCTAAAGCAGCTCAACCCCTTTCTTGAACTGACTGGAGGCCCGTTCCACCTTCCAACGCAAACGACGGCCTGGACAGCGCCGCATAGACGCGCCGGTGTCAGCAGCTTCGGGCTTGGAGGTTCCAACGCCCACGTTGTCTTGGAACAATCGCCTTCCGAAACCTTCAGTGCGGCGGATGTCGCCATTGTGTTCGACGAGAGGCCCTTGGCCATCGGACTGTCGGCCCGCCGTCCGGCAGAGCTTAAAAAGATGGTCGAGAATCTGCTGAAATTCCTGTCATCGGCGAATGCCGAAGCGCAGGCGGAGTTAAGGCTACAGGACCTAGCGTACACCTTATGCCACGGGCGTGAAGCATTTCCGCAAAGGTTGGCCTTTCTGGCCTCTAATCTAGCCGAAGTTCGAGGCAAGCTGAAGGTCGCCCTGACAGAGGGCGCCGTCGATCTGGCCTCGTACGGAATTGTCGTCAGTTGGGACGACCCTGACTTTGGCGGCAGCGACCCGCAGCTCCTTGATGTGCTCGTCCGTGCTTATGACAACTATCCGCTGACCGAGAACGCGTTGACGGATCTGATCGCCTGGGGGCGGGGAAGTTCCGACAGCTGGGGTCAATTGTCGGCCACCTCCGGCAAACGAATGAGCTTACCCACCTACCCCTTTGCCGGCAAAGTATATTGGTTGCCCGGCACGCAGGTCGCCGCCGCGACGCTCACTTCGCCCCCGCCTTTGGCGGCAGCAGAGTTGTTGCCCTCTGCGGTGCACAGGCAAGATCCGGTTGATGCCGACAAGCAGACCATGGTGGGCGACCATGATGCGGATAAACGAGAGTATCTCTTGCCAGTGGGCGAAGTCACGCTGACTCCCGTATGGGAGCAAATCGCAGCAAGGACTGCCGAGGGAGCCCTGCATGGTGAGTTGTGGGTACTGGGAGCCAGAGAAGAAGAGCTCCATGAATTGAAGCATAGGCATCCGGACCTGCGAAATTTTGACGGCCTGACCGAGAAATTCGCCAACGCGCTACGGTCGCGAGCGACAAACGGTGGCAGACCGTTGCACCTACTGTGGATGGGTGCAGAGAGCGATCACCCCGACTTGGTTGCCGGTTATATCATCGGCCGCCAGGAGCAGGGGATCATAGCTCTGTTCAGGCTGATCAAGCTGCTGCTGGATGCCGGCTTTGAAGCGGTGCCGCTGGCGTTCACCGTGGTGACGCGGAATACCTATGCACTTGAGCCGTACGAGCAAAATGATGTCTCCGACGCTGGCGTCGTCGGTTTGACCGGTTGCCTGGCTCGCGAATATCCACACTGGACCGTTCGCCTCTGGGATGTCGAGCGCTCGAGCCATGCCCATAGCGGTTTCCTTGGCGACTTGCCAAAGCATCTGGCGACAACCATTGATAGCAACGGCGATATTTGCGTGTATCGTCGTGGACAGTGGTATCGGCAGCGTCTCCTGAGTGTTGCCGAAGGGAACGAGGCCAGCGCCCCCGCCTATCGCGAAGGCGGCGTATATCTGGTGATTGGCGGTGCCGGAGGGCTGGGGCGTACGTGGTCACGATATCTGATCGAAAACTTTGGCGCACAAATCGTCTGGCTGGGACGGCGCGCTCTGAATGACGAGATACACGCGCATCTGGACGAACTCGCCGCCATCGGCAAGGGGAGCGTCACCTATATTCAAGCGGATGCCAGCGAACCGGCGGATATCGAACGCGCCTACATGCAGATCATGCATCGTTTTGGGGCCATCCACGGCCTCGTGCATACGGCCATCGCGTTGGCCGATCGAAGCCTTGCCGGGATGGGGGAGGCCGAATTCCGCCTGGGTTATGAAACCAAGCTGAAGACATCCGTCAACTTGTTGCCGCTCCTCAATCGGCAGCCTTTGGATTTTGTCCTGTTCTTCTCGTCCCTGAACGCGTTTACGAGATCCGCCGGGCAAAGCAATTATGCTTCGGGCTGTGCTTTCTCTGACGTTTTCGCAAGGAAGCTCGCGGCTTCGCTGCAATTTCAGGTCAAGGTTATCAACTGGGGCTACTGGGGAGATGTCGGCATCGTCGCAAGCGAACAGCACCGTGCTCGTGCTCGGGTCGCGGGGCTGGATTCCATCAGTGCGGAAGACGGTCTGCGGGCGATAGACCGCCTGCTTACCTATCCAGGTTCGCAAATGGCATATTTGAAGACCCTGAAGCCGATTGCATTTTCGCATTACGATGGCACCGGCCTGATCAGGCAGTATGCCAGAACCATTCCGAGCCTGGCCGATGAGATGTCCGCCGATCCTTCGTCCGTTGTTCCGATCGACGTGGATGAGTTGACGCAGGCGACCATGACATTCCGGCGTCGCACCGGCGACTTGGCTGTGCAGTTGCTGCTCGCGATCCTGCAAGATATCGGTCTGGCACCGGAAATGGGCGTTGCCGTGAGCGCGCAGGCATTGACCGAGCAGTTGCGCCGCTATCACCCGGGGCTGGATTCCATCTACGTGAAATGGCTGGAGCAGAGCCATCGCATGCTCATCGCCGAGGACTATCTCGTGGGAGCTGGCAACGATCTTTCCTGCCGGAAGTCCGGTCTCGGCACAGACCTCTTATGGCGGCAATGGTCACAACTTGCTCGCGACTACGACGGGGAGCCGGGATATGTCGCGCAGCTTCAATTGCTGGAGCATTGCCTGCGAGGGTTGAGAGAGATCCTGCTGGGACAGCGCGCCGCCACGGATATCATCTTCCCGAACGGTAGCATGGAGTTTGTGGAGGGTATCTACAAGAACAATGCCGTATCCGACTATTTCAACGCTGTGCAAATCGAGCGGATCGTTGCCTATGTCCAGGCGCGGATACGTCGCCAGCCTGATGTCAAGCTACGGCTTCTGGAGGTCGGGGCCGGTACCGGGGGCACTTCATCTGGACTGCTGAAAAGGCTGGAACCTTGGCAGGAAAACATCGCCGAATATTGCTATACCGATATCTCCAAGGCGTTTCTCATTCATGGACAAACCCACTATGGAGAACGCTATCCTTTTGTCCGAACTCGGCTTTTCGATGCTACGAGGCCGCCGGCGGTTCAGGGAATAGCTGAAAACCACTATGATGTCCTGCTGGCGACCAACGTGCTGCATGCGACGCCGTCCATACGTGAGACATTGCGCAATATCAAAGCCACCTTGCGGCGCTCTGGGATCGTCGTCGTCAACGAAGTAAGTGACATCAATCTGCTCGGCCACGTTACTTTCGGCCTGTTGCCAGGCTGGTGGCTGAGTTCGGATGCCGAACTGCGCCTTCCCGGAGGTCCGGCTCTGGCTCCCGAGGCCTGGGCGGCCATCGGCTCCGGTGAAGGGTTGGAAGCACTTGCCTTTCCGGCGCGACAGGAGCATGGGCTCGGTCAGCAGATCTTTGTGCTGGAAAGCGACGGTCTCAATCGCGCCGTTCTGGGTGCGTCCCGGCACTCGAAGACCGATGCCGATACGCCGACCCAATTAAAGCCGGCGCCCATAAAGGTCGCCGCTATGGTCGCCTGCCTTTCCGACGAGGATATTTCGGACCGCGCGATGGCATTCGTCCAACGGCTGGTCGCCGACACGCTGAAACTGGAACCGGAGGAGCTTGCCGTCGACGAGCATTTTCAGGCGCTGGGCCTGGACTCCATCCTCGTCGTGCAACTCACCAACCAACTGCGCCGCTACTTCGACAACATAACGAGCCCGCTACTGTTCAAGGTTCAAACCGTGCGGGCGCTGGCCGAGCATCTTCTGAAAAGCCAGCGGCAGCGATTACAGGAACATATCGCCGCCGAGGATGCCGTCGCGCGGACCGACGCGCCGCCTGCGGCACGGACAATCGAAACTGTCGCAACGAACATGGCCATGGGGCCGGAGCACTCTGGCGACAGGCGTGAAAAACAGCCGGCCGGCCTGAAGAAGGTCCCCATTGACGTCTCCACCAATGACATTGCGATCATCGGATTGAGCTGCCGTTTTCCCCGATCCCCCGATCTGGCGAGCTTCTGGCGCAATCTGAGCGCTGGCGCGAATTGCATAAGCGAAGTTCCAGCGTCACGCTGGCGGTGGCAGGACTATTACGATCCGGAGCCTGGCAAGGACGGCAAGATCTACACGAAATGGGGCGGTTTCCTGGATGAGATCGATCGCTTCGACCCCCTGTTTTTTCATATTTCTCCAAAAGATGCAGAAAGGATGGATCCTCAGGAGCGCTTGTTCCTCGAGGAAGCATATCGCGCAATCGAGGACGCAGGATATACGCCCCGCGGATTGAGCAAGGTCGGCAATGTCGGTGTGTTTGTTGGGGCCAACAATGCTTCCTACAACAAGGGAGAGCCCAGTTTGTGGTCGATCGCCAATCGGGTGTCTTACTGCCTGGACTTTTTCGGCCCAAGCATGGCCGTCGACACGGCTTGCTCGTCTTCGTTGACTGCCCTGCACACGGCAGTGGAAAGCATTTGCTGCGGTTCCTGCGAGGTCGCCGTCGTCGGTGGCGTCAGCCTGATGGTGGATCCAGTCCATTTCCAGGCACTCTGCGCCATGACGATGTTGTCTCCCGGCAATCAGTGCAAAGCTTTTGGAGAAGGTGCCGACGGCTTCGTCGACGGCGAAGGCGTCGGCGCCATGATCGTCAAGCCGTTGGCAAAGGCGCTTGACGATGGTGACGCGATCTACGGCGTTATCAAAGGAACGGCGATAACCGCCGGAGGCAAGACGCACGGTTACACCGTACCCAATCCCGTCAAACAATCCGAGACGGTGCGACGCGCCATGGCACGCGCCGGGGTGACGCCGGCGGATATCAGCTATGTCGAGGCCCATGGCACCGGCACCGCGCTGGGCGACCCCATCGAAATCCAAGCGCTTAGCGATGTGTTCGGCGACTTCGGAAATAGACTGGATAAGAATACCGTCCATTGTGCCATCGGCTCCGTCAAATCCAATATCGGTCACCTTGAAGGCGCGGCGGGCATTGCCGGCATCACGAAGGTACTGCTGCAATTGCGACACCGGCAGCTGGTGCCGTCGTTGCATGCGCAGGCCAGCAATCCCGAGATAGATTTCGGTCACACGCCATTTCGTGTGCAACAGCAGATGGGGGAGTGGACATCGTTTGCATCCGGCTCCGGGTCGTCTGCGAACAGGACCCCCCGGATCGCAGGTATCTCGTCCTTTGGGGCAGGAGGAGCCAACGCGCATGTCATCATCGCGGAGGCGCCCGACGATCCGGGTGAGGACGTTTCGCCCATCGAGGGACGAGAGCCGCCGCCCGTTATCTTCGTACTTTCGGCCAAGAGCGCAGACCGTCTGCGTCAAAAGGTGACGGATCTCAAAAACCATCTCGATGGGCACGGCGTGGAGACATCGCTTCTCGACGTCGCATTCACGTTGCAGACGGGCCGCGAAGCGATGAACCATAGGGCCGCCTGGCTGGTCGGCGGAGTGAGAGATGCCGTGGAGCAGATGCAGTCTTGGCTGGCGAGCCTGCCCGATACCGGCGCGGAGATCGGATCGCACGTCAAGTATGACGGGCCGGCGATTGGGGATCTGCTCCACGACAGGAATTACCCTGCGCTTGTCCAAGCCTGGCTCGCCGGCGCGACCGTCGATTGGTCCGAGCTTTACGGCGGTCTTTCCAGGACACCCAGACGGCGGCATCTTCCAACCTATCCCTTCAAGGGCGAATCCTATTGGCGTTCGACGGGTGCGCAATCCGGAAGTAAGGGCGAGCAGGAAGCCCCGCAGAGAATCTTCGACCATGATCTCTATGCGTCGATCATCGACGGTCTTCTTAACAAGGATTTTGACACGCAAGCTGCTACGCAACTTGTCGGAATCGGCAAAAGAATAGAACCACTTAGCAGCGTTGTCGTCGACGGTTGAGGCATTCGACCCCGATCCGCAATCCAACACAATTACAAAGGTGTTTTTC